>JBNLVK010000088.1:0-54868 GCA_050618055.1 Myxococcota bacterium
CGCGAGATCATGCGCCACGACCCGCACACGCTGGTCGAGGGTTGCCTGGTCGCCGGCTTCGCGATGGGCGCCCACACCGCCTACATCTACATCCGCGGCGAGTTCATCCGCGAGCGCGAGGCGCTGCAGCGCGCCATCGACGAGGCCTACGAGGCGCGGCTGCTCGGCAAGGACAACAAGACCGGCTGGGATTTCGACGTCTACGTCCACCACGGCGCCGGCGCCTACATCTGCGGCGAGGAGACGGGACTGCTCGAGTCGCTGGAGGGAAAGAAGGGCCAGCCGCGCAAGAAGCCGCCCTTCCCCGCCGAGTACGGCGCCTTCGGCATGCCCAGCACGGTGAACAACGTGGAGACCTTCTCCCACGTCCCGCACATCGTGAACAACGGCGCCGACTGGTTCCGCGGCTTCGGCACCGAGAAGAGCCCGGGCACCACCATCTTCGGCGTGTCGGGCCACGTGGAGCGCCCCGGCCTCTACGAGCTTCCGCTGGGCACGCGCCTCGACGAGATCGTCTTCGAGCACGCCGGCGGCGTGCCCAACGGCCGCAAGGTGAAGGGCGTGATCCCCGGCGGCATGTCCATGCCGATCCTGCCCGCGGGCCAGCTCGACGTGCCCATGGCCAACGAGTCGCTGCGCGAGCGCAAGACCATGCTCGGCACCGGCGGCGTCATGGTCATGGACGAGACCACCTGCATGGTGCGGGTCGCCTGCGTCATCACCTACTTCTTCCGCGACGAGTCCTGCGGCCAGTGCACCCAGTGCCGCGAGGGCACGGGCTGGCTCAACAAGATCGTGAACCGCATCGAGCGCGGCGGCGGCGAGCAGGCCGATCTGGACGTGCTGCTCGACATCGCCGGCAAGATGGAGGGCGCGACCATCTGCGCCTTCGCCGACGCGGCGGCCTGGCCGGTGCAGGGCCTGCTGCGCCACTTCCGCGAGGACTTCGAGGCGCACGTGCGCGAGAAGAAGTGCCCCTTCCCCGAGAGCTTCGAACTCTGATGATCAAGTTCACCGTCGACGGCGTGGAGATCGAGACGCAGGAGGGTCGCACCATCCTCCAGGCGCTCGACGACGCCGGCCTGCTGATGAACGGCGTCGACGTGCCCCACTACTGCTGGCACCCGAAGCTCTCCATCGACGGCTCCTGCCGCCTCTGCCAGGTCGAGGTGGAGGGCGTGCCGAAGCTCCAGATCGCCTGCAACACGCCGGTCCGCGAGGGCATGGTGGTGACCACGCAGAACCAGCGGGTGCAGGACGCGCGCGAAGGCGTCATGGAGCTGTTGCTGGTGAACCACCCGCTCGACTGCCCGATCTGCGACCAGGCCGGCGAGTGCAAGCTCCAGGACTACGCCTACGAGTACGGCGTCGACGTGTCGCGCACGCGCGAGCCGCGCCGCGCGCTGAAGAAGAACGTCGACCTGGGCCCGACCATCGTCTTCGACCAGGAGCGCTGCATCCTGTGCCGACGCTGCGTGCGCTTCTGCGACGAGGTGCCCGGCACCCGCGAGCTGTCGGTGCTGAACCGGGGCGACCACTCGGTGATCGAGACCTTCCCGGGCGTGCCGCTCGACAACGACTACTCGATGAACGTGGCCGACATCTGCCCGGTCGGCGCGCTCACCACCAAGGACTTCCGCTTCAAGATCCGCGTCTGGTTCCTGGAGGACGTTCCCGAGGTGTGCACCGGCTGCGCGCGGGGGTGCAACGTCCACGCCGGCGTGGCCAACAACAAGGTCTACCGCTTCGTGCCGCGCCGGAACGACGCGGTGAACGACACCTGGATCTGCGATCACGGTCGCATGACCTACAAGCGCATCGGTGCGCCGGACCGCCTGCAGCACCCGCTGGTGCGCGGCGAGCTGGGCGTGCCCGAGGTGACGACCTACGCCGAGGCGGTGACGGCGGCGGCCGAGCGGCTGGGCCGGCTGGTGGAGGCGAAGGGCGCGGGCGTGGTGGCGGGCGTCGCGTCGGCCCACGCGACCAACGAGGATCTGTTCACGCTGCGCCGCTTCCTGTCCGCCCTGGGCACCGAGAACCACGGCGTGGTGGTGCCGACCGGCGACGCCGACGACATCCTGGTGCACGCCGAGAAGGCGCCCAACGCCCGCGGCGCCCGTGAGCTCGGCTTCGGCGAGGCGCAGCCGGTGCTCGACCGCATCCGCGGCGGCGGCGTCGACGGCCTGGTCGTGCTGGGCAGCGACCTGCTGCACGCCCAGGCGCTGGGCGATGCCGCTGCGCTGTCGGGCCTGGACACGGTGATCGTGCTCGACAGCCACGTCTCGGCGCTCGGCGGCGTGGCCCACGTGCAGCTTCCGACGCGCATGGTCGGCGAGAAGGCGGGCACGCTGGTGAACGCCGGCGGCCACGTGCAGCGCGTCGTGCCGGCGGTCGAGCCGGGCTGGGAGGCCCACAGCGAGGGCGACGTGCTGGCGCGGCTGGGCGCGGCCATGGGGCTCGAGGGCTTCGACGGCGCGGCCTGGAACGTGCGCCAGATCTCGAAGGCGCTGGGCGCGTCGGCGCCGGCGCTCCTCGGGCGCGACCTCGACGCGGTGGGCGACGCCGGACTGCCGCTGGCGGGCGGGGAGGACGCCTAGGTGGAGGTCCTGCTGCCCGCCCTGTTCAAGTCGCTCTTCATCCTGATCGTCATGGTCGCGGGGCTCGCGCCGGTGATCACCTGGATCGAGCGCAAGCAGAGCGCGGTCATGCAGGACCGCATCGGCGCAAACCGCGCCAACGTGGGCGGCATCACCGTGCTCGGCCTGCTGCACCCGCTGGCCGACGTGGTGAAGCTGCTGTCCAAGGAGGACGTGGTCCCCCACGGCGCCAACCCGGTGATCCACCTGATCTCGCCGATCATCGCCGCCATCCCGGCGGTGATCGCCTTCGCGGTGATCCCCTTCGGCGGCGTCTACGACTGGGGCGGCGTGGAGGTGAGCCTGGTCGCGGCGAACCCGGACTGGGGGCTGCTCTACATCTTCGCCATCGGCTCGATCGCCATGTACGGCACGGTGATGGCGGGCTGGTCGAGCAACAACAACTGGTCGCTGCTCGGCGGCCTGCGCGCCTCGGCCCAGATGATCTCCTACGAGGTCACCATGGGCCTGTCGGTGGTGGGCGTCTTCATGGTCTTCCAGACGCTCCAGCTCCAGGACATGGCGGTGGCCCAGGACGGGACCTTCCGGCTGCTGGGCTTCCTGGAGGTGCTGTTCGGCATGACCGTGCCGGCCTGGCTCGACTGGATCCGGCTGCCGGCCTGGGGCGTCTTCTACCAGCCGCTCGGCTTCCTGATGTTCCTGACCACCATCATGGCCGAGAACAAGCGGCCGCCCTTCGACACGCCCGAGGGCGAGAGCGAGATCATCGCCGGCTACCACCTCGAGTACTCGGGCATGCGCTTCGGCCTGTTCTTCATGGCCGAGTTCATCGAGGTGCTGGTGATCGCGGGCCTGATCACCACGATCTTCCTGGGCGGCTGGACGGTGCCGTTCCTCTCGACGGACACGATCATCGGCGCGATCACGCCGGTGTTCGGCGTGGGCTTCGCCACCGGCGTGTGCGTGATCCTGCACTTCCTGATGTTCATGCTGAAGGTGGTGGTGATGATCTGGCTGCAGATGGCCCTGCGCTGGACGCTTCCCCGCTTCCGCTACGACCAGGTGATGGACCTGTGCTGGAAGATCATCCTGCCGCTCTCGATCGCGAACGTGTTCGTGACCGGCTTCTTCCTGCTGCTGGCGAAGGGGGCGTAGGTGACCGTCCCCGTCGTGCTCTTCTACGCCTTCGCCGTGCTGGCCGTCGTGTCGGCGATCGGCATGGTGCTGAACGTGCGCAACACGGTGGCCGGGGCCATGAGCCTGGTGGTCACCATGGTGTCGCTGGCCGGCATCTACGTGCTGCTCGAGGCCCACCTGGTCGCGGTGATCCAGATCATGGTCTACGGCGGCGCCATCCTGGTGCTCTTCCTGTTCGTCGTGATGCTGCTGAACCTGCGCACCGACGACTTCCCGCCGGGCCGGCAGCGGCTGCTCAAGCTGGCCGCGGTCGGGCTGGGCGTGTTCGTGCTGGCCGAGCTGGTGCGCATCGTGCTGGGGCAGCCCGAGGCGCCGCCGCTGCCCGAGGGCTTCGGCGGCTACCGACAGCTGGGCATCGCCCTCTACACCGACTACGTGCTGCTGGTGGAGATGGCGTCGCTGCTGCTGACCGCCGCCATCGTCGGCGCACTCATCCTGGCCAAGAGGAAGATCGACTAGTGATCCCCCTCGACCACGTCATCGGGCTCTCCGCCATCCTGTTCGTCATCGGCGTGCTGGGGGTCGCGACCCGCCGCAACCTGATCGTCATCCTGATGTCGATCGAGCTGATGCTGAACGCGGTGAACCTGGCCTTCGTGGGCTTCAACCGCATGTGGCCGGTCCAGGCCGGCACGGGCGCCCCGGCCTACGACGGCCACATCTTCGTGCTCATGGTGATCACCGTGGCCGCCGCCGAGGTGGCGGTGGGTCTCGGCATCGTCATCTCGATGTTCCGCAACCGCGACTCGGTGAACATCGAAGACGTGAGTCTGCTCCGGTGGTGAACGACGTCCAGGACGGCCTGCTGCGCTGGATCCCGCTGCTGCCCCTGCTGGCGGCGCTGATCCACGGCGTGATGATCGGCCTGATCCGTCGGCCCATGCAGCGCTGGCTGGTGATCGCGCTGTCCTGCGGCACGGTCGCCGGCTCCTTCCTGATCGCCGCCATCTCCTTCTTCCAGCTGGCCGGCCTGGAGGGCGAGGGTCGCGCGCTGGTCGACAACCTCTACACCTGGATGGGCGCGGGGGTCGGCGACCAGCGCTTCACCGCCGAGATGGGCTTCCGGCTCGATCCGCTGTCCGCGGTGATGTGCCTGGTGGTGACCGGCGTCGGCCTGCTGATCCACGTCTACTCCATCGGCTACATGGACGACGACCACCGGGACGATCGAGGGTTCCAGCGCTTCTTCTGCTACCTGAACCTCTTCACGTTCTCGATGCTGATGCTGGTGCTGGGCGACAACCTGGTGCTGCTCTTCCTGGGCTGGGAGGGCGTCGGCCTCTGCTCCTATCTGCTGATCGGGTTCTGGTACAGCGACCGCTTCAACGCCTACTGCGGCAGCAAGGCGTTCATCGTCAACCGCATCGGCGACTTCGGCTTCCTGGTCGGCATCTTCCTCTTGTTCGGCGCGCTGGCCAGCGTCGGATCGCCGACCGTGGCCTTCAGCGAGATCGAGGCCTCCTTCGACCAGATCGCCGGCATCATGGTGCCGGCGCCGTTCTGGGGTCCCGAGTGGCGGCTCGTCGACCTGATCGGCCTGTGCTTCTTCGTGGGCGCCTGCGGCAAGTCGGCCCAGCTGCCGCTCTACGTCTGGCTGCCCGACGCCATGGCCGGCCCCACGCCGGTGTCGGCGCTGATCCACGCCGCGACCATGGTCACGGCCGGCGTCTACATGGTCTGCCGCATGTCGTTCCTGTACGACGCGGCGCCGGTGGCGTCGGCGGTGGTGGCCTGGACCGGCGCCATCACGGCGCTCTTCGCCGCCACCATCGCCGTCACCCAGACCGACATCAAGAAGGTGCTGGCCTACTCGACCGTCTCCCAGCTCGGCTACATGTTCCTGGCCGCCGGCTGCGGCGGCTACACCGGTGCGGTCTTCCACCTGGTGACCCACGCCTTCTTCAAGGCCCTGCTCTTCCTGGGCGCCGGCTCGGTGATCCTGGCCATGCACCACGAGCAGGACATCGAGAAGATGGGCGGCCTGCGCCGGCGCATCTGGCAGACCCACGCGGTCTTCTGGGTGGGTGTCGTGGCGATCTCCGGCTTCCCGCCGCTGTCCGGCTTCTTCTCGAAGGACGAGATCCTGGTGAGCGCCTACGCCTCCCACGTGCCGGGCCACCTGTGGCTCTACGGCATCGGGCTGGTGACCGCCGGCATCACCTCCTTCTACATGTGGCGCCTCTACTTCAAGGTCTTCTCGGGCGAGAACCGGGCGGCGCCGGAGGTGCGCGACCACATCCAGGAGCAGCCGCCGGTGGTGGTGAACCCGCTGTGGGTGCTGGCCGGGCTGTCGGTGCTGGGCGGCCTGCTGGGCGTGCCCGAGGCCTACGCCTTCGGCATGGAGGACAGCCACAGCCTGAACAACTGGCTGGGCGCGGTCTGGCCGGCCAGCGAGGGTCACCACCTGGCCCACTCCACCGAGTACGCCATGGCCGCCGCCGCCATCGGCATGGGCGTGGTGGGTCTGCTGCTGGCCTACCAGCTCTACGTGCGCCGCCCCGAGCTGCCGGTGCGCCTGGCCGAGCGCATGCAGGGCCTCTACCGCCTGCTGCTGAACAAGTACTACGTGGACGAGGCCTACGACGCGGCGATCGTGAACCCGCTGGTGAAGCTCTCGGACCGGGTGCTCTACCGCACCATCGACGCCGGGGCGATCGACGGGGTGGCGGTCAACGGCACCGCCCGCGGCATTCGCGCCCTGGCGGCCCACGGGCTCAAGTACGCCCAGTCCGGGCTCGCCCAGAGCTACGTCTTCTTCATGTTGATCGGAGCGGTGGCCATCCTCGGCTACCTGCTGCGCTAGGCGACCATGGAAACCGGCACCCTGCTCAGCTGGATCACGTTCCTGCCGCTCGCCACGGGCGCGCTGCTGCTGCTCTACGGCGGCATCGCCCGGTCGCTCGGCAGCGACGGCCTGCCGGACGCGGCCTGGTGGTGGACGGGGCTCGCCGGCACCGCCGTCACCTTCGTGCTCTCGATCAGCCTGTTCACCGGCTTCGACCCCACCGGCACCGGCTACCAGTTCGTCGAGTACGTGCCCTGGCTGCCCGAGCTGGGCATCCACTACCACGTGGGCATCGACGGCATCAGCCTGCTGCTGATCGTGCTCACCACGTTCCTCATGCCGATCGTCTTCGTCTCGTCGAAGAACGACGTCGCGAAGTCGGTGAAGAGCTACGTCTTCTTCATGCTCTTCCTCGAGACGGGCATGCTCGGCGCCTTCGTCTCGCTGAACCTCTTCCAGTTCTACGTGTTCTGGGAGCTGATGCTGATCCCGATGTACTTCATCATCGGCATCTGGGGCGGACCGCGCCGCATCTACGCCGCGGTGAAGTTCTTCCTGTTCACCATGGCCGGCTCGCTGCTCATGCTGATCGCCATGCTGGTGGTCTACTACCTGCATCTCCAGCAGTTTGGCGTGCTGACCTTCGACCTGGTCTCGCCGCCCTGGAGCGAGCAGCCGGGCCTGCTCGACACGGTCATTCCGCTGGCGGGCACCTGGTGGCAGACCCAGACCTGGCTGTTCGCCGCCTTCGCCCTGGCCTTCGCCATCAAGGTGCCGATGGTGCCGCTGCACACCTGGCTGCCCGACGCCCACGTCGAGGCGCCCACCGCCGGCTCGGTGGTGCTGGCCGGCGTGCTGCTGAAGATGGGCACCTACGGCTTCCTGCGCTTCGCCCTCCCCCTGTTCCCGGCCGCCTCCATCGACTTCGCCCCCTTCATCCTGGGGCTCTCGGTGGTGGGCATCGTCTACGGGTCGCTGGTGGCGATGATCCAGTCGGACATCAAGAAGCTGGTGGCCTACTCGTCGGTGGCCCACCTGGGCTTCGTCATGCTGGGCATGTTCGCCCTGAACGTGCAGGGGCTGTCGGGCAGCGTGCTCCAGATGGTGAACCACGGCCTCTCCACCGGGGCGCTCTTCATGCTGGTGGGCATGCTCTACGAGCGCCGCCACACCCGCGAGATCAGCGAGTTCGGCGGCGTGGCCCGGCCCATGCCGGTCTACGCCTGCTTCTTCGGCATCGTCACCATGAGCTCGATCGGGCTGCCCATGCTGAACGGCTTCGTGGGCGAGTTCCTGATCCTGCTGGGCACCTTCCTGGTCTCGCCCTGGATGGCGGTGGTCGCCACCAGCGGCGTGGTGCTGGCCGCGTCCTACATGCTGTGGATGTTCCGGCGCGTCATGTTCGGTCCGGTGGAGAACGAAGAGAACCGCAAGCTCATCGACCTGGACTGGCGCGAGCGGGCGGTGCTGGTGGCCATGGTCGTGCCGATCGTCTGGATCGGCGTGTACCCGGACACCTTCCTGCGGCGCATCGAGCCCTCGGTGATCGAGCTGATCGAGCAGGTGCAGCCCGCCGTGGCCGAGGCGCCCGAGGAAGAGGCGCCGGTGGACGTCACGCTTCTCGAGCTGGAGCACCCCCGACCGTGACCCCTCCCGATCTCCATCTCGTCGTCGTCGGCCCCATCGCCTGGGTGGCGCTGGGCGCCATGGTCGTGCTGCTGGGCGAGGTGCTGCTCTCGCGCGCCACGACCTTCCTGGGCCGCCCGGTCACCGAGTCGTACATCGGCAGCGTGCTGGCCGTGTTCTCCATGCTCTTCCTGGGGATCGCGGCCTACATGGCCATCGTCCACGCGGGGAGCGCCGCGCCCGAGGTGTTCAACCCGGACAACCCGATGTTCCAGCTCGACCGCTACTCGGGCTTCCTGACCGCGGTGGTGGCCTTCGCGGCGCTGCTCTCGTGCGCGCTCTCCATCGCCTACCTCGACGAGCTGCGCATCAACCACGGCGAGTTCTACGCCCTGGTGCTGTTCGCCACCTCGGGCATGATGCTGATGATCCCGGCGGTCGACATGCTGCCGGTCTTCCTGGGCCTCGAGCTCATGAGCATTCCGATCTACGTGCTGGCCGGCTTCGATCGCCGCAAGCTGCGCAGCAACGAGTCGGCGATGAAGTACTTCCTGATCGGCTCCTTCGCGAGTGCGATCCTGCTCTACGGCATCGCCCTGCTCTACGGCGTGGCCGGCAGCACCTCGTTCGCCGCCATCCGCGCCGCCTTCGACCCGGCCAACCCGCTGGCCGTCGCCGGCCGGGGCCTGGTGGTGGTGGGCTTCGCCTTCAAGATCTCGTCGGTGCCCTTCCACCAGTGGACGCCCGACGTCTACGAGGGCGCGCCCTCGGCAGTCACCGCCTTCATGTCGGTGACGGTGAAGCTGGCCGCCTTCGGCGCGCTGCTGCGCGTGGTGGCGCTGGCCTTCGAGCCGCTGGGCGACGCCATGGCCAACGTGCTGTGGGTGCTGGCGGCGCTGACCATGGTGGTCGGCAACGTGATGGCCGTGATCCAGGACAACATCAAGCGGCTGCTCGCCTACTCGAGCATCGCCCACGCGGGGTACCTGCTGATCGGCTTCGTGCCCGGCACCGCCGAGGGCTACTCGGCCGTGGTGTTCTACCTGGTCTGCTACCTCTTCATGAACCTGGGTGCCTTCGCGGTGATCGTGGCGCTGGCGAACCGGGGCGCCGACTGCGAGCGCATGGAGTCGCTGGCCGGGCTCGCCCAGTCGCGTCCGGGGCTGGCGGCGCTGATGACGCTCTTCATGGTCTCGCTGGCCGGCATTCCCGGCACCGCCGGCTTCATGGGCAAGATCCTGGTGTTCTCGGCGGCGGTCTCGGCCGGCGAGGTGCCGCTGGCCATCCTGGGCGTGCTGATGAGCGTGGTGTCGGTGTACTACTACCTGCGCGTGCCGGTGCTCATGTACATGCGCGAGCCGGGCGACGAGAAGCCGCGCATGGAACTGGCCACCGGCGAGGCCTTCGTGCTGGCCGTCTGCGCCGTCGCGGTGCTCTACCTGGGCATCTTCCCGAACAGCGGCTTCCCGCTGCTCGACTGGGCCCGCGACTCCATCGCCCTGCTGTTCGCCGCGGCCTGACGTGCCGTCCGGCGGCTGCCTGTGCGGCGCCGTCCGTTTCGAGGTGACCGGTCCGCTCAGCGAGATCGAGCTGTGCCACTGCGTGCGCTGCCGGAAGGCCTACGGTGCCGACTTCGCGGCCACGCTCTACGCGCGGCGCGGCGACTTCCACTGGCGCGCCGGCGAGGACGCCGTCACTACTTTCGACGCGCCGCTGCGCCATCGCCCGCCCGCCTACCGCCACTGCTTCTGCGCCACCTGCGGCAGCCCGGCGCCGCTTTCCTGGCCCGACCTGCCCTTCGTCGAGATCCCGGCCGGCCTGTTCGACGCTGGCGACGACGACCCGCAGGGCCGCCCCGCCTACCACCAGTTCGTGACGCAGAAGGCCCCCTGGCACGAGATCGCCGACGCCCTGCCGCGCCACGACGCGGGCGCGCCGCTCGACCGCAAAGTTCTCGGTTCGATCCTTCGCTAGGCCTCTGGCCGACAGCGGGCTTGCCTACGGGAACCCAGGAGGCAGGGCATCGAGCTTTCTCGCGCGTTCCACGACCGGCGCGACTTCCGGGGTCCTCAGGCCGGATCCAGCATTCCCTTGAAGCCGTACTTCGCGTGGGGGCCGAAGGCGATCTGTTCGAGGACGCCGATGCCGGTGCCCGGGCGATCGCTGCGCGTGGCGCGCACCACCTGCTGGATGTGCTGGTTCTCCAGCGCCATGGGCTCCAGGTCGTCGCACTTCCAGCTCTCGCCGCCCGTGGCCAGCTCGCCCTTCCAGTAGCCGTGGCCCCACTCCGGGTGCGTGTAGCCGATGCCCTTCATGCGGAAGCAGAGCAGCGGCTCGAGCTGCATCTCCAGGCGCTCGCCGTCCTTCGCCACCAGCGCGATCTCGGCGCGGGCGGCGCGGCGCGTGCCCGGCACGTACTCGATCTGGTGCTCGACGGTCTGGAAGGGGCGCACCGCCGGGTCGACGACGCCGGGGATCTCGTCCGGGCTCTCGTAGGCGGGGACCAGCATGCCGTCGTGGTGCCAGGTGAAGCCGTCGCCGTCGTCGAACAGGCCGTAGTGGCTGCACTGGTCCTGCCAGTGGATGGGCGCCCACAGGAAGAACACCTGGGGCAGCGAGCGCGACGGCGCGCCGCCGGCGTCGGGCTCGCCCACCGGGCGCAGGCCCCAGGAGCGGTCCTTGGTGCCGTAGACGCGCGCCGGGTCGATGGCCACGGTCTGGCCGTCGTAGCAGACCTCGCCGCGCCAGCGGCCGAACTGGGCGAAGCGGGTGGCGTCCATCAGGATGCGGCCGTCGCGCCGCGACGTCTGGCGGCCCTCTTCGACGCAGGCGGTGCGGGCGGTGAAGGTGAGGTCGCAGGCGATGCCGGTGTCGTTGGGCTCGAGCACCACCCGGACCTCGCGCATGGGCTCGACGATCTCGATGCGAAACGGCCCCACGCCGGTGTCGGCCGGGTCGTCGGGCGCCCGGCGCGAGCCGTGGAAGGCGTGCTGCTCGCCACCGCGCACGATCGAGAAGCCGCAGTCCAGGATGCCCCGGTTCGGGTACAGGCCCATGCCGATGCCGAAGTAGAACTCGCCGTCGTCGGCGTAGCCGTTGAACCAGTAGCGGTCGTAGACGTTCCGGTCGGTGGAGGCCGGGTGGGCCACCGGCTCGGGCGTCTGGTGGATCGGGAAGTCGTCGTAGCGGGAGAGCATGGGGTCCTTTCGCCGCCCCCGGGCCCGATTCACGCGGGCGCGGACGGCCGGTCGAACCTACCATCGGCCGCCCGCAGGGAGCAATCCGACGCGGGATCGGACCGGGAGAGGCGTGGCACAGGAAGCGCTCGAGCAGGAAGAGGCCCCCGAAGAGGAGCTGGGTCTCGCACGCCGCATCTGGGATCAGGTGGGCCCGCTGCTGCTGGCGGTGCTGATCGCCCTGGGCATCCGCGCCGTGGTGATCGAGTCCTACTACGTGCCCTCCGAGTCGATGCTGCCCACGCTGCTGATCGGCGACCACGTGTTCGTGAACAAGTTCGTCTACGGCGCGAGGGTCCCGTTCACCGACGTCCACCTGCCGGCGCTGCGCGATCCGGAGCGCGGCGAGATCGTGGTGTTCGCGCTGGGCCGCAAGCGCGGCGGCGAGATCTGCCCCCTCGACGTCTGCCCGGACGCCCGCTCCGAGGGCTTCGTGAAGCGCGTGGTGGGGCTGCCGGGGGATCGGGTCGAGTACCGCCACGGCGTCTTCTACCTGAACGGCGCGAAGGTTTCCGCGCCCCCCACCGGCGCCAGCTTCACCGACGAGGGTGGCCGCGACTTCCCGGTGCTGCGCGAGGACCTGGCCGGCTGCTTCCACGACACCCTCGACCACCCGGCGCTCCAGGGCCTGTCCCACGCCGAGTTCACGGTGCCCGAGGACCACTACTACTTCCTGGGCGACAACCGCGACAACAGCAACGACAGCCGCGGCTGGGGCACGGTCCCGCGCAACGACCTGCGCGGGCCGATCATCGTCAACTACTGGTCGTGGAACAACCAGCGCAGCTGGGCCGCCATGCTGAACCCGCTGACCTGGCTCGACCTGCTGTGGAACCACATGCGCTGGGACCGCATCGGCATGGACCACGGCTGCGAGGCGGAGTAGCGCTCCTAGCGCCGGCCTCGCCGTCGCTGGCCGAGCCAGGCGAGCGCCACCGCCCCGGCCACCAGCAGCGAGGGCAGGCTCGGCTCCGGCGACATGACGTGGACCAGCGTGCGCGAGATCATGCCGCCCAGGTCCTGGTCGCCGGGCCCGACGGTGGTGGTGTGCGTGGCGGTCACCAGCTGGAGCACCGCCGAGGTCAGCGCCGTCGACGAGGTGAGCGAGAGCGGACCGTGGGCGAAGCCGCGCGCGGTCAGGATGTCGATGCCGCCCTCGGGTGTCCGGGCCACGGCCGAGACGGTGGCCACCGAGTAGGGCCCTCCCACCAGCGAGATGCGGACCGTTCCCGCACCGCCAAGGGTGAGAAGCCCTCCCACGCCGTGCCCGGCGGGCTGGCCCATGGACGTGCCGCCCATGGGCAGGTTGATCTGTGGGACGCAGGGCGGCAGCACGCCGCTGAGCAGGCACAACGTGGCGAAGCCCGTCATGGGCAGCGTGTTCGGCGTGAGCGCCGGAAACGGGTAGGGGGTGGCGATCGCCCCGGAGATGTTGCCGATGCGGCCGCCCTCCCGGTGCAGGTCGAGCACGATGGTGGTGATCGGCGCCGCATTCGGGTCGGTCACCGGGACGGCCGTCACCAGGGAGGCCTCGATCAGGTCGATCGATGAGAGGTGGCTCGAGTAGCTCGCGGAGGTGTGGATCTTGCCGAGCCCGCTCGAGGTCGCGCTGGCGGACGCCCGGCCCAGGTTCGAGAACTGGATCGAGAACTCGGTCCAGAGGAACTTGTTGCGGGAGAACGTCTCGGCCGGTGTGGCGAGAGGCACCAGCAGGATCGCGAGCGTGGCGGCCACCCACGAGGGTGTGAGGAGCTGCGGCTTGCCCATGGCCTAGCCCTTTCGGAGCACCCGAACCTCTCCGCGACGCGCCGTGAACCGTTCGGTGTCGAGAAGCTCCATCAGAGGGACGGCGGTGCGTCGCGTAGTCCCGATTATGGACTTGTAGGTCGGCGTATCCAACATTTCGTTGTGTCGGGAGTGTTCGCGCAGCCGCTCGCGCAGCGCTTCGACCGCCGCCGCGTCGAACCACAGATCCCCAGGGGCGCGCACCAGCCGGCCCTGGCGCTCCATGTGGGCGAGCACGTCGCCCAGCGCGTCCGGCTCGGCGCCGACCGCCGCCGCCAGGTCGCGCAGCGACGGCGCTTCGAGACCCGCGTCCAACAGCACCGCCGCGATGCGCTCGACGCGTTGCGAGGCTTCGGCGTCGAGGGTGGGCACGTGGTCGGGACGGTGGGCGTGGTCGCCGGTGACGCGCAGCGCGCCCCGCTCGGCCAGCCGCTCGAGGGCCAGGTCCGCGACCTGCCCCGGCACGTTCTCGGGCAGTACGCGGCGCAGCGTGCCGGTGGGCATGCCCGGTCGCAGCGGCTCCTTCGCGTGATAGGCGTCGAGGGCTGCGAGCAGTCGCGCCTCGAGCGCTTCCAGCGCGGCGTCGGCCACGAGGCGGCCGTCGCGGGTGCGGCAGAGCGCGTTGGCACCGGTCAGATCGGAACGCGCCTTCTCGATCGCCTGCGCGTCGAGACCGGTCTCGCGGCGCAGGTCGTCCTCGGCCACGCCCGCCAGCCCCGCCCGGCACACGCGCACCGCGACGTCGGTCTGCGCGTCGCGACGCAGCAGCGCCTCGAGGTCCGCCCGCAGCGCCGGGTCGCTGCGCCGGCGGTGGGGCGGAGCCGCGTCGAGCACCTCGCCCCCGCCGAGGGTGGCGCCGCCCATGGCGGTGCGGGCGAAGCCGCGCAGCACGAAGCGGTCGCCGGGCAGCACCGCCAGCGGATCGCCGTCGACGTGCACGCGCACGAAGCCCACGGATCCGGGCGCGATCTTCTCCGCGCCGATCGGCGACACGCGGGCGCGCCGCTCCGCCGTGCCGACCAGCAGCTCCACCGCCGTGTTCTCCTCGAGCTCCGGCGCCACGTCGAGCCAGCCGATGCGGGCGTCCAGGGTGGTGGTGGGCGCCAGCCGGTCCGGCGGCGCCAGCACGCGACCGCGCGACAGGTCCGCCAGGTCGATGCCCTGCACGTTCACCGCGCAGCGTCCGCCGGGCTCGATGCGCTCCACCTTCTCGCCGTGGGCCTGGAGCCCACGCACGCGTCCCGTGAGCTCGGTGGGGTAGAGGCGCAGCACGTCGCCCACCGCGAGGGCGTCGCCGATCAGCGTTCCGGTCACCACGCCGCCGAAGCCACGCATCTCGAAGGCGCGATCGATCGACAGCCGGGCCGGACCGGCCCGCGGCGTGCGCGGCGCCGCGCCCTGCGCCAGCGCCGAGAGCGCCTCGCGCAGCGCGTCCACGCCCTCGCCGGTGGTCGACGACACGGGCACGATCGGCGCACCCGAGAGCTGTGTCGTCGCCAGCAGCTCCTCCACCTCTTCGGCGGCCAGCGCGCGCATGTCCTCGTCGACCAGGTCGGTCTTGGTCAGCGCCACCACCGCGCGCGACAGGCCCAGCAGCTCGCAGATGGCCAGGTGCTCGCGGGTCTGCGGCATCACGCCTTCGTCGGCCGCCACCACCAGCAGCAGCAGGTCGATGCCGGTGGCGCCGGCCACCATGGTGCGCACCAGCCCCTCGTGGCCGGGCACGTCCACCACCGAGAGGCGCACGTCGCCGGGCAGCGCGAGCGGCGCGAAGCCCAGGTCGATGGTGATGCCGCGCGCCTTCTCCTCGGGCAGGCGATCGGTCTCGACGCCGGTGAGCGCCCGGACCAGTGCGGTCTTGCCGTGGTCGATGTGCCCCGCGGTGCCGAGCACCAGCCGCTCGTCAGCGCCGGGCAAGTTCCTCTCGACCGAAGTAGGGCTGGAGCGCCTTGGGAATGGCGATGCTGCCGTCGGCGCGCTGGTGGTTCTCGAGCAGCGCGATCAGCGTGCGCGGCATGGCGATGGCGGTTCCGTTCAGCGTGTGGACCAGCTCGTTCTTCTTCGCACCCTCGCGCCGGAAGCGCGTCTTCAGGCGTCGCGCCTGGTAGTCGGTGCAGTTGCTGGTGCTGGTGATCTCGCCGTAGTCGCCGCCCTCGCCGCGGCCGGGCAGCCAGGCCTCGATGTCGTACTTGCGGTAGGCCGGCGCGCCCAGGTCGCCGCTGGCGATGTCGATCACCCGGTAGGGAAGCTCCAGGTCCTGGTTGATGCGCTCCTCGATGCGCAGCAGGTCCTCGTGCAGGGCCTCCGAGTCCTCGGGACGGCCGAACACGAACATCTCCACCTTGGTGAACTGGTGCACGCGGTACAGGCCCTTGCTCTCGCGCCCGGCCGATCCGGCCTCGGTGCGGTAGCAGTGGGAGATGCCGGCCAGCTTGAGCGGCAGGTCCGCCTCGTCGAGGATGGTGTCGGCGTGGATCGCGCCGAGCGTGATCTCGGCGGTGCCGATGAGATCGAGGTCGGTGCCCTCGATCGAGTAGATCTGCGTCTCCGGACCGCGCGGCGAGAACGCCATGGCGTCGACCATCTTGCGCCGCGCCACGTCCGGGGTGAGGTGGAGGGCAAAGCCTTCGTTGGCCAGCACGTCGCAGGCCAGCCGCTGGAGCGCCAGCTCGAGCAGCACCAGCTCGTTCTTCAGGTAGTACCACTTCTGCCCGGCCACCTTGGCGCCCGACTCGAAGTCGAGCAGGTCGAGGCGCTCGCAGATCGCCAGGTGGTCCTGCGGCTCGAAGTCGAAGCGCGGCGGCTCGCCGACGCGGCGCAGCTCGCGGAAGTCGTCCTCGCCACCCACCGGCACGTCCGGGTGCACGAAGTTGGGCAGCGCCTGCAGGGCCCGGTCCAGGTCCTCGCGGGCGCGGGTCAGCCGCTTCTCGACCTCCGCCACCTGCTCCTTCAGGGCGCGACCCTGGTCGGCGTGGGCGCGGCGCTCGTCGTCGGGGAGCTTCCGCTTGCCGGCGGCCTGGTGCTCGTTGCGCTGCTGGTTCAGCCGGTTCAGCTCGGTCTGGACCGCCGCCAGCGCCTGCTGGGCGTCCACGGCGGCGTCCACGTCGGCCTCGATGCCGCGTCGCCGGCAGCTCTCGACGATCTCGTCGCGTCGCTCTGCGAGGGCCCGGGGATCCAGCATGGCGCCACAGGGAAGCATAGGGGTGGACCGGCAGCCAGCGGCCGCCGGCGTGGGCGCGGGCCCGCGCTCCGTGCCATTCTCGCGTGCTTCGGACGCAGCCCCGGGGTTCCCCATCTCCTCTCATCGCACCATCGCCACGCTGCTGCTCACGCTTCCGCTCGCGCTCGCGTGCGCCTACGCGACGCGGCCCGCCGCCTCCACGGTGGCCTCCTCGCGCGAGGCGGCGGCCCGCAGCCAGCGCGCGCTTCCCACCCTCGACCACCGGCTCGAGGTGCTCACCCGGGCCGACCCGGCCCACAGCGACGTTCCCTGGTTCGAGGTGCGCGGCCGCGTCGGCACCGCCGAGCTGTTCGAGGCGGACGTGGTGATCGCCCTCGACATGTCGATCAGCACCAACTTCCCGTCGGGTCTCGACATCGACGAGGATGGCGTGATCGGCCAGACCCGCGGGCTGGTCCGCGCGCTGCGTCACCACGACCCCGGCGAGGACACCAGCCAGCCGCTGCCGCTGCCGCCGGCGAGCTGGACCACCGACGTCGACGACACGGTGGCGGCGATGGAGCTGGTGGCCGCCCGCGCGATCGTCACCGGGCTGGCCAGCCGGCGCAACCGGGTGGGCATCGTGAGCTACGCCAACCGGGCGAAGAATCGCAGCGACGTGGGGCCGCCGGGTCTGGCGATGGCGGCGCTCGACGAGATCCGCCCGACGCGCAGCCGCGTCGAGACGAACATCCGCGAGGCGCTGCGCAAGGCGCGCGACATGCTCGCCGAGCACGCCCTGGCCGACGGCTTCCCGCGCGAGCGGGCGGTGCTGCTCTTCACCGACGGCAAGCCCACCGGTCCGGTGAGCCCGTTCATCGCCGAGCTGCGCGCCGTCGAGGCCGCGACCGAGCTGGCCGGCGACGGCATCGAGCTCTACGTCTTCACCTTCGGCAGCATCAACGTCGCGCAGGCCGAGTTCATCCTGAAGCTGGCCGGCGCCGGCGAGGGCCGCGTCTACCGGGTGGGCGCGCCCCAGCGCCTGCTGGAGGACCTGCCGCCGGTGGACCTGTCGCCCACCTGGCTCTCCATCGAGAACGCCACCACCGGCGACGCCGCCCGCGGCGTGGAGGCGCGCAGCGACGGGCACTTCGGTGCCTTCGTGCCGCTGGCGCCGGGCGAGAACCGGCTGCGCGTGCTGGCCGAGCTGGGCGACGGACGGCTGAAGCGCTGGGAGGGAAGCGTGGTCTACACGCCGGGCGACGAGGCCCTGGCACAGGCGGAGACGGCGCGCGTGCTGCGCGAGATCGAGGAGCGCGCGCGCGAGGCCGACGCGGCGGCGGGTCCGCCCGACGAGCCTACGCCCCGATAGCGCGGCGCACCCGCGCCGTGCCGACGTCGATGAGCCGGTCCTGCTGGCCCACGTCGCGCAGGGCGACGCGGTAGAGCGCTTCGTCCGCGTCGCGGCGCAGCAGCTCGGTCTCGCTGCGCACGGGTCCGGCGCGACCGAGGGCCAGGTAGCGGGTGCCGACGTCGACGGCCACCACCGGCGCGGCGAGGTCGTGTTCGCCGGCGGCGCAGGCGGCCGCATCGATCAGCGTCACGACCACCCCGCCCTGGAGCGCGCCGACGCTGTTCTGCACGTAGGGCGCGACGGGGATCTCGAGCGCGCCGGCGTCCCCGGCGGCGTCGACGCGGCGGATGCCGAGCGCGTCCGCCAGCGACCCCGCCAGCGGCGTGCCCCCGTCGCCGAAGGTGTAGACGCCGCCCGGCTCTTCGGGCGAGGGCGGCGTGTCGTCGCGACGCGGCACGCGCGCGAAGCCCACGTGGCCGATGGCGACCGGGGCATCGCGGCCGGCCTCGTGCACGCGGGCCTCGACCACCCGCTGGGTGCGACCGGCGCGCAGCGCCCGGCCGGTCACCACCAGCCGCCCCGCGCCGCAGGGGCGCAGGGCGTGCAGGGTCAGCTCGGAGGTGAGCGCCCAGTCCGGCGCGGCCGCCTCCACCGAGAGGCCGCCGGCGAAGACGTCGAGCGCCAGCCCCAGCACGCCGGCCCGCACCGATCCGGCGGCGTCCAGCAGCGCCGGCGTCACCGGCAGCCGCACCTGCAAGTCCCCGCCGCTGCGGTCGACCTCGAAGTCCAGGTCGGACAGCAGGTGGTGGGGCGGCGGATAGAGGTGGCTCATCGGGGTCGAACGCGCGAGAATGGGCGGCCCAGAGTAGAACACGTTTCACTCGAGCCCCAGCGAGGTCGACGCATGTACATCGGATACACCCGGGAGCAGGAGGCCCTGCGCCAGGAGCTCCGCGACTACTACGAGAAGCTGCTCACCCCCGAGGTCCGCGAGGGCCTGGCCGAGGGCCACGGCACCGGCGAGGTCATGCGCGCGGTCGTGAAGCAGATGGGCGCCGACGGCTGGCTGGGTCTCGGCTGGCCGAAGGAGTACGGCGGACAGGGGCGCACCGCCATCGAGCAGTTCATCTGGTTCGACGAGTCGATGCGCGCCGGCGCGCCGGTGCCCATGCTGACCATCAACACGGTCGGGCCGCAGATCATGCACAACGGCACCGACGAGCAGAAGGCGTTCTTCCTGCCGAAGATCCTGGCCGGCGAGATCCACTTCTGCATCGGCTACTCGGAGCCCCAGGCGGGCACCGACCTGGCGTCGCTCACCACCCGCGCCGACCTGGACGGCGACGAGTACGTGATCAACGGCCAGAAGCTGTGGACCAGCCTGGCCGGCGACGCCGACTACTGCTGGCTGGCGGTGCGCACCGACCCGGACGCGCCGAAGCACGCCGGGCTCTCGATCCTCATCGTCGACCTGAAGAACACGCCCGGCATCCGCATCGACCCGCTCGACCTGCTGTCGGACCACGACATCAACGCCGTCTTCTTCGACGACGTGCGCGTGCCGGCGAAGAACATCATCGGCGCGCCGGGCAAGGGCTGGAAGCTCATCACCGGTCAGCTGAACCACGAGCGCGTGACCATCGCCTCGCCGGGCATGTTCGAGGGCGCGTACCTGTCGACGCTCCAGTGGGCGAAGGACACCAAGCTCGAGGACGGTCGCCGCGTGATCGACCAGGACTGGGTGCAGCTGAACCTGGCGCGGGTGCGCGCCGGGCTCGAGTTCCTGCGCCTCATCAACTGGAAGGTGGCATGGTCGGCCACCCAGAACCGCCTGGATCCGGCCGATGCGTCGACCACCAAGATCCACGGCACCGAGTTCTACCTGGAGGGCGCGCGCCTGCTCATGGAGGTGACCGGTCAGCGCGGCTACCTGCAGGGCAGCTCGTCCGAAGCGGTGGGCGGCGGCGCCCTGGAGCGCCTGTACCGCGGCCTGCTGATCCTGACCTTCGGCGGCGGCACCAACGAGATCCAGCGCGACCTGATCGGCCTGTTCGGCCTGGGCCTGCCGCGGATCCCGCGCGTCTAGAGGACACCATCATGGATTTCGATCTCACCGAAGACCAGCAGGCCGTCGCCGACCTGGCGCAGCAGATCCTGAAGGACCTGGCGAGCCACGAGCGGCAGCGCGATCTGGAGAAGGCGGGCTGGCCCGACGGCGCCCGCTTCGACCCGGAGCTGTGGAAGGCGCTGGCCGACGCCGGACTGCTGGGCATCGCCGTGCCCGAGGTCCACGGCGGCGCCGGGCTCGGCTTCATCGAGCTGGCGGCGATCCTCCAGCAGGCGGGGCGCACCACGGCGCCGGTGCCGCTGCTGGAGACGCTGGTGCTGGGGGCGCTGCCCCTGGCCGGGTTCGGCAGCGACGCCCAGCAGGCGGCCTGGCTGCCGAAGGTGGCGTCGGGCGAGGCGGTGCTGACGGCGGCCCTGGCCGGCGACGCGGCCGTCGAGGCGGTGGCGGACGGCGACGGCTTCCGCCTGTCCGGGACGCGGCTGTTCGTGCCCTTCGCCGAGCGGGCGGACCTGGTGCTGGTGCCGGCGCGCACCGACGCCGGCACGGCGGTCTTCCTGGTGCCCGGCGACGCGGCCGGTCTCGCAAAGGAGCCGCTGGCCACGACCAGCGGTCGCCCCGAGGCGAAGCTCACCCTCGACGGGGTGCGCGTCGGCGCCGGCGACCGCCTGGGCGACGACGGCGATGCCGTGGTCGCATGGACGACGCTGCGCGCGGCGTCGGCCACCTGCATGGTGGCGCTCGGCGTGTGCGAGGCGGCCCTCGACCTGACCAGCGAGTACGTGAAGACGCGCAAGCAGTTCGACCAGCCGATCGCCATGTTCCAGGCGGTCGGCCACCGCGCGGCCGACGCCTACATCGACACCGAGGCGATCCGGCTCACCGCCTGGCAGGCCGCCTGGCGGATCGGTGTGGGCGAGGACGCGGCCGAGCAGGTGGCGATCGCCAAGTTCTACGCCTCCGAGGCGGGCAAGCGCGTGGTGCACGCGGCGACCCACCTGCACGGCGGCGTCGGCGTCGATCGCGAGTACCCGCTGCACCGCTACTTCCTGGCGGCGCGCCACCTGGAGCTCCAGTTCGGCAGCGGGACGCCCCAGCTGCTGGAGCTGGGGCGTCTGCTGGCAGCTGGGTAGCCCCCGCCCGGCCGGTCAGCCGTTCCGCTCTGAGAGCCACTTCTCCAGGTCGTCGGCGCCGCCGATCTTCTCGCCTTCGACGAAGACCTGGGGGACCGTGCTGGCGCCGGTGACGGCGTTCAGCGTGCGGCCGGTGATGTCGGTGCCCAGCACGATCTCCTCGTAGGCGAGGCCGGCCGCGTCGAGCATCGCCTTGGCGCGGGCGCAGTGGGCGCAGCCGGGCCGCGAGAACAGCGACACGTCCGGCGCGTGGCTGCGCTCGGGTGCCAGGTAGGCGAGCATGTGGTCGGCGTCCGACACCTCGAACGGATCGCCCGGGACGTCGGGCTCGATGAACATCTTCTCGATCACGCCGTCGCGCACCAGCATCGAGTAGCGCCACGAGCGCTGCCCGAAGCCCAGGTCCTCCTTGTCGACGAGCATGCCCATGCCGCGGCTGAAGGCGCCGTTGCCGTCGGGCAGCAGCGTCACGTGGCGGGCGCCCTGGTCGCGGCCCCAGGCGTCCATGACGAAGGCGTCGTTCACCGACAGGCAGACGACCTCGTCGACGCCGGCGCGCCGCAGCTCGGACTCGAGCTCCTCGTAGCGCGGCAGGTGGGTGGACGAGCAGGTGGGGGTGAAGGCGCCGGGCAGCGCGAAGACCACCACGGTGCGTCCGGCGAAGACGTCCTGGCTGGTGCGGTCGACCCACTCGCCGTCCTTGCGGGTGCGGAAGGTGACCTCGGGAACGCGCTGTCCCTCTCGGTTCTCGTGCATCGGATCCTCCTCTCGGGGCCCCGTGTGGCCCCTCGGAGGAGAACTTCGCTCACTCCCTGGGATCGATCCAACGGATTATTTGGATATTACTAATCGATTAGAACGATCATGGATCCAGCGCCGGTAGGCGGCGGGCGGCAGGAAGGCCAGCCACAGGGCCACGGCGGCGATGCTGGCCGGGCTGACGACGACGGCCCCGACGGCGGTCCCGATCACGTCGACGCCCCGTACCTGGTAGACGACGGTGCCGGCGTTGGCGACGAAGCCGGCCAGCATGGAGATGCCGAACAGGCGGAAGCGGTCGGTCACCAGCGCATCGGTGAGTCCCAGGGCCAGGCGTCGCCGCATGCGCACCCAGTAGCGCAGCGACTCGACACCGCCCCAGCAGATGGGCACCAGCGTGATCCAGCGGGCGGCGGCCCAGGGACCCTGCTGGTCCTGCACCCAGGTCCACCAGCCGGGCGCGACGCTCTGCCAGGCGAGCAGTCCGCCGGCGACGGCGGCGTAGGCCCACACCACGAACGACGCGGCGCGGCTCTCGCGGCGGAACACGCCGCGCACGAAGCACACGATCCACCATCCGCCGACGGCGAGACACAGCGCTCCGACGAAGGCGACGGTGCTGCGGGTGGAATCGGGCAGGGCCTGCGCCCTGCGCGCCACCACCATCAGCGGATAGCCGAAGACGGCGAGCAGCAGCAGGCCGGCGCCGATGTGGAGCTCGGCGACCCGCCGCGTGCGCCGGGCCAGCAGCACGAGGCGCGATCCGACGACCAGGCTGGCCAGCACGAAGGATCCGCCGAGGAGGCCGCCCAGGATCTGCATGTCGGCTACCCCGGCTGGCCGCCCCGGGCCAGGCAGTCCGAGCGCTTCGTGTAGACGCTCTTGCCCGCGTGCTGGCACGGCACCAGCGGATCTTCCTGCGCCGCCTTCTCGTCGGGCGAGAGCGAGAGGGTGTTGGCGTCCTTCCACCACTCGGAGCGCACCTGGTCGTAGGTGGGCGGCTTCTCGCCGTCACCGGCGGCCGCCTGCTGGCCCTGCTTCTGCTGGTTCCGCTCGGGGCTGTGGGCGTCCATGATCTCCATGCCCGCGTCGATCTCGTCGAGCACGAAGCAGCCCGATCCGAAGACGAGCGGAAGCAGGAGCGCGAGGGTGAGGACGCGACGCATCCCCCTCTGGATCGGCCGTCCCGCAGCCCGGGTTGACACCCCCGGGGAGGCGCCGCCTAGCCCGGCTCCTGGCGCGGATCCAGCCGCACCGGCTTGACGTCGGCGAACAGCAGCAGCGCGCGGATCACGAAGTGGCGCAGCGCCCCGCCGCGCTGGATGAACAGCTCCTCGATGAGCGCCTCGCTCTCCGGCGTGTCGATCGGCACCGCGGTGTAGGGCTTCGTCTCGCCGAGGCGCACCACCTCGACCTGCGGGTTGGCCACGGCCCGGTGGTACCAGCCGCGGAAGTGGTGCCCCGACTGGACCCAGGCGTTGCCCTCGGCGTCCTCCACCACCGCCAGCCGCGTCTCGTGGCGCTGGCCCTCGGCGTCGGTGGTGATCAGCACCAGCGAGCGCCCGTCCGGCTCGAACTCGGGCTGCACCACCCCGACGAACAGGTCGAACAGCAGCGCGACCGCCAGGAAGGCGACGAGTCCCGCAGCGAGCCAGAGCCCCAGGCGCTTCATCGCCCGATCCTACTACGGCGTCGGCAGGCTCTGGGGCAGGTCGTAGAGGCGGACCATGTTGCCGGCGCAGATCCAGTAGCGCTCCTCCGGCGCCACGTCGCCCATCGTCTCCTGGATCACCTTCCGGCTGTACGGCCAGTCGCAGCCGTGGTGCGGGTAGTCCGTCGACCAGGCGATGTTCTTGATGCCGATGGCGTGGCGGTTCGCGATGCCGGTGCGGTCCTGGATGAAGGTGCAGGTGAAGTTCTCGCGGAAGTAGTGGCTGGGGATGTGCTTGATGGCGATGCCGGTGTGGGCGCGGTTGCGCCAGTAGAAGTTGTCCACCTGCTCGAGCGCCTCCGGGATCCAGCCGATCTCGGTCTCGACGCCCACGATCTGGAGCTTCGGCACCCGGTCGAAGAGCCCCGACGTGATCAGCTCGAACATGATCGGCGGGAAGGCCATCATGCCCGAGAGCGCCATGGTGGCGATGGCCGCCGGGCCCTCGAGGGTCGGCTTCGGGTTGCGCTTTCGCTGGATGTTGATGTGGATCGACACCGGCATGCCCAGGTCGGCGGCGGCGGCGAAGAACTCGTCGTCCTCGGCGGTGAGGTCGTCGCCGCCGGCGGGCCAGGCGGTGATGATGCAGCCGCGCGCGCCCATCTCGCGGCAGCGCTGGAGCTCCTGGATGCCCTCTTCGACGCCCAGGTTCGGCATCTGGGCCAGGAAGAACAGCCGCTCCGGATCGGCCGCGCAGAACTCCTGGGCCATGTAGTCGTTGTAGGCGCGCACGCCGGCCCGGTGGTAGTCCCGGTCCTGGTTGCCCATGAAGGAGTACATGGTGCGCTGGCTGGGATAGATGAACTCGGCGTCGACGCCGTCCGTGTCCATGTCCTCGAGCCGCGACTTCCCGTCCCAGCAGCCCTTGCGGACCGTGTCGTAGGTGTACCCCTTCCACTTGATGTCCTCGAAGCGCATGCCCGGCGTCGCGACCAGGCCGATGTACATGAGCGGACCGCCCGGCACGAACTCCCAGGCGTCGCCGCCCTCGTCGTCCTTCACCAGCTTCGGGGCGCGATCGTGGTACTCCTTGGGCAGCCAGCGGTCCCAGATGTGGGGCGGCTCCACGACGTGACAGTCGGCGTCGATCAGGCGGTACTCGCGCATGGCGTCCTCGCTGGGGGTGGAGGGGTGGAGGATTCTGGGGTTATCTGACGACCCGTCAGATTCTATCATGGGGACCCGATGATGAAACCCGGTCTGCTCGACGGCCTGCGCGTCCTGGACCTTTGCGACGAGTCCGGGGCCCTGGCAGGTCGCATCCTGGCAGACCTGGGCGCCGACGTGGTGGTGGCCGAGCCGCCGGGCGGGCACGCCGGCCTGCGACGTGCGCCCTGGCTGCCGGGGGGAGAGGGCGACCCGGAGCGCAGCCTCCACTGGCTGGCCCTGGGCGCCGGCAAGCGCGGCATCACCCTGGACCTGGACGACCCGGCCGGCCGCGCGCGCGCCCTGCGCCTGCTGGCCCACGCGGACGTGGTGCTCGAGACCGAGGCCCCGGGTCGGCTGGCCGGGCTGGGCCTCGACTGGCCGGACCTGCGCGAGCGCTTTCCGCGCCTGGTGCACTGCTCGATCACGCCCTTCGGCCGCAGCGGACCGCGGGCCGACTGGAAGGCCGGCGACCTGGTGGTGGTGGCCCTGGGCGGCAACCTGGCCATGACCGGCGAGCCCGACCACCCGCCGGTGCGCTGCACGATGCCCACCGCCTACTACCACGGCGGACCCGAGGCGGTGGTGGGTGTGCTGGCCGCGCTCTACGCGCGCGAGCACAGCGGGCGCGGCCAGCACGTCGACGTCTCGCTCCACGAGACCCAGCTGCAGACGCTCATCACCGGCGCCAGCCAGCACGCCTGGAAGCCGTCGAACGCGAAGCGGGTGGGCGCGAAGATGGGCCGCACCAACGAGATCTGGGACGTGCAGGACGGCCAGGTGAGCTTCGGGCTGCGCAGCGGCGCGCCGCGCATTCCCAACCTTCGCGCCACGGTCGCGCTGATGCACGAGCACGGCATGGCGCCCGACTGGCTGCGCGAATACGACTGGGAGGGCTACAGCCACATCGACGCGCCGGACGCGGAGATCCGCCGCCTCGAAGAGGCCTTCGGCGCCTTCTTCGCCACGAAGACGATGGGCTGGCTGTACCGGGAGGCCCTGGCGCGGCGCATCCTGCTGGCGCCGTGCAACGACGCGCGGGAGATCGCCGGCCACGAGCAGCTGCGCGACCGCGGCCTCTTCCGCACGCTCGACTATCCGCACCTGGGCGTGTCGCTCGAGCACCCGGCCTTCTTCGCGAAGGTGGAGGAGGCGCCGGTGGGCATCCGGCGGCGCGCGCCCCGCGTCGGCGAGCACGACGCCGAGGTCGACGCGGAGTGGGCGGCGCTCGAGGCGCGCGCGCCGGAGCCCGCATCGCCGCGCACACCCGGCGCCGGCGTCTTCGAGGGCCTGAACGTGCTGGAGATCGGATCCGGCGCGGCGGGTCCGCTGGCCACCAGGTACCTGGCCGAGCACGGCGCGCGCGTGGTGAAGATCGAGTCGGGCAGGCGCCCCGACTTCCTGCGCACGCTCTTCCTGACGAAGGACTCGAAGTTCGGCGTCGACGGCTCGCCCATGTTCGTGCTGCTCAACCCGGGCAAGGAGAGCGTGACGCTCGACCTGAAGGAGCCCCGCGCCCGCGAGCTGGCGCTCGAGCTGGTGAAGTGGGCCGACGTGCTGTGCGAGAACTACGCGCCGGGCGTGATGGAGAAGCTGGGCCTCGACGCGAAGACGGCGCGCGCGATCAACCCCAGGCTCGTCTACGCCAGCGGCTGCCTGTTCGGGCAGACCGGTCCGCAGCGCCACTACCCGGGCTACGGCGGCCAGGGGTCGGCCATCTCGGGCTTCAACCACCTGACCGGTCGCGCGGGCGGTCCGGCCCACGGCCCGTACGCCACCATCACCGACTCTCTGGCGCCGCGCTACGTGGCGCTCGCCATGGAGGCGGCCCTGCTGCGCCGCCGGCGTACCGGCCAGGGCTGCACCATCGACGTCAGCCAGATCGAGGCCGCCGTCTACAGCCAGAGCGAGGTGCTGGTGCGCTACAGCGCCAGCGGCGAGGTCGTGAAGCGCGACGCCAACCGCGATCCGAACGCCCTGCTCCACGGTGTCTACCCCTGCGCCGGCGAGGACCGCTGGGTGGCGATCGCGGCGTGGACGGAGGAGGAGCTGGCGCGGTTGTCCGAGGCGGTGGGCGCGCCGGCCGACGACACCAGCGTGGCGGCCTGGACGCGCGAACGCGACGCCGCCGAGACCGCGGAAGACCTCCAGGCCCGCGGCGTCCAGGCCGGCGCCGTCGCCCGCTTCGACGACCTGCTCGCCGACCCCCAGCTCGCCCACCGCGACCACTGGGTGCCGCTGGAGCACGCGAACCTGGGAACCCTCCCCTTCGAGCGCTCCGGCTTCCGCCTCTCCGAAGGCTCCGGCGGCTTCACCCGCCCGGGTCCGTTGCTGGGAGAGGACAACGAGCGGGTGCTGGTCGACGTGCTCGGGCTGACGTCGGAGCAGGCCCGAACGCTGGTGGACGAGGACGTCGTCGCCTAGCCGAGCACCCCGTCGCCGCGAAGCCGTGCGAGGGTCTCCTCGTCGACCGCCAGCAGGTCGCGCAGCACCGCGTCGGTGCTGGCGCCTAGCGGCTCGGCGGGGGGCGTCTCGCCTTCGCTGCGCGACAGGCGGGCCGGGAAGACCGGGCCCCAGGCTTCGGTGGGCTCGTCGCGGTCCGGGTGGCGCAGGCGTTCGAGAGCGCCGCGGTGGAGGACCTGCGGATCGCCCGGCGCGTCGTAGGGCGAGCGCACCGGGCCGGCGGGAATGCCGTGGGCGAGCAGACGTTCCACCACGACGTCGGTGCCCAGGCCACGACACCATTCGGCGACGGCGGCATTCACCGCGTCGCGGTTCGCCAGGCGCGCGGCGAAGTCGGGCCACCGGCTGGCCAGCTCGGGGCGGCCCATCGTCTCGCACAGCGCCTTCCACTGGGCGTCCTGGGTGAGCACCAGCGCCGCCCAGCCGTCGGCGGTGGCGAACACGTCGAGGGGTGCGCCGCGCGGATCGCCGTTGCCCACGCGTTCCGGCAGCCCCTGGGCCGCAAAGTCGTCGATCGGCTCGTCCCACAGCAGCGCCAGCAGACTGTCGAGCATGGCGACGTCGCCCAGCTGGCCCTGGCCGTCGACGTCGCGCTGGCGCAGCGCCGCCAGGATGCCCAGCGCCGCGAACAGCGCCGGCACCTGGTCGCCGACGGTCGCGCCCACCTTGGTGGGCGGTCCGTCCGGGAAGCCGGTCTTCGCCATCAGGCCGCTCATCGCCTGCACCACCAGGTCCATGCTCGGGCGATCGCGGTACGGGCCGTCGTGGCCGTAGCCGGTGATCGTGCAGTAGACCAGCCGCGGCATCTCGGGCGCCAGCGACGCGTAGTCGAGGCCCAGCCGCTCCATGGCGCCGGGCACCGCGTTCTGCACCAGCACGTCGCACTGCGCGGCCAGCCGCTTGAAGAGCGCGCGCCCCTCTTCGTGCTTCAGGTTCAGCACCACGCTCTTCTTCCCGCGACCGCGGCGCAGCGGCGATGTGGCGACGTCGCGCCGTCCCGGCGCGCCGCGGTGCTCGCCGTCGGGCGCGAACACCGGCTTCGTGCGCCAGGTGTGATCGCCGCCCGGCGGCTCCACCCGGATCACCTCGGCGCCCAGCGCCGCCAGGAACCAGCAGCACACGGGGCCCGAGACCACGTGGCTCGCGTCGAGCACACGAATGCCGTCGAGGGGCTTCATGGCGGCATGGTGCCCGGTCGGCCGGCGGGCGCCAAGGGTCAGCCCAGCACCGGCTCCTGGGTGAAGTTCGCCAGGAAGCCGACCAGGGCGACCTTGCGCTCGCCACCGACCGGGCGGCGGTCGCCGTCGAGCTTCACGTAGCCCACGTTCTCCTCGTCGACGTGGGTCACCTGCACCAGCATGCGGTGGGTCTGGCCCGACGGGTGGTAGGACGCCTCGAAGGCGATCTTCGGCAGCACCCGCGGCGCGCCGAAGGCCTGACCGGTGAAGCCCACGCCCCGGTAGCGCACCTCCTCGCCGTCGTCCGACTCGACGATCACGTCCATCACCCAGGTCTGGCCCTCCAGCGGCGGCGTGAGTCCGGCGACGATGTCGGTCACCTCGGGCGTGAGCACCCCGAACAGCTCGGTGTCCTCGGCGCGGACCGCCTGGTGGCCCGACACCACCACGTCCTTCACGCGGTCGGGCGCCAGGCGCTCGGCCTCGCCGGCCAGGAACAGCTCCAGGTCGATGCGGTCGTCGAACTGGGCCAGGTCGATGGGCGTGTTGGGGAAGGCCAGTACCTCGCCGGTCTCGCAGCGCAGCTGCCGCGCCACCAGCCCCGCGCCGTCGCTCTCGAGCACGGCCACGCCCAGCTTCTCCAGGTCGACCTGGGCCACCAGCACCATGCGTTCCGCGTCGTTCTCGACGCGCAGGCCGAAGGCGCGCAGCTTGTTGCCGAGCCCGCGCATGCCGGTGAACTGCTTGTCCATGCAGTGACGGATGGCGGTGGACATGGCTTCGACCGAGCCGAGCCGGGTCGCCGCCGGCAGGCCCTCGAGGTCGGACAGGTTGGCGGGGTCGTCGATGTGGATGGACCCGTCGCCCTTCACGGTGAAGCGGATCGACTCGATGGAGCCGCCGCCGCCCGGGTTGCGCAGCACCTGGTCGTCGCGGAACACCATCTGGCCCTTCAACGCGTCGCCGCGGGCGGTGAACTGGGTCTGCACGCCGATGCCGGCGAGGTGCCGCCTCGCCTCGAAGAGCATTCGCTGCTCGCGCGATTCTGCCGCCATGACTGGAATCCTCGCTGGATGGATCGGCCGAACGGCCCGCGGGGCTGAGCCGGTTCCGTCCGGGTAGGTGCACCCCCTGGCGGAGCGGGTGACGAGCCGACGCACCGCTAGGGCGTTCGCAGCGACTCCACGAGCACCCGCACCCGGGCCACCAGATCCTCGAGCGTGGGCGCGTCGGGCGGCGCATCGCCCAGGTCGCGCGTCATCGGCACGTGGACGAAGCCGGTGGGGACCGGGGCGCCGCCCGCGGCCTGCGCGTGGAGCGCGCGGTACAGGAGGCAGTTGCAGACGTAGGTGCCGGCGTGGGAGGAGAACGCGAAGGGGACGTCCGCGCGGCGCAGCGCCGCCGCCATGGCGTCCAGCGGCAGCGTGGTGGGCAGGGCGTGGTCCGCGCCCTCCACCACCGGTCGTCCCAGACGCACGCCGGCCGCGTCGGGCCGGCCGTCCTCGATCCAGTTCAGCGCGAAGCGCTCGAGACAGAGGGTGGGACGCGTCTCGGCGACACCGAGCAGCAGCAGGGCGTCGGGCGCGTGCTCCCGCACCGCACGATCGAGGAGTGCGAACGACCGCTCGAACTCGGTGGGCAGGGTGAGCGCCACGAGGCCCTCCTCGCCGGCGTCCGCCAGCGCCCGGGCCACCTGTCCCGACGGGTTCCGGTCCACGCCCGGGAACGGTCCGAAGCCGGTGACGAGCAGCGTCATGGGAAGGGCCTCCCGCGCTAGGATGCCACGCCATGAGCTGGGAAGACGAAGTCGAGGGCATCCGGCGGCGGCGGGAGCGGGCGCTCGCGATGGGCGGCGAGGAGGCCGTTGCGAAGCAGCACGAGCGCGGGCGGCTGACCGTCCGCGAGCGCATCGACGCGCTCTGCGACAAGGAGAGCTTCGCCGAGCAGGGCGGCATCGCCGGCCACTCGGAGACCGACGATGCGGGGAACACCACCTTCACGCCGACCAACGCGGTGGTCGGCACGGCGCGCATCGACGGCCGGCCGGTGGTCGTCTCGGGCGACGACTTCACGCTGCGCGGCGGCGCCTACTCGGGCGTGGGCATGGCCAAGGCCGAGTACGCCGACCGGCTGGCGACGAAGAGCCGCGTGCCGATCGTGCGGCTGCTCGAGGCCGGCGGCGCGTCGGTCTCGGGCATCGGCGGCACCCGCGGCCGCTCGGGCTACGACTTCGTGGCGGGCGCCACCAGCAACCAGGCGCTGGTCGAGGCGCGGGCCACGGTGCCCATGGCGGCTGCCGCCCTGGGACCGGTGGCTGGCTTCCCGGCTGCGCGCCTGGTGGCCAGCCACTTCTCGGTCATGACGAAGGAGACGAGCCAGGTGCTGGTCGGCGGACCGGTGCTGGTGGCGCGCGCCGTGGGCGAGGAGGTGACGAAGGAAGAGCTGGGCGGCGCCCAGGTGCACGGTCGCAGCGGGGTGGTCGACAACGTGGCCGCCGACGAGTCCGACGCGCTCGACCAGATCCGGCGCTTCCTGTCCTACCTGCCGAGCAGCGCCTGGCAGGCGCCGCCGGTCGTTCCGTGCAGCGACCCCCGCGAGCGCCGCGAGGAGAAGCTCCTCGCGCTGGTCCCGCGCGAGAGCCGCCGCGCCTACAAGATGCGCCGCGCCATCGGCTGGATCTTCGACGCGGAGAGCTTCTTCGAGCTGACCCCCGGCTACGGCCGCACCCAGATCACCGGCTTCGCGCGGCTTTCCGGCCACCCGGTGGGCGTGCTCGCCAACGATCCCTACGTCTACGGCGGCAGCATGACCGCCACCGGCGCCCAGAAGGTGCGCCGCTTCCTCGAGACCTGCGACACCTTCGGCCTGCCCATCGTCAGCCTGATGGACGAGCCCGGCTTCATGATCGGCAGCGAGGCCGAGAAGGCGGCGACCATCCGCTACGGCGTCGAGGCCATCTTCGCGGTGCAGCAGACCCGCGTGCCCTGGTTCACGGTGATCCTGCGCAAGAGCTTCGGCGTGGCGGCGGGCGTGCACCTGGGTCCGGGCGGGCGCGTGGTGGCGTGGCCGTCGGCGCAGAGCGGCGCGCTGCCGCTGGAGGGCGGCGTGGCGCTCGCCTACGGCAGGGAGATCGCCGCCGCCGACGATCCGGAGGCCAGGCGACGCCAGCTCGAGGAGCAGTACGCCCGCGCCCAGTCGATCTTTCCGCGCGCCGAGGACTTCGGCGTCCACGACCTCGTCGACCCGCGCGACACGCGCCCCCGCCTGTGCGACTGGATCGACGAGATCCAGCCCCAGCTGGCGACCCATCGCGGCCCGCGCACCTACGGTCCGCGACCGTAGTCGCTCAGGGCCTGCGTACCTCGATGGCGTGGGTGCCCTGGGCGACCTTCTTGTCGTTCTTGAGGTCGACCTTCAGGCCCTTGCCGACCACCAGGTTGCGCAGGTTCACCGTCACGCGCTTCTTCGACTTCGCCTTCGGCGGCATCGCGATCTCGAACTTCTGCTTCGCGGCCTTCGCGGCGCCGCCGTCCTCCTGGACGCTGACGACGGTGGCGTTGGCGATCTCGACCACCGCCTTCGCCGCCGGGTTGCTCGCCGGCGTCTCGAACTCGATGACGAGCGCTCCCATTCCGTCGTGGCTCACCACGTGGCTCGGCTGGAACACGACACCGAAGCCCGCCGGGGTCGGCGTCGGTGCGGTGGCGTGGTAGAGGGTGGCGAGGCGCGTGGCACCGGCGGCGGAGGGCGTGGTGGCGAGCGTCCAGCACTGCGCGCGATCCGAGGCGCCAGCCGCGTACGCCGTCTGGAGGTGGATCGACTTGCCGGTCTCGCTGGCGTACTTCGCGAGGCCCAGCGCCTTCAGTGACCTGAACGTCAGCACGGCGATCTCGCGGCGACTGTCGACATCGATCTGCTCGGGGAGGATGGCCTTCGTTGGGGAACCGCCTGCGCTCGTGTCCTGGAACAGCAGGGAGGAGCAGATCCTCGAGGCGCGCAGCCGCGTGCCTCCGTGCACCCTGACGACCGTCGTCTTCTTCGTGTCGTCGACGAGCGTGGCCATCTGGGTAGTCGGGAAGCTTCCGGCGCCCGGATCCGGCACCTCGAAGGTGACCTCGTCCTCGTAGTAGCCGGGCGCCAGGTTCACCAGCTCGGACCAGAGCTGAAGCATGTCGGTGGTGTCGCTCATCAGGGGCCGCACGGAGGAGGCGTACGCGTTCCAGTCGTTCTCGACGGCCGCGAAATAGGCACGGTCCATGCTGCTCACCAGTCCCTTCCGGCAGGTCGGCACATGGACCGAAGCGTCACACAGCCCGAAGCGCTCGGCGATGCGGTTGACGTCCTCGCGATCGCGTCGCTTCGACTTCGGCGGAAGGGCCCTTCCCGAACGAACGTGGAGCATCTCGGTGCGCGCCTGGATGAGCACCTCGCAACCGGGCTCCGCCTGCTCCGCCGGGAGCAGCACGAGGAGCGTCAGCGTGTGGTTGCGCGGCACGACGGCGTAGTTCGTCGCGACCTGCTGGTTGGCTCCGAGCCGCACGCGCACCGTGTTGTCGCTCAAACGCGACACCATGAACAGGCTGTTCAGGTCGCGACCGAGTGCACGCTCGAGGTCCTCGCGGCTGAAGTCCTGGTCCAGGCCCAGCGCCGTCGTACCGGTGGTTCCCTGGAGCGCTAGGCCGATCTCGATCAGGCGACCCAGCGACGCCGAGTGCATCGTCGCCTCCAGCGAGTCGGTCACGAGCAGCGGGAGCACGTGGGGAAGCGGAAGCTCGCCTTCGACGAGGTAGCCGGGCGAGATCGATTCCACGATCTCCTGGGTGAAGAACGAGAGGTTCGCGTAGACGTCGTAGGGGAGGTTTCTCCGGTGGGTCAGCAGACCCACGTTGATGCGCACCACGTAGGGCTCGTAACCGTCGCGCTGTGCCGCATCGCGGACGGCGCGGTTCAGGAGCTGGACCTCCTGGAACAGGGCGTTGGCCGCCGTGTACTGGGTCATCGGGTCGACGGCATCGAGGTTCGCGGCTGTGAGCGGCGCGACGGCGCCGAGGCCGTCGGCCGTGCGTGTTCCCGCCGCGGAGCTGCTGGTGTCGAGTCCTTCGGTGGTGGGAGGCGTGTCCACGAAACGATCGCCCGGGTTCGCACCGGCGCCCAGGCCCGGAAGGCCGGCCTGGAACTCGGTCCGGCTGGCGGTCAGTCGCCGCTCGTCGAGCAAGCGGGTGTCCGGCACCACCTTGGCGAGCGCCTGATCGCCCGTGAGCTTGAAGCCCGGAACCAGGCCTTGGACGTACTCGCCCCACTCCTCCACCGAGACGACGGATGCGCGGATGCTGCCCACGTCGTCGATGGACCGCACCCGCGGCTCCTTCTGGAGGAAGCGGTCCCCGCCGCAAGCGACGCCGAGCAGGGCGGCGAGGAGGAGCGGCGCGGTCCTTTGGCGGGATCCCTCGACGGCGGTGTGCGGCATGCGCGCATTCTGCGTCCGGCTCCCGCTGGAAACCAACGCAAGGGGACTTGTCGTGTAAAGCGGAATGCGCGCTCGTTCAGCGGCCCACCTGCACCGAGCGGCGGCCGGCCAGGTTGAGCTTGAAGCGGCGGATCGTCTCGGGCTCGATGCGCGCGCCCGCTCCGTCCTCGAAGAAGAGCGCGTCCTGGGGACACTGCACGACGCAGGCGCCGCAGCGCACGCAGCGCTCGTCGTGGGCGAGGGCGACGATGCGCTGCTCCGGCAGCTTCTCGAAGCAGGCCTCGGGGCACACCTCCCAGCAGCGGTAGACGCCGGAGCAGCGCTCGACGTCGAGGGTGATGCGCCAGTCCTGTCCGTCGAAGTGGCCGCTGCCTTCGAGCGGCGTACTGCCCGCGTAGTCGACGGTGAGCAGCGCCACGAAGCCGACCGGGGCAACGGCGGCCGCGACCAGCGCCGCCGCACCGCCGTCCGCGGCGAGCACGCAGGCCAGCGACACGACGACTCCCGCCAGCGCGATCCAGGCCCGCCCACCCCGCGGAAGCCGATCGAGCAGGGTGAAGACCGCCACGGCCAGCGCGCCGCAGGCGGCGACCAGCGGCAACGCCCACCCGGGACGCAGCCACGCCGCCAGCGCGCCGACCACCAGCGCCGTCGGCACCGCCCACGCCGCCGCCATCTCCAGGCGGTCGCGCAGCGTGAACGAGACGCGCCGCATGGCGTCGCTCTTCCCGCCCGCCGCCAGGTAGGCGGGAACGTCCTCGGCGCGCACCGGACCGAAGCGCACGCGCCAGTGGCTGCGCCGGTAGACGTCGAGCCCCTCGACCCCGGTCGCCGCAAGCTGGGGCAGGATCAGCTCGCGGTGGTCGACGCGCTCGTCGATGCCCGAGGTCTTGAGCGCCGTCACCACCTGGTGCGTGGTCAGGTGGCCGCCGGCGGCAGCGCACCAGACGTTGATGCCCTTGGCCGGCGCGACCAGCAGCCAGGCGTCGACGCCCCGCAGCGCCCGGACCAGGCGCCGCACCGTGAGGTCGTAGTTGGCGGTCAGCAGCACCGGGCTCCGGCGCCCCGGGCTTCCCAGCGCGCGCAGGCCGGTCTCGGTCGGCCAGGGCGCCATGCGGAACGCGGTCTGGAGCACGTCCCGGACGAGGTCGCCGATCACGGCGCGGGCTCGCTCACGAACAGGGCCAGGGTTCCGCCGAGCCAGCGCTGCTCGCTGGTGACGGGGAGGCCCGCCGCCTCCAGCTCGCTGCGCAGGTCGGGCACCGGACGCGAGACGGATCCGGCCAGCAGCCAGCCGAGCAGCCACTGGGGCGCGCGCAGCAGGCCCTGGAACAGGCGCCCGGGTCCGCGGGCCCGCACCTCGTCGGCGGCGACGACGTGTCCGCCCGGGCGCAGCCGCTCGCGCGCCCGGGCCAGCACGAAGCCGCGCTCGCCGGCCGACATCTCCGACAGGCACAGGCACAGGACGACCGCGTCGAAGCCGGCGCGGGGCAGCGCGTCGACCTCGGCGGCGGTGCGCTCGAGCCACTGCGGTGCGGCCGCGCCGGCGGACTCCGCGGCCGCGACGCGCCGGCGCGCCTGCTCGAGCATCTCCGGGCTCTGGTCGAGGGCCACGACGCGCGCACCGCGCGCGAGCAGCCGCTGTGTGACGGCGCCGGTGCCACAGCCGATCTCCAGCACGTCGCCGCCGGGTCGCGGGGCGGCGGCCCGGGCTACGGCCTCGTGCAGCGCGTCGACGCGACCCAGCGTGATCGCCCGCATGCCGGCGTCGTAGCGATCGGGCGTCGCCTCGAGCCAGCGCATCAGGGCGAGCGAGCTCACGGCAGCAGCGCCCGCCGGGCGATGCGACCCAGCTCGTTGCGCAGCGCCTCCGGATCGAGCGCGCGGCGGTCCAGGAAGTGCTGGAAGAGCAGCCCGTCGATGGCGCCGATCAGGCTGGCGCCGGCCAGGAACGGATCCACCCCGGCGGCGACCTCGCCGCGGCGCTGGCCCTCGCGCAGCACGTCGGCGAACTCGTCGCGGATCTCGCGGAAGAAGCGCCGGAAGGCGACGGCGTCGCGCAGGCGCAGGTCGATGAACAGTCGCCCCAGCGACGCCCAGGCGTCGAACAGCCCGACGCAGCCGTCGAGCAGCCGCTCGACCCGGGCCTGCACGCTCCCCGGACCGCGCAGGCAGGCGCGGAACAGCGCCCGCTCCTCGGCGAGCACGTCCTTCACCAGGTCGCGGAGCAGGGCCTCCTTGTCCGGGTAGTAGTGGTAGAGGCTCGAGCGCCCCATTCCGGCGGCGCGCGCCACGTGGCCGAGGCCGGTGTCGGCGATGCCGCGCCGCGCGAACACCCGCCGCGCGGCCGTGCGGATCTCCTGGCGCTGGGCGGCGGCATCGACCTGCTTGGGCACGGGCGCTCCTCTTTTTCGACATAGATGTCGATATAGACAGTAGTGTCGAAAACTCCGACTGTCGAGGGGCGAGCACGGGTCAAGTCGGGCGGGGGTCGGACCGCTGATCCGGGCATGGCCGGCAATCGACAGGCGTGGGCGATCTGGGGCGGGGTGGCCCTGGCACTCGGCCTGCTGGTCGCGGTGCTGTGGAGCCCGCTGCGGGTGGCCTGGAGCTGCTACCGGCTCCACGACGCCGCGCCGCGGGAGCAGGCGCGCGTCGTGGAGAAGCTGCCGCAGGCCGTCCTGGCCCTGCGGGTCGAGGAGGGACCCCACGCCGGACAGGCGTGCACCGCCGACACCTCGGTCGCCATCCACCAGGCCACCGAGCGGGGGCAGGTCCTCGAGGTGGTCTACGTCGACTGGAAGCCGGGCACCTGCGAGCTGGTGTCGACCCTGGAGGCGTCGGCCCACTTCCTGCGGGCCGTGCTGGCGGTGCTGGCCGCGATCGCCCTGGGGCTGATCCTGCTGGGCCGCTTCCTCCAGCGCACCCTCACGCTACCGGGCGAGCCGGCGCGGCGCCTGGCGGGCGATGCTCGCGACGTGCGCTGCCCGAGCTGCGGCAAGGCCATGGACGAGGGCTACCTGCCGCTGCTGGCCGGAATCCACTGGCGCCGCATCGGCGATCCGGTGGGGCTGCCCCACGCGCTTCGCGGACTGCCGGGCACGGTCGGCTGGCGCGGTCGCCCGCGGCTCCACGCCTTCCGCTGCGTGCCCTGCGAGGTGCTCACCGTGCAGTACGGGGATCCGCCGACTCGCTGACCGCGTCGAGGCTCAGGCCGCAGCGCTGGCAGTGGCGGCCCCGCGCGATCACCCCGGTCCGGCAGCGCGGGCAGCGGGCGCCCCAGACCAGGCTCCCCGCCACCGCCGCCCCGAAGCCGGCGACGACGGCGTGCTCCACCGTCTCGCCCAGCCCGCTCGTCGACACCCACAGCATGGCGACCAGCCCGGCCGCCGCGGCCAGACCGGCCAGCCAGGCGCCGCGCCGGTTGCGGCGCTCGAAGTCGCGGACGAGCTGGTCGTGCGACGGCGCGCCGGCCTCGAACGCGATCCGGGCCGCGCGCTCGTGGTCGCGCGGGCGCGGGAAGGCGCGCAGCGCCTCGCCGCAGGACGGGCAGTGGTTCCACTGGAAGCTGGCCAGCGTGTCGCGGGTCTCCCAGCGCACGTCGCAGGCGGGGCAGCGCCAGTGCCGGTTGGCCACCTGCCAGACGTTCAGCATGGCGCCGGCGACCGAGATCACGAAGCAGGCGATGGCGGTCTCGACCGCGGCCTCGCCGCTCCCCTTCACCAGCGCCACGAGGCCCAGTCCCAGCACGGCGCAGGCCAGCACCAGGCCCTCGGCGCGCAACACCGTGCGGCGTCGCTCGCGGAAGCTCGCCTCGACGAGCATCCGCTCGGCCCCGCTCTTTCCGTGTGCCACGTCCACCCGGGTTGGATCGACCCCCCGCGGCGTCGGGTGGAGCCGAATCCTGCGGGCGGGAGGTGCGGATCAGTCCGAGGCCTCGGCGGCGAACACCTTGGCGCAGGGCTCCGCCACCCAGTGCCCCACCTCTTCCTTCAGGCGTCGGGTGCTCATCTCGGCGGCGGCCAGCACCTGCTCCGGGTAGCCCACCCGGTCGAGCTGCTCCCAGCAGCGACAGGCGCGGACCAGGGTCTGGGCGGCCCCGACCCGGGCCCGCCAGGCCTCGTCGACCTCCTCGGAGGGGACGTTCGGGTCGCGGCGGCGCTCCTCGTGGAGCCGCTGGGCGGCCAGGTAGGAGCGCGCCACGTCGTTGAAGGCGCGCGCGTAGCTCTCGGGCGTGTCGAGCACGCCGTACTCCATCGAGCAGTCGAGCAGCTCGCCGGGACGCTCGGGGCGCGCCGCGGCCCGCTCCTGGGCGTTCGCGGCGGCGCCCAGCAGCGCGAGCAGCAGCGTCGCCAGCGTGGCGCCGCGCACCACGGCTAGCGCCGCCGGTAGCGGGGCTCGCGCCCCTCGGCGCGGGCCGCCTTGAACTCGGCGTAGTCGTCGGAGGCCTGGGTCATCACCTGGCTGATCGCTTCCTCCTGGATCGAGGCGCGCACCAGCGGGCTCGCCATGCGGTCGAGCGTGCGGCGGAACATCTTGACGGTGAAGGCCGGCATGGCCGCGATCTCGTGGGCGATGGCCAGGCAGGTCTCGTCGAGCTCGGCGTCCGGCACCACCCGCGACACCACACCGTGTCGGAGGGCCTCCTCCGCTTCCATCACCCGGCCGGTGAGGGCCAGGTCGGCGGCCAGACCGTGCCCCGCCATCTGGAACAGCCGGGCCGTGCCGCCGCTGTCGGGCACCACGCCGTGCTTCACCTCGGGCAGCATCATGCGCGCGCTCTCGCCGGCCACCCGCATGTCGCAGAGCAGCGCCCGCTCGAAGGATCCGCCGATCACCCAGCCCTTGAGCGCCACCACGATCGGCGCCGGCACGCTGAAGAACTGCTGCGTGCCCGCGTGGCCGCGCTCGATGAAGTCGAGGTTGCTGATGTCCTCGGTGCGGACGCCCAGCTGGGTGGTGTCGCGGCCCGACGAGAACGACTTGCCCTCGCCCCGCCACACGATCGCACGCACGTCGTCGCGGCGGTGCAGCTCGGCCAGCCGCTCCCAGAGCTGCGCGTCCATCTCGTCGTTGGCCGCGTTGTGCTTGTCGGGCCGGTTGTTGCTGAGGATCGCGACGGGTCCGTCGTAGGCGAGCGTGACGAGGTCGGCCATGGGGGGCTCCGGGGCTGGAGGGCTACTCGCCCGGGTGATACCAGATGGGGGAGGACAAGGCCCGCTCCTGGACGGTCCGCGGGTAGCGCTCGTCGCAGCAGGGCTCGTAGCCGACCCCGATGGTCCCCGGCGCCTGGCAGTCGACGCCGGCGGCGTTGCACACCCAGGTGCTCCAGCGGCAGGTCGGGTTCTCGACGGCGCGGGCGTAGTAGACCGCCGGGCGCGACGCGTCGAAGGCCGGGTCCCGCCACACGCGGCACAGCTGCTCGGCGCCCTGGCCGCGCGTCTCGCAGCTCTTCGTGTCGACCGACGCGTCGTTCGCGCCGCCGGCCACGTCGACGACGCTCTCCTGCACGCGGCCCTCGGCGTCGAGCCAGAGCTTCACCACCTGGAGCCGCTGGAGGGGGGCACCCGGCTCGCCGGCAGCGCCCGGGTCCGCCAGCGCCGACACCGCCAGGGCGAGGCCGCCGCCGGGACCCTCGAGGTCCCCGCCCATGGGGACGCCGCGGGCGTAGCCGGTGGCGGCGAAGTCGCCGGCGCACATCGCCTCGGGCAGGTCGAAGCCGGCGAAGGTGCGCAGCACGATGCGCGGACCGCTGGTGGTGTACGCCTCGCGCCGGCGCATGGCGTCGAACAGCGCCTCGCGCGTGTTCTCCTCGGCCCACAGCACGGCCAGGCCGCCCGGGTTGTACTCGATGGGATCGTGCAGGCCCGACGGCAGCGTGTCGCCGCCCAGCGGCAGCCCGGCCCCGCCGTGACCCGGGTAGCCGCGCTCGTTCACCAGGCCCGGCGTGCCCAGGTGGGTGTCGGTGCTACCGACGAAGCCGAAGGCGAAGGGGTTGGCGCCGAGCCGCGCCTCGTGGACCAGCCCCTCGCCGAGGGCCGTGCGCACGAAGTTGATGGGCTCGGCCCGGTGGCGCGCCGGCGCGAAGAAGCGGCCCATGAACGTGTCGTAGGGGAGCGCCTCGAAGTCGCACAGCTCGTCCTGGCTGCCGGCGCCGTTGCGGCACTCGGAGTCGCCCTTGTGCTGCATGACCTCGACCAGCGGCTCGTTCCAGGCGCGGCGCCGGGCGTGGGCGCCGTCCCAGCGCGCGTCCGAGTCCAGCGCATGGGGCCGGAACATGAAGCCGCCCGACAGGTTCGAGTTGTGGGGAACGACGACGGCGTCGCAGCCGGGCAGCGCTTCGCGGCACTGGCGGTCGAGGGCGTCCCAGAGCGCCGTCGGCGTGGGAAAGTCGATGGTGCTGGCGGGGACCTCGGGCACCCGCGCGCTGCGGAAGAGGACGTTGCGGTGCAGGTTGCTCGCCGTCTCGACCGTCTTGGTCCACTCGTAGCCGACGAAGCTGGTGAAGCGGCAGGGATCGTTCGCCTCGGCGGCCGCCTCCTGCATCTCGAGCCACGGACCGCGGGCGGCGTCGATGCACAGCGCGCCCCCCTCGCCGCAGAAGCCGAATCGCGGCGCGCCGCGGGCGTTCATGTAGAAGAAGGCCAGGCGCGGCCAGCCCCGGTAGACGCGGCAGACCATCGAGTCGTAGCCGACGCTCCCGGGCGTGTTGCACAGGTGGACCTCGCCGAAGAGCTCGGCGTGGTCGGTGACCGCCGCGAAGTCGAGGGGGCGCGAGAGCTTCGCCTTGCGCAGCGGACGGCCCTCCGCGTCGAACGGGTGCAGGCCGATCTCGTGGCCGCGGGCGAAGCGGTAGGCGTCGCGGGGGCTGGTCGCCGTGCCCTGGGTGCTGGCGTCGAGCGAGTGACGGGTGTGCACGTGCAGGTCGCCGAAGAAGGGCCGCCGCAGCGTGTCGCGGTGGGCGCAGGCCGGGTCGTCGCCGCCGGCCGTGGCGGGCGCGGCGACGAGCAGCAGCAGGGCGCACAGGAAGCAGCGCATCACTCGAACAGGTGCAGCACGTTCGAGCGCGGACGCGTGCTCGAGAGTCCGGTCGCGTAGATCTCGAAGAGGGATCCCACCACCAGCCCGAGCAGGATCGACGCCAGCAGGGCACCGCGCAGCGCCGGCGCGCGCAGCCGGCCGAGCATGCCGGCCACCACCGCCGCCAGCCCCCAGACCAGGCCCAGCGCCAGCAGCGTCTGGACGACGCCCAGCGCGCCCAGCAGCGAGATCGTGCCACCGCCCTCGGCCACCGCCACCGCACCGAACAGGGTGGACAGGAAGAGGAGCCGCACCGCCGGCGAGAACTCGAGGTCGCCCAGGTAGAAGGGCAGCGGCAGCGTGAAGAGCGCGACCACGAACAGCAGGCGCCGGATCGTGCGGGGCGTCACGTGCCCTCCGGTCCGGCGTCGTCGCGGGTCACCAGCGCGAAGCCGGTGCTCAGGTCGGCGAAACGGGCCACGTCGGCGGCGACGATCGCCGGGCTCTCCGCGTCGCGGTAGAAGCGCTCGCGGAACTCGCGCTCGCCGGCGAAGTGGAGCTGGGCGATGGCGTCCCAGTGGGGCGCCCCCGCGGTCGACTCCTCGACGAAGTTCTGGGCGTAGCGCCGCAGCCCCGGGTGCTGCACCCGCGCCAGCGGCGCGTGCCCCTCGCGGTAGCGCTCCTCGAAGGCTTCGGACGAGAGGTCCGGGCGGCGGCGCACGAAGTAGAACGCCACCAGACCCGGCGACACGCCGCCGTCGTCCCAGTGCAGGACCTCGCGCACGCGGTAGCCGTGTGCCGAGGGCACGTCGGGCGGCGCGTCGCTCCACACCTCGAGCAGGCCGTCGGCCTTGCGCTCCGCGTCGTCCGGCGACGCCGCGTAGGTGCGGCTGCGCAGACCGTCGCAGGCGCGCGCCGCCCCCGATCCGCGCGCCAGCGCGTACATCCACTTCCTCAAACGAACCGCCCTCAGACCCGATCGAACTTCGGCTTCCGCTTCTCCATGAACGACTTCACGCCCTCGCGGAAGTCGGGCCGGTCGAAGCTCTCGATCATCAGCTGGATCGCCTCCTTCTCCGAGGGACCCAGCTCGCGGGTGAGCTGCTGGTAGACCTGCCGCTTCATGACCTGCATGGAGGCCGGCGAGCAGGTGGCGGCCAGGTTCTCGACGTACTCGCGGGTGTGGGCCAGCAGCTCGTCGTGGGGCACCACCCGGTTGACCAGGCCGATGCGCTCCGCCTCTTCGGCGCGCACCTTGCGCGACGAGAAGAGCATGTCGAGGGCGTGCGCCGGACCCACCACCCGCGGCAGCAGCCAGGCGACGCCCCACTCGGCGATCAGCCCTCGCTGCGAGAACGCCACCGTGAACAGCGCCCGGTCCGAGGCGAAGCGCAGGTCGCAGGCCAGCGCGATGGGGACCGCCATGCCGGCCACCGGACCGTTGATGGCGGCGATCACCGGCTTGCGCACCGACATCAGGTAGGTGTACGTGCCGCGGAAGTCCTCGCCCATCTCCGGGTCGCCCGGGTCCGCGTCCAGGTCGATCTCGCGCTGGCTGCTGCGGTCGCCGCTGCTGATGCTGTCCAGGTCGTTCAGGTCGGCGCCGGCGCAGAAGCCGCGGCCGGCGCCGGTGATCACGATCGCCACCACCGAGCTGTCGGCCTCGGCCTGCGCGACGGCGTGCTTCACCTCCGCCCCCATGCGGTTGGTCCAGGCGTTCAGCTGGTCGGGTCGGTTCAGGGTGATGGTCGCCACCGGATCGGAGACGTCGTAGGTGATCTGCTCGTACATGGGATCCTCTCGGGTTGGCGCGGGACTCGTTCAGCGTGCGGGGGCGGCGCCCGGGTTGCGCCGTTCGCGCAGCTCCTCCAGGCGGGCCTCCATGCCGACCAGCAGCTCGGGCTGGGTCGGGAAGATGTAGAAGCGATCTTCGCGCAGTCCGGCGACGATCTCATCCGCCACCTTGGAGGGCGGCCAGCCGGTCTCGACGCCGTCGCCCAGGTAGCGGCGCATCCGCTCGCCGCCGGCCGACGCCTCGGAGCGCGGCTCGTCGGTGGGCTTGTTGCGATCGGCGGTCATCAGGTTGGTGCGGATCAGCCCGGGGCAGACCACCGACGCCCGCACCGGCGACCCGAGCATCTGGAGCTCCTTGTAGAGCGACTCGGAGAGCGCCAGCACCGCCTGCTTGGTGACGGTGTAGATGTCCAGGTACGGCGCCGAGGTGACCGCCGCCATCGACGCGACGTTCACCACGTGGGCCGGCTCGTCCTGCTCGAGCAGCATGGGCACGAAGCTGCGCACGCCGTGGATGACGCCCCACAAATTCACGTCGACGGTCCAGCGCAGCTCCTCGAGTGTGTTCTCCCAGAGCGCGCCGGTCACCACCACGCCCGCGTTGTTCACCACCACGTGGACGCCGCCGAAGTGGTCGCGGGCGGTGCGGGCCAGGGTGTCGACCTCCTCCGGCTTCGTCACGTCGGTGCGCACCGCCAGCACCTCGCCGCCACCCTCGGCGAGGGCGGCGCGGGCCTTCTCCAGGGCCGACGCCTCGACGTCCGACACCACCAGCTTCATGCCCTCGCGGAGCAGCCGCTCGCAGATGGCGAAGCCGATGCCGCTGGCCCCGCCGGTGACGACCGCGACGCGGCCCGTGAAGTCCTGCATGGGGCGATTCTACTCCGAGCGCCGGTGGGTGCGAATGGCCGAGAGCACGGCGCGCATGCGCTCCTCGTCGCCGCCGCTGCGGAAGCCCTCGAGCAGGGCGCGGCCCAGCGGATCGCAGGCGTTTCGCAGCGGGGCGTCGTCGTCGAGGATGGCGTCGGCGATGGCCACCGCCGCCGCGTCGACCGGCGTGGTCTGCTCGCCGGCACCGCGGCGTCCGGCGGCCAGCCACTCGGCCAGCTCCGCATAGCCGTCATGCTCTGCCGCCTCGGGCAGGCGGTCCGACGCCTCGAGCATCTCCGTCGCGATGGGACCCGGCGTGATCTCGACCACGCGGATGCCCAGCTCCGCCACCTCGGCGCGCAGCGACTCGGAGAGTGCGGACACCGCCGCCTTGCTGGCCCGGTAGGCCGCGTAGAACGGGACCGGCGAGAACAGCGAGGCGCTGGTCACGTTGCAGACGACGCCGCCCCCCGACGCGCGCAGCCGGGGGATCGCGCGGCGCGTCACCTCGACCAGCCCGAACAGGTTCGTCTCGAACATCTCGCGCCACAGCGAGAGCGGCGCGTGCTCGACCGGCAGGTAGGCCCGGTCGACGCCGGCGTTGTTCACCAGCACGCGCAGACCGCCGGGCAGCTCGACGGTCTCGGGCCGCGTCACGTCGAGGGCCGCGGTGCGCAGGCGCCCCTCGGCGCGGCGTTCGAGCGCGCGCGCCGCCTCGCCTTCGGGCCGGCGCATCGTTGCGACCACGTCGAAGCCGCGTCGCGCCAGCTCCAGCGCGACGGCCGCGCCGAGGCCGCGACCGGCACCGGTCACGACCGCCGTGCCCTCCGCCTTCACTCGTCGCGCCCCACCATGCGCGACCCGGCGACGGCGCCGTCCACCCGCACCTTCCGGTGGGCCAGCAGCCACTCGCCTTCCGGGCCGTCCACGCGGCGCAGCCGGTCGCGGTACACGCCCCAGTGGTCGAGCCCGATCTCGGTGTAGACGGAGAAGCAGGCGCTGGCGCTGGCCTGGTCGTCGCGCACCGAGTCGATGAACAGGCTGGCCACGTGGTGGCGCAGCAGGACGCGCTGGCTGGCGGCGGCGAGGCTGCGGGCCACGCCGGCCAGGTGGCCGTGGATGGCCTCGCGGCCCCGCAGCGGCGGAAGGTCCGGCAGCTCCATCACCCCGTCCTCGGTGAAGCAGGCCACCAGCTCGTCCAGGCGGCCGCGATCGCCGGCGTAGTTGTAGCGGGCGATTACGTGGCGGATCCCTTCGCGGGCGACGGCTTCGGCGGTGTCCATGGGCCTCGGTGGCGGCGGGGCCCGTGAGTTTCGCATATTCGCGCGCCCGGCATGACGCGCGGGCGGAGGCGGAGATCCATGGCCCAGGAGTTCCCGGTCGACCCGGACACGTTCGCCCTCGCCAACGAGCTGCGCGAGATCGCCACGATCCTGGCGGACTGCGAGGTCACGCCCGAGGCGGCGGCCGAGGCGCTGCCGCTGGCGCGGGCGCTGCGCGAGCGCATCGCCGCTCCGCGCCGCAAGCGCTGGTACGAGCTGGATCCGACCTTCCCCACCGCCGGCGACGCGCGCATCGCCTACCTGGACCTGTCGCCGCTGCGCGGCCGGCTGAACCCGGTCGCGCCGCCCATGGTGTTCGAGCGCGTCGAGACGCCGGACGGCCCGCGGCTGCGCGGTCACGTGCGCCTGTCGAAGGCCTCCGCAGGGCCGCCCCACGGCGTTCACGGCGGCATCGTCGCGGCACTGTTCGACGAGGTGCTGGGCGGCGCCCAGAACCTGTCGCCGCCGGTGGGCGTCACCGCGAAGCTCGAGGTGCGCTTCCGGCAGGTCACCCCGATCGAGGAGGACCTGCGCTTCGAGGCCTGGCTGCACGACGAGCGCGAGCGCCGCGTCGAGATCCGCGCGACCTGCCACGCCGGCGAGCGGCTCACCGCCGACGCGGTCGGCCACTTCGTGCGGGTCGACTTCGGCGAGGTGCAGGAACGCATGGCCCGGCAGCGGGCGGAGCGCGAGGAGCAGGGCTAGTGGCGGTCGTCTCCTACCCGGCGGCGCTGGCGCTGCACGCGCGCTCGCGTCCCGACGAGACCGCGCTGATCGTCGGCGACGAGCGCGTCGACTGGCAAAGCCTCGACGAGCGCTCGACGCGCCTGGCCCGGGTGCTGGCCCTGCGCGGCGCCGGCCCCGGCGACTTCGTCACCCTCGGCCTGCCCAACGGCGCCGACTTCGTGGTGGCCTGCTTCGCGGCCTGGAAGCTCGGCGCGGTGCCGCAGCCGGTGTCGTGGCGCATGCCCGCGGCCGAGCGCGATGCCATTCTCGAGCAGGCGGCGCCGCCGGTGGTGGTCGACGAGGCGGCGCTGCCGGCGCTGCTCGAAGCGGCCGGCGGCGCGTCGGCCGAGCCGCTGCCCGACGCCACCTCGCCCTCGCGCCAGGCACTGGCCTCCGGCGGCAGCACCGGCCGGCCCAAGCTGATCGTCGACGCGCTGCCCGCCGAGATCGATCCGACGGTGCCTTTCTATGGCAACGCGCCCGGCACGACCGTGCTGGTGCCGGGTCCGCTCTACCACGCGGCGGGCTTCGTCAACACGAGCACCACGCTGCTGCTGGGCGGCACGGTGGTGCTGATGCCGCGCTTCGATCCGGCCGCTGCGCTGGCTCTGATCGAGGCGCACCGCGTCGAGTGGGTGAGCTTCGTGCCGACCATGCTCCAGCGCATCTGGCGCATGGATCCGGCCGAGCGCGAGCGCTTCGACCTGTCGTCGCTGCGGCGGGTGGTGTCGAGCGGCGGGCCGTGCCCGCCCTGGCTGATGGACGCGCTGATCGAATGGCTGGGGCCCGAGCGGGTCTGGAACGCCTACGGCGGCACCGAGCGCATCGGCGGCACGCTGATCTCGGGCAGCGAGTGGCTCGAGCACCGCGGGTCCGTCGGCAGGCCCACCGGCGATCGCAAGATCCGCATCCTCGACGAGGACGGCAACGACCTGCCGCCCGGCGAGATCGGCGAGGTCTACATGATGCCGCCCGGCGGCCAGGGCTCGACCTACCGCTACATCGGCGCCACCTCACGCGCGACCGCCGACGGCTGGGAGTCGCTGGGCGACCTGGGCCACGTGGACGCCGACGGCTACCTCTACCTGTCGGACCGGCGCACCGACATGATCGTGACCGGCGGCTCGAACGTGTACCCGGCCGAGGTCGAGGCGGCGCTCGACGCGCACCCGGCGGTGGTGGCGAGCGCGGTGATCGGGCTGCCCGACGACGACCTGGGCCAGCGCGTGCACGCCATCGTGCAGAGCGACGATCCGCCGGGCGAGGACGCGCTGCGGGAGCACCTGGCCCGTCACCTGGTGCGCTACAAGACGCCGCGCAGCTTCGAGTTCACGACCACGCCGCTGCGCGACGAGTCGGGAAAGATGCGGCGCTCGGCGCTGCGTGCCGCGCGGCTGCCCCCGGAACGGGCGCAACGCGTGGAGCGCCCGTGAGCGTCCCGCCGCGCACGCCGGTCCTGGTGGGCCAGGCCCAGGTCTCGCAGCGCTGCGACGATCCGGCCGACGCCGCCTCGCCCCTCGAGCTGATGCAGCGCGCCCTGCTGGGCGCGGCCCGGGACTGCGGCAGCCGCAGCCTGGTCGAGGCGGCCGACTCGGTCCGCGTTCCCCACGGCCTGTGGCGCTACGCGAACCCGGCGGCCTGGCTGGCGGAGAAGCTGGAGCTGTCGCGCACGCCGCACACGGGCCTCGGGCCGATCAGCGGCAGCACGGTGCAGCGCATGCTCCACCACGGCGCCGTGGAGATCGCCGAGGGCAAGCGCGACGTGGTGGTGCTGGTGTCGGGCGAGTGCGAGCACAGCCGGCGGCGGGCGAAGAAGGCGGGCCTGGCGCGGGGCTGGAGCGCCGCGTCCGGTCCGCCGGTGGACGAGACGTTCGGCAGCCACGATCCCGAGTTCGGGGCGCTCGAGATGCGCTACCGGCTGCGGCCGATGCACGCCTTCTCGCTCTACGAGAACGCGCTGCGCGCCCACCGCGGCGAGACGCCGCAGGCCCACCAGGAGAAGATCGCCCGGCTGTGGGAGCGCATGGCCGCCGTGGCCGCGCGCAACCCGGACGCCTGGAGCCGTGAGGGGCTGTCGGCCGAAGCGATCCTGGCGCCCGAGGGCGGCAACCGCCTGGTCGCCTACCCGTACACCAAGTACCTGGTGTCGAACATGGTGGTCGACATGGGGGCGGCGCTGGTGCTGTGCTCGGCCGAGGCGGCGCACCGCCACGGCGTGCCCGAGGAGCGCATGGTCTACCTGCACGCCGCCACCGACGTGCTGCGCACCGCGCCGCTGGCCGAACGCGCCCACCTCCACGACGAGCCGGCCCTGGGCGCCGGCGGACGCCGCGCCCTGGCGCTGGCCGGCTGCGGGCCCGGCGACGTCGCCCACGTCGACCTCTACAGCTGCTTCCCGGCGGCCGTGCAGATCGCGGCCGACGAGCTGGGCTTCGACCCCGCGCGCGAGCTGACCGTGACCGGCGGCCTCGGCTTCTCCGGCGGACCCTTCAACAGCTACGTCATGCACTCGCTGGCGAAGCTGGTGGAGCGGCTGCGCGAGACGCCGGGCGCGCTGGGCTTCGCCAGCGGCATCGGCGGCTACATGGCGAAGCACGCCTTCGGCGTCTACGGCAGCGCGCCGCCGGAGCGGGGCTTCCGCTACCAGGACTGCACCGACGCCGTGCAGCCGCTTCCCACCCGGCCCTTCGCCCACGACCTCGACGGGCCGGCGCGCATCGAGACCTTCGCCTGCGTTCCCGCGCCGGACGGCGGCGAGCCTGCGCTGCTCGCCGTCTGCCTGCGCGACGACGGCACGCGCACCGCCGCCCTGAACGCCGACCCGGCGCTGGTCGAGTCGGTGGCGCGCGAAGAGCTGTGCGGCCGCGCGGTGCGGGTGCGCGGCGGGCTCTGGGAAGCCGCCTAGCGCGCCAGCAGCGACGGCGCGTAGTCGTCCGGCGCGTCGTATCCCAGCAGCTGGAGCACCGTGCCGGCCAGGTTCGCCAGGCCCGGATCCTTGGCGGCCGGGTCGAGGCGCAGCGCCGTACCCGGTGCGTAGACGTAGAAGGGCACCCGGTTCAGCGAGTGGGCGGTCTTCACCACCGGCCGTCCCTCGGCGTCGCGCTTCGCCTCGCCCTGCTTGTCCAGCTCGTACATCTCGTCGCAGTTGCCGTGGTCGGCGGTGACGATCAGCGCGCCCTGCTGCTGCTCGATCTGGCGCAGGATGCGCCCGATCTGCAGGTCGACGCACTCCACCGCGATGATCGCCGCCTCGCGGTCGCCGGTGTGGCCGACCATGTCGCCGTTGGCGAAGTTGAGCCGCGCGTGGCGGAAGTCGCCGCCGGCCAGCTCGGCCAGCAGCCGGTCGGTGATCTCCGCCGCCTTCATCCAGGGCCGCTCCTCGAAGGGCAGCCGGTCCGACGGGATCTCGACGTAGAGCTCGCGGCTCTCGTCGATGTAGCCGCTGCGGTTGCCGTTCCAGAAGTAGGTGACGTGGCCGAACTTCTGGGTCTCGCTGATGGCGAGCTGGCGCACGTCGTTGTGCACCAGGTACTCGCCCAGGGTGCGCTCGATGACCGGCGGCGAGACCAGGTAGCGCTTCGGCACGTGCAGGTCGCCGTCGTACTCCATCATGCCGGCGAACAGCACGTCGGGGCGGTCGCCGCGGTCGAAGGCGTCGAAGTCGTCCTTCTCGAAGGCGCGTGCCAGCTCCATGGCGCGGTCGCCGCGGAAGTTGAAGAGCACCACCGACGCGCCGTCGCGGATGGGACCCACCGGACCCTGGTCGTCGGCGACGACGAAGGGCGGCAGGTACTGGTCGGTGACGCGCGGGTCCTCGCGGTAGAGCGTCTCGATCGCCTCCTTCGCGCTGCGGAAGGCGCGGGCCTCGCCGTGCACGTGGGTGTTCCAGCCGCGCTCGACGATGCGCCAGTCGGCCTCGTAGCGGTCCATGGTGACCAGCATGCGGCCGCCGCCCGAGGCGATGCGGTAGTCGCGTCCCTCGCCGCGCAGCCGTTCGAGCAGCTCCTCCAGCGCGTCGACGTAGCCCGGCGCGCTCTTCTCGGGCACGTCGCGTCCGTCGAGCAGCACGTGCACGCGCACGGCGGGCACCTGCTCCTCGTCGCAGCGGCGGATCATGGCGAACAGGTGGTCGATGTGGCTGTGGACGTTGCCGTCGGAGAGCAGGCCGATGAAGTGGACCGGCTCGCCGGACTGGCGCGCGCGCTCGGTGATCTGCTGCCAGGTCTCGCCCTGGTAGAGGCGTCCCTCGGCGATCGACGCGGCCACCAGCTTGGCGCCCTGGTCGAAGACCCGGCCGCTGCCCAGGGCGTGGTGACCGACATCGCTGTTGCCCATGTCGGCGTCGCTGGGCATGCCCACGGCGGTGCCGTGGGCCTTCAGCTCGGTGGCCAGGCCGGCGTGGGCCAGCCGGTCGAGGTTCGGGGTGCGCGCCAGCCAGACCGCGTCGGACTCGTCGTGGCGGCCGACGCCCACGCCGTCCAGGATGCAGGCCACCACGGGACCCTTCACGCCGGCGAAACCGGGGTGGGACTTCAGCTTCCAATCCATGGCCGGGAGTCTAGGGTGCGCGCTCGCGTCTGGCGACGCGCGCGGTCGGGGATCACGCGCCGCCGAGTGCGGGCCACACGTCGGCCACGCCGTTGAGGATGAACTGGACCGCCACGGCCGCGAGCAGGAGGCCCATCAATCGACCGACGACGCGCAGCGTGATCTGGCCGAGGAAGGCGGAGTAGCGGACCGCCATCCAGAGCAGCACGAACGTGAGGGTGTAGATGGCGGCCTCGATCGCGACGAGGACGCCGATCTGCAGCGCACCGGTCGCCTGGCTCTCGAGAACGATCCCGGTGGTGATGGATCCCGGCCCGCACAGCACCGGGACGCCGAGCGGCGTGATCGCCACGTCGTCCTTCTCGATGGCCTCCGCGCGCTCCTCGGGGGTGAGCCTACGACGGGCGCCTCCGAGCATCTCCAGACCGACCCGCAGGATCACGATCCCGCCGGCGATCTGGAGCGCGGGGATGCTCACCTGGAAAGCGCCGAGGATCCGCGAGCCCAGGACGGAGAACGTCGCCATCGCGGCGAACGCGATGAGACACGCACGTCGCGCCATGGAGAGACGGCTCGCCAGGTCGTCGTCCTCGGTGAGCGCGAGGAAGGTGGGGACGGTACCGAGCGGGCTCAGGATCGCGAACAGGGATCCGAAGGCGAGCAGGGAGTAGGGCAGGAGCTCCATCGATGCCGCTTCAGCCGCGTCGCGACGGAGTGCGGTCGTCGGCCTCGCGGGCGGGCTCCCCTTCCTCGGCTCCCTTGCGCGGGGACGTCAGCGTGCCGGTCTCCAGCATCGGTGCCGCATCGATCGCTTCGGCGTCCATCATCGACCCCAGGCGTTGCAGCAGGGCGAGGATCTGGGTCCGCTCCCACTCCTCGAGCCTCGACAGCTCGGACCGGAACCGGTCCTGGAGCAGCGACGGCGCGTTCTTCAGCACGCGGGCGCCCTTCGGCGTGACCGCGACGAAGACGGAGCGCCGGTCCTCCTTGCTCCGCTTGCGCCGGACCAGGCCCTGCGCCTCCAGACGGTCGAGGATGCCGCTCACGGTCGGCTGGCCCAGGTTCGCAGCGCGCGCCAGGGCGCTGATCGAAGAGCCGCTCAGGCGGCTCGCCTCCCGGAGCACCACGATCTGCGGGCCCGTGAGGCCGCACTCGTCGACCATGCGGCGCGAATGCAGGTCGATCGCGCGGACGATCCGCCGCAGGGCGGAGACGATCTCGTCTTCCAGGAGCTCGGGAGTCGACATGGTTCAGCTCGCACCCGGAACTCTACGGCGCGGAGCCCGCATCCGCCGCGGTCCGGGCGGGTCGGCGGGCGGTCCCGAAAAACATGTCTACAGATGGATACTTCTGGTCAAATCGAGCCAGATACGACCGATAAGATGGGTCTATGCACTGGAAACAGAGCAAAAACGCGCTAGTTTCCCGCGTCCGAATGACAGAATCCATTGAACCGAATGCAGATGATATCGATCCAACGCGTTCGATGCGAGGGGCGCCCGTGGCGATCCGGCCGCCCGGGGCGCAGGACGCCGCGGCGATCTGGAGCCTGGTCGAAGGGACCGGCTCCCTCGACCTGAACTCCCCCTACGCCTACCTGCTGCTCTGCACGGACTTCGCCGGCAGCGGCGCCGTCGCGGAGGCGGCCGGCGAGATCGTGGGCTTCGTGCTCGGGTACCGGCCCCCGGCTCGCCCCGACGTCTACTTCGTCTGGCAGGTCGCCGTGCGCGACACCCACCGCGGGCGCGGCCTGGCCCCGGCGCTGATCGGCCACGTGCTCGAGCGGACCCTGCCGGAGGGGGTCGCGTACCTGGAGGCGACGGTCACGCCCTCGAACGCGGCGTCCCGGGCGCTCTTCAAGGGGATCGCCCGGCGCGCGGGCGTCGGCTGGATCGAGCATTCGGCGTTCCCCTCCCAGCTCTTTCCGGGTGAGGCACACGAGGAAGAGGTGCGCATCCGGATCGGTCCCCTGGATTCCACTTCGCTGCTCGCGCGGCCATCGTAGGAGGACGGCACGTCCACATGGAGATCTTCGAACGGCTCGAATCCGAGGTGCGGGGCTATTGCCGTGCCTTCCCCACGGTCTTCTCCCGCGCCCAGGGAGCCCGGCTCGTCGACGAGACGGGACGCAGCTTCGTCGACTTCTTCAGCGGCGCCGGGGCCCTCAACTACGGCCACAACGAGCCGACCCTGAAGCGGGCGCTGCTCGACTACCTCTCCGACGACGGCATCGTCCACGGCCTGGACATGGCGACCACGGCGAAGGCGGAGTTCCTCGACGCCCTCGAGTCGTTCGTCTTCGTGCCGCGCGGGCTCGACTACCGCGTCCAGTTCCCGGGCCCCACCGGCACCAACTCGGTCGAGGCGGCGCTCAAGCTGGCCCGGAAGGTCACGGGACGGGAGACCATCGTCAGCTTCACCAACGCCTTCCACGGCATGACCCTCGGCTCGCTCGCCATCACCGGAAACGGCTTCAAACGCCGCGGCGCCGGGGTTCCCCTCACCCTCGGCGACACCATGCCCTTCGACGGCTACCTGGGCGAGGGGGTGGACACGCTCGACTACTTCGAGGCCCTGGTCACCGACGAGGGGTCCGGCGTCGACACGCCCGCTGCGGTGATCCTCGAGACGGTGCAGGCCGAGGGCGGCATCAACGTCGCCGGCGAGGAGTGGCTCCGCCGCCTCGAGCAGCTCTGCCGCGCCCACGGGATCCTGATGATCGTCGACGACATCCAGGTGGGCTGCGGACGCACGGGGCCCTTCTTCAGCTTCGAGCGGGCGGGGATCGAGCCCGACCTCGTCTGTCTCTCCAAGTCGCTCTCGGGCTACGGGCTTCCCCTGGCCATCCTGCTGATCCGGCCCGACCTCGACGTCTGGGACCCGGGCGAGCACAACGGCACCTTCCGCGGCAACAACCCGGCCTTCGTGACCGCGCGTGTGGCGCTCGAGACGTTCTGGGAGAGCGACCGCCTCTCGCGTGAGGTCGCCTCGCTGGCCGAGACCGTCCGCACGCGGCTCCAGGCGATCGTGGAGACCAGCAGCGGGCTCGAGGCCGACGTCCGGGGCCTGGGCCTCATCCAGGGAGTCGCCTGCGAGGTGCCCGAGATCGCCGACCGCATCTGCCGGGAGGCGTTCTCGCGGGGGCTCGTGATGGAGACGGCCGGACCCGAGGGCAACGTCGCCAAGGTGATGCCGCCGCTCACCGTCGACGAGATCGCGCTCAAGGAGGGGCTGGACATCCTGGAGTCGTCGGTACACGCGGTGGAGGAAGGACGATGATCGTGCGGCGGCTCGACGAGCTGTGCGACACCGATCGGGAGGTCGCCGCGCCCAACTGGGTCAGCCGACGCTTCCTGCTGGCGAAGGACGGCATGGGGTTCTCGATGCACGACACCGTGCTGCACGCCGGCACGGAGACGGAGATGGAGTACAAGCACCACGTCGAGGCGGTCTACTGCATCGAGGGAGAGGGCGAGATCCAGCTGCTGCCCGACGGCCCGACCTGGGCGATCCGGCCCGGCACCCTCTACGCCCTCGACGGCCACGAGCGCCACGTGCTGCGCGCCAAGTCGCGGCTGCGGATGGTCTGCGTCTTCAACCCTCCGGTCACGGGAACCGAGGTGCACGGCGCCGACGGGGCCTACCCACCCGGCGGAGCCGACTCGTGACGGACGTCTACCCCTCGCGAACCGGCACCGAGGCGCCCCGTCCGGTCGCACGCAGGGATCCGGTCCCCTGGTGCTCCGTGGCCGCGCCCCGGTCCGGACCGCTGACGAGAACCGAGCTGGCGTCGTTCGCGGAGGACGGCTTCCTGGTCTTCGAGAACCTCTTCTCCGACGAAGAGGTCGCCAGCCTGATGGAGCGGGTCGAAGCCCTGCTCGCCCGGGGCGCGGACGACGACGCGCCGGAGATCGTCCGCGAGCGCGGCGGCGACCGGATCCGCTCGCTGTTCGCCGTCCATCGCTCCGACGACCTCTTTGCAGAGCTCGCCCGTGACCGGCGCATCGTGTCACGCGTCGAGCAGCTCCTCGACAGCCGCGCCTACATCCACCAGTCGCGCGTGAACCTGAAGCCGGCGTTCGACGGCCGCGAGTTCGACTGGCACTCGGACTTCGAGACCTGGCACGTGGAGGACGGCATGCCGCGCATGCGCGCGGTCAGCTGCTCGATCGCACTGACCGGGAACGAGGCCCACAACGGTCCGCTGCTGCTCATGCCCGGCTCGCACCACCAGTTCGTCGCGTGCCCCGGCGCAACGCCGGAGCGGCACTACGAGACGTCGCTGCGGCGTCAGGAGTACGGTGTTCCCGATCGCGGTTCGCTCACACGCCTGGCGAGGAAGGGCATCTTCGCCTTCACGGGACGACCGGGATCCTTCGTGCTGTTCGAGTGCAACGTGATGCACGGCTCCAACGGCAACATCACGCCCACGCCCAGGACGAACGCCTTCTTCGTCTACAACAGCGTCGAGAACCGCCTCGAAGCGCCCTACTCCGGACAGGCCCCACGCCCGGACTACCTCGCCAGCCGCGACTTCACGCCCCTCGACGAAGGGGACGAGAAGTGAAGCCCTGGGTCGTCCTCAAGTTCGGCGGGACCAGCGTGTCCTCCGCATCCCGCTGGGAGACGATCGCGAAGATCCTGCGCGACCGCGTCTCGGAGGGCCTGCGGCCCGTCGTCGTCTGCTCCGCACTCTCCCAGGTCTCGAACCAGCTCGAAGCGGCCTTCGAGCGGGCCATGACCGGGGAGTCGCCGCTGGCCTTCGTGGACGATCTCCGCCGGCGGCACCAGCGGTTCGCCGCCGAGCTCGAGATCGAGGTCGGCGGAGACATCGACGACGAGTGCGCCCGCCTGGCGGAACGCCTGACCGGGGTCTCGCTGCTCCGGGAGGCGAGCCCGCGGGTGCGCGCCGAGGTGCTGGCCGCC
>JBNLVK010000089.1:0-33443 GCA_050618055.1 Myxococcota bacterium
CGGCCCGCTTCCGCGTGCGCAACGACGGCGACGAGCCGCTGCTCGTCACCGGCCGTCCGCAGGCGGGTCCGGACCTGGCGCCCGGGGTCGACCGGGTGGAGCCGCTGCGCGCGTCCACGCCGTGGATGCCGTCGAGCATCAGGTTGGCGATCACCGGCTCGCCGTCGCCCACGCTCACCAGGGCCACGTGGTCGAACTCGCCGCGCTCGATGCCGCGCATGCGGCTGCCGCCGCCGGTGGTGGCCAGCGTCACGTAACGGTGATCGTGGCGACGCTGACTGGTGTAGCGATGCCGGTGGCCGGCCAGCACCGTGTACGGGCGCTCCCCCAGCCACTCCTCGACGGCGAGCCAGTCGGCGTGCACCTCGCGTCGGTCCCAGAGCGGGCGGTGGATCACCACGAACGTCCAGCGGGCGTCGCGGTGCGCGGCCAGCACCTCGCGGGCGTAGGCGAGCTGGTCCGCCTGCACGTCGGGCCCGCCGATCACGCCGTCGCGGCGGCCGACGCCGGGAAAGATCTCGCTGTTCAGCACCAGGAAGAGCACGTCCTGGTAGAGGAAGTGGTAGTAGGAGGGTCCGCGGCGGGCGTGCCAGTCGCGGGCCATGGCCTCGTTCGAGAAGTCGTGGTTGCCGGCCGCGTAGAAGAACGGGGCGTCGAGGCGTTCGAGCATCGCGTCGACCTCGTCCCACTGGGCCGCGATCTCCCCGGGATCCTCGGTGTAGCCCTCGACCAGGTCGCCGACGCTCACCACGAAGGCCGGCGCCAGCAGGTTGATGCGGTCGATGGCCCCGGCGAACACGCCGTGGCGGTGCTCGCCGGTGCGGTCGGTGACCACCAGGAACTTGAAGTGGTCCGGCGCCGTGGCGACCGGCTTGCCGGTCCAGGGGACGCCGCCCGCGAGACCCGGCCGTTCGAGTTCCGGCCCGGGCGAAGCGCACCCGAAGATCAGCCAGGCGAACCACAGCAGGACCAGCGGGCGGAGCGTCGTCATCGGCGGCGGATTCTACCGGCGCCGCCGGCGCCGCGCGGCCCGCAGCGGCCCTCTCCGGCCCGAGCGCGTGATAGGATGCGCTACCGACCGGGCGGTAAGCCGCACGCGCACCGCTCGCAGAGGAGGTCCCTCCATGTCCGCCGTGCGCTCCCTGCTCCTCGCGGTCGTCGCCGCGTTCGCCGTCGCCTGCCAGCCCGGCACATCGGTCACCGGCCACCAGAACTTCACCAGCCCGCAGAGCAACCCGATCCTGGTCTCGCGCGACGGCGCCCACGTCTACGTCGCGAACACCACCAGCAACACGGTGAGCGTGATCGACGCCGCCAGCCGCCAGGTCGTCGACGAGATCCCGGTCGGTCTCGAGCCGGTGAGCCTGGAGCAGACCCCGGACGGCGACCAGCTCTGGGTCTCGAACCACGTGTCGGACAGTGTCAGCGTGATCGACACCCTGGCCGGCAGCCCGACGCGCCACACGGTCACCCACACCATCCAGGACCTGGACGCGAACGGCGTCACCTGGTTCGACGAGCCGGTGGGCATCGCGTTCTCGACCGAGAAGGCCTACGTGGCGCTCTCCTCCCGCAACGACGTCGCCGTCGTCGACCTGCACAGCAAGGAGCTGCTGGGACGCATCCACATCGACGCCCAGGAGCCGCGCGCCATCACCGCCCGCGACGGCTACGTCTACGTCGTCGCCTTCGAGTCGCACAACCAGACCCAGATCTCCGGCTGCACCGACTACGACCCGCCCCAGTGCACGATCACCGCCAAGGAGATCGGCGACTTCATCACCATGCCGAACATCCCCGGCGTGGAGAAGAACATCGTCGTCGACCCGGGCATCCCGGACCGCGACCTGTTCGTGATCGACGCCTCGACCGACACGGTGGTGGACGTGGTCTCGGGCGTGGGAACGCTGCTCTACGGCGTCGCGGTCGGCAGCGACGGCACCGTCTACGTCAGCCAGACCGACGCGCGCAACGCCGTCAACGGGCTCGAGGTCGACGACCTGCCGGTGCTCGAGAACCGCATGTTCGACAACGAGATCGGCGTGGTCGACTGCGGCGGCGGAAGCTGCGGCGCGCCCTCGGTGATCGCCCTCGAGCCGCCGCTGCCGTCGCAGCCCGCCCCGGGCGAGGCGCTGGCGACGCCCTACGGCATCCGCATCAGCGGCGACGACCGCACGCTGTTCGTGACGGCCATGGGAACGAGCCGCCTGTTCAGCGTCGACACGGCCAGCCGGACCGTGCTCGACCGGCTCGACCTGGGCACGGACGGCCAGGAGATCCCGCGCGGCGTGGCGCTGCGCGAGAGCGAGGACGGCGACACCGCCTGGGTCCTCAACACGCTGGACAACAGCGTGTCGGTGGTGGACGTCGGCGACCCGTCGAACCTGGTGTGGCTCGACGAGATCCCGGTGGGCGACGACCCGACCCCCGACGAGGTGCGCCGCGGGCGCATCGCCTTCATGAACGCCTTCGCGTCGGACAGCGGCACCTTCTCCTGCGAGAGCTGTCACCCGGACGGCAACACCGACCATCTCCTGTGGGCGATCGGCGGGGCCTGCTTCTTCGGCGCGTGCAGCGGCCACGACGAGCCGCGCACCACCATGCCCGTGCGCGGGCTCACGGGCACGCTGCCGCTGCACTGGGACGGCACCCTGGGCGACCCGATCGGCGGCGTGAACGGCGCCGTGGGTCCGACCGGCAGCGAGCCCCCCAACTGCACCGACGACCACTCCTGCTTCCGCCAGCTGGTCGACGCCAGCCTGTCGGGAGTGATGTGCGACCAGGTCCCGTCCTGCGCCACCGGTCCGTCGGGCCTGCCCGGCCGGCTCGGCGAGCAGGAGCGCGAGGACATGGCCTTCTTCCTGGACAGCGTGGCCTACCCGCCGGCGCGATCGCGCGCCATGGACGACGTGCTGTCCGCCTCGGCGGTGGACGGCTTCGAGGACTTCTTCGTCGACAACGGCGGCATCGGCTCCCTGATCCCCGGCGCCGGCGGCATCAGCACCTGCGGCGACATGAACAACGGCTGCCACGCCCTGCCGCTGCTGGTCAGCACCAACACGAACACGCTCCAGGGCTTCGACGCACCGACCATGCGCGGCCTGACCGACCGCTTCGTGCAGTTCTCGCTGGCCCTCTCCTCGAACCTGATCGCCATGGAGGAGGCCGCCACGGGTCTGGTCCCGATCCCCTTCAACGGCTTCCCGCTGCCGGTGCCGCCCTCGCCCCTGCCCTTCGATCCGGCCGAGGGCTTCGAGGAGGACGTGATCTTCGCGGCGGCCTTCGCCGCCTTCGACGGCATCTACAACGTGGGCCCGCTCGACATCTTCCAGATGATCGAGGAGATGAGCACCGGCACCTCGGGCGCGGTCGGCCGCCAGGTGACGCTCAGCCAGCAGAGCACCGACGCGGCGCACCTGGCGCAGACCCAGGCGCTCGTCGCGGCGCTCGAGGCCGCCGACGAACGCGGCGTCGTGAACCTCCAGGCGGTCGGACACGACCTGCAGAGCGACCACCCCATCGAGTTCGTCTACCGGCAGGTCGCCGGCGGCGGGCTCGCCTGGGTGGGCCTGGGCGGCGACGTGTTCTCGAGCGCCCAGCTGGTCTCGCTGGCGCAGGCGGGCGAGATCCTGGTGACGCTCACCGCCCAGCTTCCGGAGGGCTACGGCAGCCAGCCCCAGCCGCTGCTGCTGCCGTCGACCGACGGCTTCGGCGTGATCGGCAGCCCGGACCTGCCGCGCATGCCCCAGGAGAACCCCTTCGACCTGCGCGGCCGGCACGTCACCCAGGCGGCGCGCCTGTTCCTGAACGGGCAGCCGACCACCGGATCGATCGCCTGCGTGGGCGGCGCGTTCACGCCCTACTGCGACTCGGAGCTGATCGAGGTGACCCTGGACAGCCCGCCGGTGGCCCCGAACGGCGTGCACACGCTCCAGGTGCAGAACCCGAAGGGGCCGCTCAGCAACGAGATGCCGCTGTGCCGCGCCGACACCACGGCGGAGTGCCTGTAGACGGGGGCCGGCTCAGGGCGTGAGGACGACCTTCAGCACGTCCTCCTCGTGGGCGTCGAAGATCTCGTAGCCGCGCACGCCGTCGGCCAGCGGCAGCCGGTGGGTGATGATCTCGGTGGGATCGAGACGCCCCTGCTCGACCAGCGGCAGCAGCTGCGGGACATAGTGCTGCGGGTTCACGATGCCGGCGCGCAGCGTCAGGTTCTTGCCCATCACGCCCTGGAGGAAGGGCAGCGACGGGTCCTCGCCGGTGATGACGCCCACCACCGACACGTGGCCGCCGGGCCGCACCACCTCGACGGCGTCGCGCAGCAGCGACGCGACGCCCACCGCCTCGATGGCGCAGTCGGCGCCGCGTCCGCCGGTCAGCTCGCGCACGCGCTCGAAGAGGTCCTGCTTCGACGGGTTGATCGGCAGGCAGCCGCGGGCCTCGGCCTTGGCGAGCCGGCCGTCGTCCAGGTCGACCGCCACCACCAGCGCCGCGCCGCGCAGCTGCGCTCCGCGCTGTGCGAAGGTGCCGACCGGTCCGCAGCCGAACACCACCACCACGTCGCCCGGTCCCACCTCGGCCAGGTCGGCGCCCATGTAGCCGGTGGGCAGGATGTCGGTCAGGAACAGCACCTGCTCGTCGTCGAGGCCCTCGGGCACGCGGAACAGGTTGTGGTCGGCGAAGGGCACGCGCGCCGCCTCGGCCTGGCCGCCCGGGTAGAGCGGGCTGCCGAAGATGTTGCTGATCGGCCCGCCGATGCGCGTGGTCTCGCATCCGCTGCACAGCTGCACCCGGCAGGCGGCGCAGTGGCCGCAGCCGATGGTGCAGGAGACGAGCACCCGGTCGCCGCGGCGGAAGCGCTCGACCGACGCGCCCACGTCCTCGACGACGCCCAGGAACTCGTGGCCCAGCGTGAAGCCGGTCACCGGCAGCGGCTCGCCGTGGTAGAAGTGCAGGTCCGAGCCGCAGATGGCGGTCCGCTCGATGCGGACCACCGCGTCGCGGTCGTCCAGCCGCTTCGGGTCCTCGACGTCCTCGACGCGGAAGTCGCGGGGTCCGTGGTAGACGATGCCCTTCATGTGCCTGCCTCCTGCTCGGGGGAGGCAGTCTACACCGTGCGGGGCTCGATCCCGGCGGCCCTTCGTACCCTGGCCAGCGGCAGCGGCAGCAGCTCCTCGTAGGGCAGCGCATGCAGGCAGGTCGCGCGGCGCCCCATGCGCCAGGCGCGACGCACCTGGCGCAGCCAGCCGACGCCTTCCTGGCGCACCATCTCCCGGTTCGCGCCGAAGGCGAGCAGCAGGTTCCCCAGGCCGCCGGCCTGGGCCAGGCTGAAGACCAGCAGGAGCGCCTCGTCGCTGCCGTCGGCGCCGTAGCCGGTGAGCACGTGCCACAGGTCGTGGGTGAGCTGCGAGCGCTCGCCCATCCAGCGCACGTCGGCGTCGACGCCCTGCATGGTGCGGCGCTGCCGGCCCAGCTCCACCAGCTTCTCCGGATCCAGGCCGTTGCGCGTGAGGTGGTCCAGGTAGGCGCGGCCGAAGCTGCCCTCGGGCATGGCCAGCAGGGCCCGGCGATCGCACAGCACCGCCCGCAGCGACGGGCGCCCTGCGAAGATCCGCCGGCCCTCGGCGTGGGAGAGCATGTCGGCCAGCGCGCGCGCGTGGGTCCCCGGGTCGAGGGCGTCGAACACCTCGAAGGCCAGCTGCGTGTCCTCCTGGTTGCGGACCAGCGCGCGCATGGTCCGGATCGCGTGCCACCAGTCGCGGCGCGGCCGCGGCTGCCGGGGCGTGATGTCGAAGTGGAGTGCGTGACCGTCGCTCGTCATGCTTCCGTTCCTCCGGGCGTGTTGCCGAAGCCCGCGTCGCCTTCCCGCCACAGGTCCGGATCGGGCCCGGCCCACGTCGCCGGCACCCGCCCCACCGGCCCCAGGAAGACGTCGGCCGCGGCCAGCATGCGATCCACCAGCGACTCGGACGCGTCGTCGTAGAGCCAGTGGGTGAGGGTTCCGAAGACCAGGCTGTCGAAGGCGGTGGCCAGGGCCCGCGCCTCGAAGCCGGCGTCGAGCTCGCCGCGGGCCTGGCCGCGGGTCAGCAGGTGCACCAGCCGTTCGACCGCGCGCTGCCGCGCCTGCCGGGCGACGCCGCCCTCGGCCAGGCCCAGGGTGACGCGCGAGATCTCGCGGAAGGCGGTGCGGTAGAAGCGCGGGTCGGCGGCGATGCCGTCGGCCATCACGTGGAAGCGCGCGCGGACCAGCACGGGCACCGGCGTCGTCTCGTCGGCCAGCGCCCGGTCGAGGATCGCCTCGTAGCCGGCGAAGACCTCCTCGGTCACGCCTTCGACCAGCACCTGCTTCGAGCCGAAGTGGTTGAAGACGGTGGCCCGGGAGACGCCGGCCCGCAGGGCCACCTCGGCCATGGTGACCTCCGGCGAGCCCTGCTCGCCGAACAGGGCGCGGGCCGCCTCCAGGATGCGGGTGCGGCTGGCCTCGGCGTCGCTGCGCAGGGGGCGGGTCGACATTGGATGGAAGTCTATTATAAATTGGACCTTCGTCAATGTTCGCCGCCGATCCCGCCTCCCACCCCGAACGCCGCCCCCAGGCCGGCTACCGCACCTGGGTCCCCTACGCCGTTCCGGCGCTGGGAAGCACCGCCCCGGCCTTCCTGGTCCAGTTCTACTTCCTGGCCTTCGCCACCGACGTGCTGCTGATCGCGCCGGCGACGGTGGGCGCGATCCTGGCGGCGGGCCGCATCTGGGACGCGGTGACCGATCCGCTGGCCGGCTACGCCAGCGATCGCACCCGCAGCCGCTGGGGCCGGCGCCGCCCCTGGCTGGCCGTCGCGGGTCCGGCCAGCGCGCTGGCCTTCCTGGCGCTGTGGAGCCCGCCCGCCGCGCTCCAGTCGAGCGGCGCGCTCGCGGCCTGGTCCGCCGTCGCCCTGTTCCTGTTCACCGCGGCCACCACCGGCTGGGCGATCCCCCACCAGGCCTGGGGTGTCGAGCTCTCCGACGACGCCGACGCGCGCACCCGCATCTTCGGCGCGCGCTTCGCGGTGTCGCTCTGGGGGGCCGCGCTGTCGTTCGGCGGCATGCAGATCGTGGCCAACGCCGCCGATCCCCGGCGCGCCGCGGGCGAGCTGGCGTGGATCGTGGCGCTCGTGATGGTGGCGCTGCTGTGCCTGCCGGTGTGGGCGCTGCGCGAGCGGCCCGAGTTCCAGGGCCGCCCCATGGCGAACCCGCTGCGCGCCACCGGCGACGTGCTGGCGAACCCGCTGGCGCGCCGGCTGCTGGCGATCTGGTTCATCACCCAGCTGGGCATGTCGTCGCAGGGCGTCATCGCTCCCTACATGTCGACCTACGTGCTGAAGCGTCCCGACCTGATGGGCGTGATGCCGGCGATCTTCATCGCTCCACTGATCCTGTCGGTGCCGCTGTGGATCCACCTGGCGCGACGCTTCGGGCGCAAGCGCGTCTGGCTGGCCTCGATGCTCGGCGCCAGCGTGAGCTACGCCGGGCTCTTCCTGCCGCTGCACGACGACTTCGGGCTGACCGCCGCATTGCTCGCCTGCTCCGGCTTCTTCACCGGCTGCGGCGGACCCGTCGGGCCCACCTTCTTCGCCGACGTGGTGGACGACGACGCCCGGCGCACCGGCGAGCGCCGCGAGGGCGTCTACTTCGCCGCCAAGGAGTTCGTCGAGAAGGCGTCCGGCGCGACGGTGGCGCTGGCGGTCGGCCTGGCGCTCCAGGCCGCCGGCTTCGTGCCCAACGTCGAGCAGGGCGAGAGCGCCAGGCTGGCGATCCGCGCCTGCCTGGGCCTCCTGCCCGGCGCGACGCTGCTGCTGGGCGCACTGCTGCTGCGCGGTCTCGCGGCCGACGACGACGAGGTAGCCTCGGCGCCATGAAGCCGGAGCCCTTCGAGATCGCGATTCCGCAGGCGCGGCTCGACGACCTGCGCGACCGCGTGGCCCGCGCCCGGCTGCCTCCCGACTTCGGCAACGACGACTGGCGCTACGGAACGCCCGCCGCCTACCTGCGCGCGCTGCGCGACCACTGGCTCGACGCCTGGGACTGGCGCGCCCACGAGGCCGCCATGAACGCGCACCGCCACTACCGGGTGACGATCGACGGCGTCCCCATCCACTTCCTGCACGAGCCGGGCAGCGGACCCGACCCGCTGCCGCTGGTGCTCACCCACGGCTGGCCCTGGACCTTCTGGGACTACGCGAAGACCATCGACCCGCTGGCCCACCCGGAGCGCCACGGCGGCGACCCGGCCGACGCCTTCGACGTGATCGTGCCGTCGCTGCCGGGCTACGCCTTCTCGACCCCGCTCGAGAAGACGGGCGTGCACTGGGGCACGACCGCCGGGCTGTGGGTGAAGCTCGCGACCGAGGTGCTGGGCCACGAGCGCTTCGCGGCCCAGGGCGGCGACTGGGGGGCGATCGTGACCGGCGAGATCGGCCACCGCTTCGCCGATCGGCTCGTCGGCCTGCACGTGACGCTCCCCGGCCACCCGGTCTTCCTGCGCGGCCTCTCGCCCGACGACTTCGGCCCGGACGAGGCGGAGCGGTGGGAGCGACAGAGGGCGCGCCGCCACACGATCAGGAGCCACATGGCGGTACACGGCAACGACCCGCAGACCCTGTCCAGCGCCCTCCACGACTCGCCGCTCGGCATGGCCGCCTGGATCACGGAACGGCGCCGCGCCTGGAGCGACTGCGACGGCGACGTCGAGCGCCGCTTCAGCAAGGACGACCTGCTCACCACCAGCGCCCTCTACTGGCTGACCGACAGCTTCGCCACGTCGGTGCGCTTCTACTGGGAGAACCAGCGCATGGGCTGGAAGCCGGCGCACGATCGCACGCCGGGCATCGAGGCGCCCACCGGCGTGGCCGTGCTGCCGATGGACCTGATCCAGGTGCCGCGGGCCCACGCCGAACGCGTGACGAACCTGGTGCACTGGAGCGTGTTCCCGTCGGGCGGCCACTTCGCGCCGGCCGAGGAGCCGGAGCGGCTGGTCGAGGACGTGCGCGCCTGCTTCCGCGGCCTGCGATGATCGGGGGCGACTGCGATCCCGCCTTCGCCGCGGTGCGCGACGTTTTCGAGGAGAACTTCCGGGCGCGCGACGAGGTGGGCGCCGCCGTCTGCGTGGTCGTCGGCGAGCGCGTGGTCGCCGACCTGTGGGGCGGCCACCAGGACGAGGCGCGCACCACGCCCTGGCGGCGCGACACGCTGATCAACGCCTACTCGGTGGCCAAGGGCGTGACCGCGATGCTGGTGCTCCAGCTCGTCTCCGAGGGCCGGCTCGACCTGGACGCACCGGTCACCCGCCTCTGGCCCGAGTACGGCGCCGCCGGCAAGGAGGGCACCACGCTCCGCATGATGCTCTGCCACCAGGCCGGGCAGCCGGCCCTGCGCGCCGTGCAGCCCCCCGACGCCTGGCGGCACTGGGATCGCCTGACCGCGGCGCTGGCGGAGCAGGCCCCCTACTGGGAGCCGGGCCGCGACCACGGCTACCACGTGAACACCCTGGGCTTCCTGGTGGGCGAGCAGGTGCGGCGCGTCACGGGAAGGCGCTTCGGAGAGGCGCTGCGCGAGCGGCTCACCGGTCCGCTCGGCGCCGACTACCACATCGGGCTGCCCGACGCGGAGCACGCCCGGGTGGCACCGGTGCTGGGCCGTACCACCGAGGTGGCCGGCGAAGAGGCGATGCGCCTGTTCGTCGGCGAGAGCGACGATCCGGAGCGCGACCGCATGGTCCGGCACACCTACTTCAACCCGCCGGGCCTGGCCGGCAGCGGCAGCGTCAACACGCGCGCGTGGATGCGCGCCGAGATCCCGTCGACCAACGGCCACGGCACGGCCCGCGGCGTCGCCGCCCTGTACGCGGCCGTGCTGGCCGGTCGCGCCGGCATCGCCGACGCGGTGCTGGCGGAGGCCACGCGCACCCAGTCCGAGGGGCTGGACCGCGTCATCGAGCGCCCGTCGCGCTTCGGCCTGGGCTTCCAGCTCCACCAGCCGAAGCGCCCGATCGGCCGCGGCCCGAACGCCTTCGGTCACTACGGCCACGGCGGCTCGCTGAGCTTCGCCGACCCGGACGCCGGCCTGGCCTTCGGCTACGTCACCAACCTCCCCGGCCCGCGCTGGCAGGCCCCGCGCACCCTGGCGCTGGTGGACGCGGCGTACGGCGCGCTGGGCGGCGGATGAGACGCGACCGCCGGGCGGTGTTTCCGCCCGACCTCCGGTCTGCGACGATGGACGGCCCATGAGGAACGCCTACCTGGGCATGCGCCAGGGCGATCTCGACGGCAAGCCCTACGCCCGGTACTGGAACCCGGAGATGGCGCCGCTGCCGGAGCCCGCGCGGCAGGCGCTGGCGCGGGGAGCGGAGGCGCCGGAGCTGGGCTTTCCGGTCGAAGAGGCGGATCGGCTGCTCGATCCCGGCCATCTGCCGCTCGAGACCGGCTTCACGCGGCTGGCGAACGGTCAGGTGTTCGTGGCGGTGCTCACGCGCATGCCCGGTGTCCGCCACGAGATGATCGACTGGTGGATGGGCTGGCACTACCAGGAGTCGCAGCGGTACAAGCTGTGGCATCCGCGGGCGCACCTGGCGAACCGGGCCGAGCGCATGGTCGGCGACGACCCCGGCCTCTCCGACCGCGAGAAGTACCTGCACAACCCCAACTACGTGAGCGAGTACGTCGGTCCCCAGCGGCTCGACATCGTCATCACCTTCTCCGCGGCGTCGAGCGTCCTCGACACCGCGCGCTTCGAGGCGGCGGGGGTCGGCACCGCGGTGTGCGGCGTGGTCGAGCTGCAGCGACCGCGCATCGCGATCGGCCGGCTGCTGCACCTGATCCGCGCCACCGACGACGGCTGCGAGATGCGCAGCCGCTTCTGGCTCGGCGCGACGCCCCTCGGCGAGGGACGGCTCGGCCGCTTCGTCGCCGGACGCGCGGCCCCGCTGTCCCAGGGACGCGACCTGCTGGTCCACTGCGCCGACGAGATGAACCACCTGGCCGGCTTCCTGCCGGCGCTGTACGCCGACTACCACCCGGCGGCGTAGCGGCCGGCGCTCAGCCGAGCCAGTCGCGCGGCGCCTCGACCTCCCCGGCGGCCTCGGCCAGGCACTCCTCGGCGCTGCCCCAGGCCAGCGAGCGGTCCTTGCCGCGCAGCGTGAAGAAGTAGAGGTCGTTCTCCTCGATGATGCCGTTCCCACCGTGGAGCTGGTGGGCGAGCATGGTGACCTCGGGGACCATGCGCGAGGCGGAGGCCTTGGCCAGCGCCACCTGCCGCGGCGTGGCGGTGCCGTTGCCGAGCGCCTGGAGCGCCTCGTAGGCCAGAAAGCGCGCGCCCGCCACGCGGATCGCCATGTTGGCGGCGTGGTGCTTCACGGCCTGGAAGCTGGCGATCGGACGGCCGAAGGCCTCGCGCACCCCGGTGTAGCGGACGGTCATGTCGAGGGCCTGCTGCGCCGAGCCCACGCACTGCACCGCCGCGAAGGCGCGCGCCAGCAGGACGAGACGCGCGAAGGCGTCGGCGTCCCCCACGCGCTCGACTGCGGCCCCGTCGTAGCGGACCTTCGCCGACGGCGTGCGGCCGATGGTGCGCAGCGGCTCGCAGCACACGCGGTCGGCGGACGCGTCCACCCGGAACAGCGCCGGCGCGTCGCCGTCGCGGGCCGCCACCAGGTGGTGGGATGCGAAGGCGCCGTAGTCGACGAAGAGCTTCTCGCCGCGCAGCCTCCCGCCCTCGACCGCGAGGTCCACGCGTCCGGGCTCGTCGCTGGCCTCGAACACCGCGGGCACCACCCGCGCGCCGCCGGTCGCGATCGCCGGCGCCAGCTCCGGGCAGGCGATCCCACAGGCCCACGCCTCCGCCAGCGGCACCAACGCCGCGCGCCGCGCGAACTCCTCGAGCAGCAGCCCCGCGTCGACCAGGCCGCCGCCGCCACCCGACGCCTCGGCGAACGGCAGCGCCAGCCAGCCCTGGTCGGCCACCGCCTTCCACAGGGCCTCGTCCCAGCGCAGCTCGCGCTCCAGCTCGCGAACGCGGTCGAAGGACACCTCCGCCTCCAGGAACTCGCGGGCGGTGTCGCGCAGCAGGGTCTGGGTCTCGTCCAGGTCCAGGTTCATCGCGCTACCTCGCCATGCCCAGTCCGGCGGCCGAGATGATGTCGCGCATCACCTCGTTGGTGCCGCCGCCGAAGCGGAAGATGGGCGAGATGCGGAAGGCCCACTCCATGCGGCCCTCGGCCGGCGCCAGCGCGCCGTTCTCCTTGCCCAGCGATCCGTAGCGGCCGAGCAGGTCCATGCCGGTGTTGGCGATGCGCGTGCGCAGCTCGGTGGCCGCCACCTTCGCCATGGACGCCTCGGCGATGGGCGTGCCGCCCTTCGAGATGATCCAGGCGTTGTTCACCGCCAGCGCGCGCTGCTCGAGCAGGTCGAGCTCGAGCTCGGCCAGCGTCCGGCGCACCGCCGGGTCGGCCAGCTTGCGGGGCTGGTGCTCGGCCAGGTGGGCCACCAGCTGGTCGAACAGCCGCGCCAGGCTGCCGGTGGCCGCCAGCCCCACGCGCTCGTGGTTGAGCGCGTGCATCACGATCCCCCAGCCCTGGTTCAGTCCGCCCACCAGGTCGGCGTGGGGCACGCGCACGTCGTCGTAGAAGGTCTCGTTGGTGTGGCCGCCGTACATGGCGTGGAGCGGCGAGATGGTGAGGCCCTTCGCGGTGGTGGGCACGATGAAGACCGAGATGCCCTGGTGCTTCGGCGCGTCCGGGTCGGTGCGCGCCGCCAGCCAGATGTGGGTGGCCACGTCGGCCAGCGAGGTCCAGGTCTTCTGCCCGTTGATCACCCACTCGTCGCCGACGCGGACCGCGCGGGTGCGCAGCGACGCCAGGTCGGTGCCGGCGTTGGGCTCGCTGTAGCCGATGGCGAAGGTGTACTCGCCGGCGAAGATGCCCGGCAGGTAGCGCGCCTTCTGGTCGTCGTTGCCGAAGTGCTGGATGGCCGGCGCGATCGAGGTGTAGGTGAGGTTGCCGTAGGGCATGCCCCAGTACTCCATCTCCTCGACGAAGATGAACTGGTAGAGGAGGTTGCGACCCTCGCCGCCCTGCTCCACCGGCCAGCACATGCGCATCCAGCCCTTCTCGCCCAGCGCGTCGCGGAACTTCGCCAGCTCGCGGCCGCCGGCGCCGTAGGTGGCGGCGTACTCGGCCAGCAGCTCCGGCGTGCGCCACTGCTCGATGAACGCGCGCACCTCGTCGCGGAAGTCCCGGTACTCCCGTTCCCAGCTGAAATCCATGCGGCCTCCGTCGGACCACCATACTAGAATCGGCGCCATGAGCGTGCGCTTCGAGCTGCCGACGGAGCACCCCCACGTGGCGCTGGTCACGATCGACCGGCCCGACGCGGCCAACTCGCTCGACCCGGCCACCCTGTGCCAGCTGGCCGACGCCTGGCGGCGCATCGCCGGCGACGACGAGGTGCGCTGCGCGGTGCTGACCGGCGCGGGCCCGCGCTTCTTCTGCACCGGCATGGACCTGAAGAAGACGATCCCCGCCTCGCAGGCGCTGGCCCGCGGCGAGCAGATCGACCCGCAGGACTTCGAGGGCCTGCGCGCGGTGAGGACGGCCACGCTGGCCGGCTTCGACCTCACGACGCCGCTGGTCTGCGCGGTGAACGGTCACGCGCGCGGCGGCGGCTTCGACCTGATGCTCGCCAGCGAGCTGCGCTTCGCCGCACCCCACGCCAGCTTCGCCCTGGAGGAGGTGGCGCTCGGCTTCTTCCCCACCGGCCACGCGGCGGTCATGCTGCCGCGCCAGATCGGCTGGGCCCACGCCCACGAGATCCTGCTCACCGGTCGGCCCTTCGACGCGGCGCGGGCCGCCGAGATCGGCCTGCTGAACCGGGTGGTGCCGGCGGAGCAGCTGCTCGACACGGCCCTCGAGGCGGCCTCGACCATCGCCGGCAACGCGCCGCTGGCGGTCCGGGCCACGCGGGCCGGCGTGCGCGAGCTGCTCGACCTGAGCCTGCCCGACGCCTACGCGCGCCAGGAGGAGCTGGGTCGCCCCTTGCGCCGCACCGAGGACGCCCGCGAGGCCGCCCGGGCCTTCGCCGAGAAGCGCAAGCCCGTCTTCCACGGCCGCTAGAGCGCGGTCGTGAGAAACTTGTCGAATCCGGCGGCGCCCCCGCGTCGTCCGGGTGGCGGGGCTGCCATGCCCGCCGCCACCACAGGAGAACCCCATGATCCAGATCCACGGAACCCCGCCCTCCCCGTTCGCCCGCAAGGTGGTGACCGTCCTCGAGGAGAAGGGCGTGCCCTACGAGACGGTGCCCACCATGCCGTTCCCCAAGTCGCCCGAGCTGCTGGCCAAGCACCCGCTGGGACTCATCCCCATCCTCCAGGACGGCGACCTGATGCTCCCCGACTCGTCGGTGATGTGCGCCTACCTGGAGCGCAAGCATCCGGAGCCGGCGCTGCTGCCCGCCGACCCCGCCGACGCCGCCCGCGCACTCTGGTTCGAGGAATGGTCGGACACGGCGCTGGCCCGCGCGGTGGGCGGCATCTTCTTCCAGCGCTTCGTGCGCAAGCGCATCTTCCAGCAGGAGCCGGACGAGGCGGCGGTGAAGAAGGCGCTGGAGGAGGACCTGCCGCCGCTGCTCGACTACCTGGAGGAGAACGTCGCGGGCCGCGACTTCCTGGTGGGCGAGCGCCTGAGCCTGGCCGACGTCTCGATCGCCTGCCAGCTGGTGAACGTGAAGCTCGGCGGCGAGGAGCTGGACGCGAAGCGCTGGCCCGAGGTGGCGCGCTGGTATGCCGGCATCACCGGGCGCCCCAGCCTGAAGACCGTCCTGGCGGGCGAGGGAGCGGCGTGACCTACGCGCTGCTCATCTACATGGACGAGGCGGAGCTGCCGCCCATGGAGGGCGAGCGGGTGGAGGAGGTCCGCGCCTTCGACGCCTCGCTGGGCGGCGCCTTCCGGGGCGCCTCGCGGCTTCAGCCGGCGTCGACCGCCACCACCCAGCGCGTCCGCGGCGGCAAGGTGCTGACCACCGACGGACCCTTCGCCGAGACCAAGGAGGTGCTGGGCGGCTTCTACCTGGTCGACTGCGACGACCTCGACCAGGCGCTGGCCATCGCCGCGCGCCTGCCCGCGGCGCGGGTGGGCGCCGTCGAGGTCCGCCCGGTCCATTGAGCGAGGCCGGCGCCGCCCTCGAACGCGTCTTCCGCCGCGAGTCGGGGGTGGTGCTGGCGTCGCTGATCGCGACCGTCGGAGACTTCGACCTGGCGGAGGACGCCTTTCAGGACGCCGTCGAGGCGGCGGCGGCCCACTGGCCGAAGGACGGCGTGCCGCGCAACCCGGCGGCCTGGCTGACCACCACGGCGCGGCGCAAGGCCATCGATCGCGTGCGGCGCGCGGCGGTCCGCAGCGACAAGCAGGATGCGCTGCGGGCGCTGGCGGAGCTGTCGCGCGGGGAGGAGATGGACGTGCCGGAGGAGATCCCCGACGAGCGACTGCGCCTGCTCTTCACCTGCTGCCACCCGGCGCTGGCGCTGCACGCCCAGGTGGCGCTGACGCTGCGCACCCTGGGCGGCCTCACCACTCCCGAGATCGCGCGCGCCTTCCTGGTGCCCGAGCCGACCCTGGCCCAGCGCCTGGCGCGGGCCAAGAAGAAGATCGCCGCGGCGCGCATTCCCTACCGGGTGCCCGAGGCCGCCGACCTGCCCGAGCGGCTCGAGGCGGTGCTGGCGGTCGTCTACCTGATCTTCAACGAGGGCTACGCCGCCAGCTCGGGCGACGCGCCGGTGCGGCGCGAGCTGTGCGCCGAGGCGATCCGGCTGGGCCGCGTGCTCGCGGCGCTCTTGCCCGACGAGCCCGAGGCGCTGGGCCTGCTGGCGCTGATGCTGCTGCACGACTCGCGCCGCGACGCGCGGGTCGACGCCGACGGCGTGCTGGTGCCGCTGGAGGACCAGGACCGCACGCGCTGGGACGCGGAGCGCATTCGCGAGGGACGCGCGCTGCTCGAGCGCGCGGCGCGCCGGCGCCGCCCCGGTCCGTACCAGCTCCAGGCGGCCATCTCCGCCGCCCACGCCGAGAGCCCCGCCTTCGACGCCACCGACTGGCCGACGATCCTCGCCCTCTACACGGCGCTCGAGCGCTGCGCGCCCTCGCCGGTGGTGACGCTCAACCGGGCGGTGGCGCTCTCCATGACCGACGGACCGGAGCCGGCGCTGGCACTGATCGAAGGCGCGGCGCTGGCCAACGCGCTCGACGCCTACCAGCCCTTCCACGCCACCCGCGCCGACCTGCTGCGCCGCTGCGGCCGGGCGTCCGAGGCGGCGCTCGCCTACCGCACCGCCATCGCCCTGTCCGGCACCGAAGCGGAACGCCGCTTCCTGGAGCGCCGCCTGGCCCGGCTGGCGTCGTAGGTTGATCCACGAAGGTGGGGGCGAGCCCACCTAGCGAGTGATTCAATCAACGGATCCGGTTCAGTCGAATCGCATCACTGCTGAGCCCGCTGTCAGCATCCTAACCCCCTTCCCCCATAGGTCCCTCGCGCCCTCCGTAAAGCGGTGAGAGCGAGCAGGTGCGGTAGCACCACTCTGCTCGTTGACCGCCGTTGCTCCCGACGCCGTTGCTCGCTTCAGGTCGCGGGCCATGGCCTTCCAGAGTCGAGTGGCATTCGGCGTGCTGAGATGCGACTCCATGAGGCCTGCGTCCTGAAGACGACCAAGCTCAAGAATCAGCGCGCCGGGGTTGCGATCGAGAAGCTCATTGTTGCCAGTAGCTTCTAGAAACAGGGGGTTCTCCGAGAAGACAACGCGTCGAACGTCGCACTCCAGAGCCGCTCCGACGTTCCCCTTGCCAATAGCAGTCGCCGAGAAAGGATGGTAGGCGACTGCTGCGGCGTTCACATGATGCGTCGCCAGCCATAGCGCGACCAGCTCACGTAGCTCGGCCGGGGTTGCATGAAACTGTATTGAGAGCGACGGCACCCTGCTTCTATATCCCTAGTCGTACCCTACGAAGTCCGTAGGCAGCCCGCCGGGGCCGTTTAGATCTTGCAAAGCCTCTACCTCGCGCTTGACCGGCGAACCATCGGCGCGAGTACGGCCAACATTGCGCCCTCGGGTAGCACCGCCTGGCGTCTCGTAGAGAATATCCGGTCGCCGGCCCGTCTTGTGTCCACCCGGTGTTCTTATCAATCGCTCAGGCGAACGGCCACCACCGCCGACAATGGTGTTTCCTTGTGCCTCAAGGGCATCTGCCTCTTGGCGAATCCTGGCGTTGTGAGGAGCGTTGGGGTCGGTCTTAGGCCCGCGCTTCGCTCCCGTCCTAGCGGAAGAAGTTGTCGAGAGGTGGCCGCCGTTCGGCGCGCGAGCTGGAGGCGCCCCGCCATATCCCCCGCCTCGGCCGCCGCCCACACCGCAGACGATCAGAACCCCGCATCTGTTGATGCCTCCAGCGATGACGACGGGCTCATTCCTCTGGGACTACTCCTCATAGCGAATCGTTTGCCCAGTAGATCCCGTCCCTCTTCAACTCAAAGGGAAGGCGCTCTTCGCCCACGACGGTTCCGGTGCCGTCTAGCACGTCAAAGGCCACCACGAATTCTGACGCGGCGGCGTCGTCCCCGCAGATGGACCAGCTGAACTGTAGCTCCTGCCCAGCGTCGTTGACCTGATCGTATCCACCACACGGTGCGGCCCGGCCTGGCCTCATCGAGAAACGGGGACGGGCAACCAAGCGCAGGCCGCTCGCCCTTTCCACGCGAATTCGTGCTCGAGGCCGGAAGCTGTTCCGATCGATCTCTAGAGTCAGGGAGTACCCGGGTCGCTGAAGTGAATACTCGACGGGGATTTCAGAGGCGAGCATCAGATCCTCAAGCTCCGGTTCAGCCCTGGACTCCACGGTGATGCCGTCGACCTTCTCGAAGGAGAGATAGCGGAGGCGGTACGGCCGTTGGAAGCATGAGGCCAGGACCAGCACACAAGCCAGCGAGAGACCCACAGCGGCCACCATGCCGGGACGACGCTTCATTGCAGCGGCCCTCCGGGGATGAAACGCCGCCTGGGAACGGGTGTGGCCCCCCCGTAGTAGATCGAGAGGTCAATCGATGGCGTACCTCCCGTGGCTCGGATAAGGCCCGTCACATAGCTGTTCGAGTTGTACCCGGTGCCCGGCAGCGCCTCGGGAAACAGGTCATAGTCGAGGCAGTCGCAGTAGGCAGCATCGGCGGCTCGTAGCTGGGAGAAGTAGTCCCGCGGCGAAACGCCTTCCGGAGGGGTGATCGTCCCAATCGTAATGTTGTTCGCGGGAGTGTCGCTCGGGCGATTGATATCGCTTCTAAGTAGGCCGTCCGTGCGCTGCGCGCTTAGCGTGACCGGGTCCGCGTCTCCGAACCGCCCCTCGATCGCCAAATGGTAGGGGCCGACTCCCCCCACTTGGTGCCCCGTGACGTAGACCGTGCCTGGGATTCGCTCGCCCGCACCACTTTGGGACTACTCCTCCACTCAGCGCGAGTGCTTCTCATGCACCACTGCTGTGGATACGTCTCGGATACCGACGACCCAGTCCCCGAGGTGGACGAATTTTCCCGTCACATAGACATACTGGCCATCCATCCGCGCGGCTAAGTCTTTGCCGCGTTCCGTAGAGCGGTCAACGTCCAAGGCGATAGCATTGAGGTAGATCAAGTGATCTGCGTCTTGCTCCGTCAAGAAGAGGAAGAGCCCTCGCGCCGTACCTCGCGCGAACCCTGCGGTTTGTACAGGCCTGTCGATGTGCGACTCCGGCGAAGCCATCAGGGTCACCATCGGAATGGCTGTATAGGGAGCCGATTCGTCAGCTGCGCCTAGACTACAGGCACCAAGACTAGCGACAACAGCCAGGAACGCTGACATCAGGAACCGCACTAGCAGCCTCCCGCGCCACTTAGGGTGACGCAGAACCGAGAGTCCACGTACTGATTCGCCTGGCCCAAGAGCACGATGTTGCCTCCCGGACCGACCCAGACGAATGGCGTCGTTCGACCGCGTTCTACAGAAAGCGCAGCCGAGGTGTTGAAGTAGCTTCTCGGAGCTATCGGACCAGAGGTCGAGTTCGCTGCTTCTCCGGTACCCAGCGCCACTACGTTGTAGTCACGGTCGCCGAACAGGAGCTGGGCGAATTTGTCAGGGACCGGCCGATCAATGCTCCCGTTACTGCGAAGCTTCGAGTAGACGGTCTGGGGCTCAAGCTCTCTGGTCCCGTCGAATGCCCCGCGACGGATGGAACTATCGCGGAGTTTCTGGCCCATCTGCCGAGCCCCATCAACGTGATCCTGGAAGTCCTCCGGGATATCCCCGAAGCTTTGTTGCCCTTGGGACCCTTCGACCTCAGCGTCCGTGAAGGGCTCCCGTGTCGCGGCTCGTTCGCCATGGACGTGTCGGCTCAGGACCGGGTCGTAATCCGGAATGCCCGGCTCAGCGCCGCCGATCCGGGTGTGCACCGAGTTGTACGCTGCTTGGTCGAGAGCATGACGAGTATTTGCGTACCTGGCGCCAGCTGGCGAAAGACCGAAGGATTCTACCTGAGCGCGTCCCGTGGGATCAACGAAACGTACGGGGTTGTTACGGGCGTAGGCGAAAGCGGCGTACGCCTGCGGGTCACTCAAGGCCGGGACAAGCGGATCCACGCTCATGAAGACCCCACACCCCGCGTCGTACCACCGCGCCTGCATGTAGTCCAGGCCCGAGGCCTCCTCCCTATGATGCCCCGCGTAGATGGTGGGCGGGCCCGTGGTGAGCGACGCCTCTGCATGCACCTTCCCGAACGGCGCGAACTCCCGGTGCATCTGGCGGGTGCCCGCGGCGTCGAGCCACACCACGCCGCTGCCCAGGTGGTCGGTGACGAGCCAGCGGCGGGCCGTCGTGCCGCCGCCGCCCCCCGTGTTGGCCGGCAGCGGCGGAAGGGCGATCAGCAGCACCAGCACCCAGGAGGCCGTGGCCGCGGCCGGGTGCCGCGCGACCGGCACGTGCAGCCCGAGCCGCACGAACGCCACCCCCAGGCCCCCGGCCGCGAGCCCCAGCAGCAGCGCGGCGGCCCACGGTCGCCAGGGACCCGGCGGGAGCCGGAACCCGATGCCGCCCGCTCCCGCCGTCCGCAGCGTCACCGGGTCCTGGAGCTTGTACCCCACGGTCTCGCCGAAGGCGAAGACGTGGAACTCGATCTGGTCGAAGCCGGAGGACCAGACGTCGCTGCGCGTGAGCGTCACGTGCTCGTCGAAGTAGACGCGCTGGACGCTCCCGCGCAGGTCGGAGAGGCGCGCCCCGTCCACGTCGTAGGCGACGGCCAGGGTGGCGCTACTGCCCGCCGTGGGCCCCACGCCCACCAGCCGGTTCGCCCAGTCGAAGCGGTAGTGGCGGTCGCCACCGCTCCCGCCCGTCGCACTGGCCATGTTGCCGTCGCCGTCGTAGGCGAAGGCGACGCTGGTGCCGGAGGCCGTACTCGAGGTGACGGCGTGGGGGCGCGCGCCACCGGCTTCGCCGAAGACCTGGTTGGCGTGGGTGCTTCCCGCGTCCGCGGTGGCGTAGTTCGTGAGGTTCCCGAGTGAGTCGTAGCCGTAGTGCTCGGTCGTGCTCGAGCGCTCCCACCACGAAAGACGGTTGCGGCGGTCGTAGCCGTAGGTCGCCTCGACGACCGGGTCGCCCCCGATGGAGCTTCCGCCCCGCACGTCCACCAGGTTCCCGATCTCGTCGTAGCCCGCGTGCGCGACCCCGTAGTCGCGCTCGACCCAGTAGCCCGAACCGCCGTCGAAGCGGTCCTTGGTGAGTCGCTGAGTGGTGAGCGAGTAGTCGTAGCTGCGGGTGCCCGGCTGCATCGCGACGGCCGTGCGCCGACCCAGGTCGTCGTAGGTGACCTCGCTCACGAACGAGGCGATGGGAGTCTCACAGCCGGTCGTGACGGGGTCGTCTACCTCGCAGACCTGGTCGAGGTAGGCGCCTTCGTAGACGTAGTTCACGACGGTGGCATCGTCGGGGTAGACGATCTGCGTCGTGCGCCCGAGCAGGTCGTAGTCGAAATCCATGAGCAACGCGAAGCCGTTACTGCCGTGGCCCTGGTGCGTCTTGCGCTCGAGGCGCCCGAAGTCGTCGTAGTCGTAGCTCAGGGTGTAGGAGGGACCGACGACCGGAGAGCTCGTCGTCGCTCGCTGGCGCTCGTTCGGCCGGTAGGTCACCTCCACCGAGTCGCCGTTCGTGGCGGGCAGAACCAGCGTCAGGCGGTCCAGGTCGTCGTATCCGTAGAGAGTCGTCTGGCCGCGCGCGTTGGTCGTCGCCGAGACGTTCCCGCTGTCCGCGTACTGTGTCGAGCTGGAGCCGCCGTCGGGATCGTCGATCTGCACCACGCGCGCGAGGGTGTCGTAGTGGTAGCGCAGGTAGTGATTCGGATCGGCGAAGCTCGACGTCGAAGTTGCGACGGCGTCGTAGATGGTCGAGATCACGCCGTCGGGCTCATAGGTGTAGAAGGTCTGGTCGGCGGCCCCGCAGGTGGCCGTGGCGATGGGATCGCCCGGAGCTACCCCATTCGGGCATTCGTCGACCCAGGCCACGCGGTCCCCGTCCATCCATCGCTCGACGAGATCTCCCTTCCCGTTGCTGGAAAGGACGACGTCGAAGCTGTCGGTGGTGGCTGGACCCGCGGGCTGCGTGCGAGCGACCCCGCTGTAGCGCGTGCGGGAGATGCCGTCCGGGGTCACGACCTCGATCGGGCGACCCAGGGCGTCGGTCGTCGTCTCGGTCGCCAGCGCCTCGTCGGCGCCGTCGTAGAGATCGCAGAACGCGCCGTTGTCCGGCGGGTTCGAGCCCGACGGAGCGCAGTCGATCGGGTAGGTCTGCCGGACGAGCCGGTTCGCCGGGTCTCGGTAGGTCAGGGTCCCCATGTACCCGGTGGGTGTCTCCTCGATGGCCTTCCACGTCCCGCCGAAGCCGTCCGAGACGACCGCCGAGCGGATGACATCCGACCCCGTGTAGGTGTCGGTCTCGATGTGGGGTGGCTCGACGTCGCCGTAGAAGCTCTTGCTGGCCAGTACAGGGCTTCCGCCGAGCGGCGTGACCCAGCGCTCCATTACACGACCGAAGGGATCGTAGACCGTGGTCGCGCGGGGCTCGTCGTCGTAGGCGGAGTCGACGACCAGGATCCGACCCGAGCCCGGATCTGGCTGCAAGGAGGTGAGCTTGCCCATCGGGTCGATCACCCCCGTCCGGACGCTCGCCGTCTCGGGCAGGCCAGCGAAGGAGGGGCACCCCACGTCGTACTGGCCGGCGGGCCCGTCGTAGCAATAGTGGGTGGTGCGCAGCGCCGGGTCGGTCACGCTCTTCACGTTCCCGAAGGTGTCGTAGGTGAAGTCCGTGAGGAGCGGGTCGCCCGATCCGGCGGCTCCCCGGTCGCGTTCGTAGTCGGTGCGGGAATCGATCGCGCCTTCGCCCGTGTAGACGAAGGTCGATCGGGAGATGACGTTGCCCACGCCGTCTTCCTTCCGCCTCTCGGCCGAAAGGCCGATGATCCAATCGCTCAGATTCGACGCCTGCGGAACCGCAACCGCGGCCAGGTCGCCGGTCGGCCGCGTGACGTCCACACGGGAAACGAAGTTGTAGCCGTAGACATCGTCGTAGGTGAGCGTTCTGCTCCGGGAAGCTCCCTCTGCGCCGCCCGTGTAGACGTTCACGCTGTACGCCTCGTGCAGGCGACCCACGTGCACCTCGGGGTGATCGAGCACGCCCGGTGGCGCTCCCCCGGTGAAGTCGGGAAGGTCCCAGGTCTCGAAATACGTGTGGATGAGCTGGGCCCCGTCGAAGACCCGGATGCGTGAGGTCTTGCCAGCACGGCCATGGTGTTGGTAGAAGGCCTGCTCGACGACCGATTGGTCCGGACGAGTGCGTTCAACGAGGCGGAACCCGAGATCGGTGCGGCTCTCCGTGCAGTAGCGTGGCTGTGCGTACCGATAGGTAGTGGGCGCGACCGGGCCGGGCGCCCCGCCTTGGCTCAGGTCGCCGACGTTGGGCCCCTCGATCGACACAGAGGTCACGACGGGGGAGGACGTCCACCGGGCAACGTCTTCCAGGGCAGTGCCGAGCGCCTCGCCATGGGCAGCGGCATGACTCTCGGCGACCTCTTCGAGTCCCCCAGCGGAAGAATCGCGACCCCATGCCATCGGTTCGTAGGCAATGCGCACCGTGCCGCCCTGGCCGTTTCGCACTTCGCTCAAGAGATCAGCGTGGCGTGAGATCGAGATCCGCGCGAAGTCCTGGCCCAGAACGTCTAGGCTTCCATCCCCGTTGGCATCGACCATGATGGTATGCCGCTGAAACTGAGCACTCGATCCGAGGCAGCCCGGATTCAGGTTGCACACCTCGCTCGCCTCGAGCGGGGCGAAACGGTCATCCTTAACGTATCCGCTTGGGCCGCCAAGCCATGCCTCACTTGGACTGTGGAACGAGAAGTATGGGTCGAGGAAGAGGTAGTCGAGCCAGCCATCTCCGTTGAGATCGCCGAGTGACCCGACGGGGTTCCATACGTCAATCGTCCAAAAGGCCACGCGGGAGGCGAATCCGAGACCCGGGGGGATGTAGCTCGATGCCCAGGCGCATGTCTCGCCGCTGGCAAGGTTCGCGAGCTCCGTCGTCGATCCACACCAGGCCGAGCTGGCGGTCCCATCGCCCCGGCCCATGTTGATGAAGACCCCTTCGTCACCGGGGTGCCCGTTCATGCTCAGCTTCCACACGACGTCGGTCAGCCCGTCGCGGTTCAGATCGGCAATCCGGGTTCCCTGGTCATAGGATCGAACGAACGGGTAGTTCTCGGGAATCGTCGTGTACGCCTGGTCCCCGTCCGTCTGCTCCATGACATGGCCCCACCGGTAGTTCCCGTCGATCGTCCAGCGCTCCGGAAGGTCGAACTCCGTCGCGCGAACCCAACGGTCTTCACCGGGTCCGGCCTTGGGCTTCTGGAGCCAAGCGTGCGTCCAGAGCACCGTCTGGTTCCAGGCGGCAACACCTTCGCCGGCCCCCCAGACCCACATGGCCCGATGACCGTTCCCCCCATAGCCAGGGATGTCCATGTCGTGTCGGTCGAGCGCCAGGATGTCGAGGTGGCCGTCGCCATCGAGATCGACGAAGTGGGGCGCGTAGCTGATCAGGTTGTGGCAAACGTCGGTCTTCCAGTTGATCAAGTCTCCATTGAGCCCCCGGTCCTCGCACGGGAACCCCGTACTGTTCGCGAACTCCATCTGGTGTTCGGTGTAGTAGTAGCTCTCGAAGGCCAGCTCACCGATAGGAGGCAGGCCCTGAGCCAGGGAATCGTCTCTGACCCAGCCCGTCGAGATGTCTCCCGTATGGCGAAAGACCACCGAGACGGTCTTGCCCTCGACGTAGGGAGCTGCGTAGTTCTGGTCTGAGGGATCACCAAGCAGGTTGCCGCTGCAGTCCGCGTTCAAGTAGGTCCCGCTGAGCCTGACCGAGAGAATGACCTCCGGGAAGCCATCGCCGTTCAGGTCCTGGTAGAAGGGACGCCCCTTCACCGAGACGTCGGTGGCGCTGTCGGCTGTGGTTCCCGTGGCTGAACCCGTGAAGCCGAGATCCCTCGAGACCATGCCCTGCGGTCGATCCGCGCGCTTGGGCGAGTCCTCCGACATCGCCGCCGGGCCATACAGGTTGAGTGTGTCCTCGTAGTACTGCGCCGCGCAGAAGGCTTGGCGGACCACGTTGCCGGACGTGTCGTCGACGAGGACCTGCGTCACCTCCATGCGCGGGTGCTCGTATTGGAGGTTTTCCAGCGCTTCCTGCCATAGGTGCGCTTCGAAGGCCAACCCGGTCCCATAGGGATCTGCCGTGACATAGTCGGTCCCGGAGTTGAGGTAGACCAGTCCATCGAGGAGCCAGTCCATCATTCCGTCGCCGTTGAGGTCCGCGAAGTTTCGAGACCATTGGTATGTCGCGTACGGGCTCGATTCCAGTGGCCCCCCGTAGTACGCGTACGGCGCGGACGGATCCGACGCTTCGGTGTCTTCGTACTGAACACCCGGTCCGGTGCCGAGGTCCGGTCTGATGTCCGTGTAGTCGAACTCCTGGGCCGGGAGACCCGTGCATTCCGTTTCCGGGTCCTTGGTGAGCGTGCAGTCGTTCCCGAAGACCTTCGTCCAGTTCAGACGCGAACGAGACGTCGAGTACGTCACTGTCGGATCCAGCGGTGTGTAGCCGAATTGACGCCGCTGGAAGAGATCGCCGGCAGAACCGGTCGTAACGTTGATCTCACGGAGGCGCTGCGAGACGCTGCGCTCGATCCCCCCACGGAAGTCGTGGAAGGCGTCCGGGCGCCTTCGTACTCGAAGGCGACCTTGCGCTCGCCGTTCGCGTAGACCACCTCTACGGGGTAACGCGTGCCGACGTCGCCCTTGGAGTCGTAGAGGATCGTGATCTTGTTGCCGAAGGTGTCCTCGACCTCATCGAGCAACCAGCGCGCGATGTCACCGCTGGTGCCGCCCGAGCGCACCCGGCTTGCTTCGCTCTGGCCGTATCGACGAATCGTTCCGTTCGTAGACGTCACCTCCCAGTGCTCCACAGGCGAGGTCTTCTTCAGGATCCGCTGGAAGGTCTCGACGAACGGGTGGTAGCGTTGCTCAGCTGGGTCATAGGTGAGCAGCTGCCCGTCGAGTTCGTACTTGGGGCAGTTCGCGTAGTCCGGAACACCGAACCGAACGCTGCACTGCACTTCGCTCGCGATGCTGAGCCGCCAGCCGACGCCGTATGGTCCATCCCCACCGCGGCTCGAGTACGTGAGGGCGAGGCGGGGAGCATGGCCCGCTGGGCCCGGCGGAACGTCAATGGGGATGCGGTAGGTCGCTGCGCCCGTGCTGGCTGAAACCGTCGCCTCTCCTGCGTTGCTGTCACCCGGAACCGGCATCGCCCAGGTTGGAAGCGGAACGACCAGGCCAAGGAGACAACCGCCGATCAAGAGCCACGATGCGAACCGGTGCGGCACAACAACCTCCGTCACGCGACGACGACGGTCTCGTTCTAACACGACAGGCCACCGAAACCCTAGTGATACGCTGAGGGCATGATCGCGTCTTCGCGGGTTCTCTCGCTCTCGCAGCTGCTCGTCGCGCTCGCGAGTGCAAGTGTGCTTGCGCTCGCGCAAACACCGGCCGGGTTCTCAGCGCTCGCATTGGTCGCATTGGCGCCCTGGGTCGCTGTGATGCGCGCCAGCAGCGCAGCGAAGGCGCTCGCCTTCGGCTCGCTTTCGGGAACCGTGTACGGCATGTGGGTTGCTCCTTGGCTTCCCGAGGCTCTGCGCGCTCTTGGCTCGTCGGCTTCCACTTCTCTCGCAGGCCTCGTGCTGACCGCCGCGTGGGCAAAGGCGTGGATGTTCGGGATGACCGCGCTGGTCGTCTCCCTTGTTGCGCGCCGCTCCCGCTGGCTGGTCGTACCCGTGGCGACGCTCGCGATGGCCCTCGCGGAAACGGTCGCGTCCGGAACTGCGTGGGGTGTTCCTTGGGCACTGCTGGGCCATTCGCAGCTGGAGGTCGTTGGGGTGGCTCAGTTGGCCGTGGTAGGCGGGGTGCCGCTGATCTCGGCCCTGTTGATGGGAACGAACGTCGCGATAGGGCTTCATCGCTGGCAAAGCACCGCTGCGCTCGTTTCCGCGTGGGCAGGCCTGGTCGTGGTGGGTTTGCCTCTCGCAGAAGCAGTTCGCCCAGCGCCACACGGCGAGCCTCGAGATCTGCTGCTCGTGCAGCCCGATCTCCCTCGGGGCGAACGCTGGGGGGACGACCTGCAAGCGGCGAACCTGACGCGGATCGCCTCGTTCGTTTCCACGCTCGATCTACAGCGGGACCCGCCGGACGCGCTGATCTTCCCCGAGAACCTCTTGACGTCGCCGCTCGACACGCGGCCCGCCCTGATGCGCGATTTCCGGAGGTGGGTCGATCACTTGGCCATTCCCGTCGTCACGGGGATGGCCCTGGCGGCCGAGTCGGATTCGACCTACCGGAGCGCCGTCGTCTGGTTCGAGCCCCGACAGGGCATCATCGATCGGCTGGACAAGGTGCGCGCCGTTCCCGTCGTCGAGTCGGCACGGACCCTGCCGGGGCAGAGCATCCTGGGAGCGCTCTTCGGAGAAGCAGCAGCGTGGCCGAAGGTCGAGGAGGCCGACCGCACCGCACCGGGGCCGCTGCGCGGCGGGCTCACCGTCACGCCCGTGCTCTGCTATGAGGCGCTCTTCCCCGGCCTGGCAGCAGAGCGGAGATCGCCCGACAGCGTGGCGATCTTGAATCTTGCGGACGACGGCTGGGTTGCGGGCGATGTTGCGACTCAGCAGCTGACGGCCTTCGCGAGCTTCCGGGCCATCGAGCAGCGGCTTCCCCTCATCCGCGTGGCCCACGGGGGACTCTCCGTCGTCGTCGACGCGTTCGGACGCCGTGTGGAGGAGCTGCCCCTCGACGAATACGCAATCCGGAGGATCGAGGTGAGAGCTCAACCTGTCCCCTCGTTGAGGGAGAAGGCAACCATCCTTGCAGTTCCACTGGGCGCCGGCTTCGTCGTATGGTGGTTGGCAGGCCTTCTCGTGAGGTATCGGTCTTGATCCGACGTGGCGCCGTGCTGTTCCTGGCCTTGATGCTTGCGGGTTCCGCCGCTGCCGAGACCGTCGCGACATTCACGCTGGACAGCCTGTCGTTCGTCTCCTTCGGCGACAGCGAGTACGTGTACCTCCCGGCGGGCTCGACTCTCGAGTTCCGCTTCGGCACGCCGGAGCCGGACGGCACGACGTCCTTCACGATCCAGCCCTCGGGTGTCGCCATCCAGGACGTCTCGCTGCCGACGGGCGGCGTTCTCCGCTACTCGATGGCGTCGCCGGCTTCCGGGGTGATGCAGAGCACTCCTGAAGGGCGGAAGGTCACCTTCTCGGCGACCGTGCGAGCCACGCTCGATACAGGCAGCCCCGGCGACGGGAGCTACGACTACACGATCCCCTTCACGACCGAGACCACCGCCGCCTCGAATCTGGCGGGCACGGAGACCCTCACCACCTTCGGGATGCGGCTGGTGGACGGCGTCTGGTACGGGCAGATCGTGGGCGCCACCACCAACAAGGAGAACGCCTTCCCGGAGCCCGGGGCGGCGGTCTACACGGTACTCAGCGGGTCGTTCGACCAGGTCCCGTAGTAGGGAGCGCGCCTACGCGTCGAGGTCGTGGAACGAGAGCGAGAGGCGGCAGCTCTTGAACGAGATGGCGCCGCCGGCGCCGGCCGCGGCGTAGACCAGCTCTTCGGGAAGCTGGTCGAGCACCACCACGCCGCGCACGTCCTCGCCGTCGTCGGCCAGGTGCTTCCGCACCCAGCCCATGCGGCGCAGCATGGCAGACACGCTGTCGGCCACCTCGTCCGGCGCGGGCAGGTGCACCACCACGAAGCCGCCCTTGCGGTCGCGCGCCAGCAGGTCGATCGAGCCGACCGGCGTCGGGAAGTCGATGCCCATCGGGTCGCCGTCGTCGTCGGCGTGCAGGCCCAGGCCCGTCTCCAGCAGCCCCGGCTGCTCGGCGAGCAAGGTCTTCACCTGGTCCGGCGTCGCGGCGACGTCGCTTTGCGGCGCGGCCGACGCGGCCGGCTTCGGCCGGGCGGGCGCCTCCGCCTTCGCCGACGCCTCGGCGGCCACCACTGAATCCTCGCCCAGGTCGATCTCGCCCGTACCGGCGTCCAGCGGCTCGCTGGGCGGCAACGGACCCGAGTCGGAGCCCCCGGACTCGGTGGCGTTGCGCGACGAGCGTCGCCCGCAGCTCGGGCAGACGGCGCGGCCCTCTTCGTAGCGGGTGTTGCAGGCGCGGCAGACGAGCATGGAGCGTGCATCGGCCGGACGCGTGCGCGGCTGTAGGCGCGCCGTCACGGCCGCTCAAAGGAAACGGCCGGACGACCGATACCGGGGGGTCATGACCTCGGTCAGCATCCAGGCGCTCGCCACCGTCCTGCTGGGCAGCGCGGCCTTCCTGTGGGTGGCCCTGAAGGCGCCCGACAGCGAGCTTCGGCGCCCGCTGCTGTTCATGATCGCCTTCGTCGTCTTGTGGATGGCCGGACAGGTGGTCATGGAGACCGCCACCACCGATTCGGCGGTGTGGAACGGCCTCTGCCTGTCCTTCGCCGGGGCCTGCGGGATGGGGCCGGCCTGGCTCCTCCTCGCGGCCCGCTACACCCGCTCGACCATCTTCGAGCGACGCCCGGCCCTGCTGGTCGGGGCGGGCGTCCCCCCGGCGCTCGCCTACCTGGCGCTGCTCACCAACGACGGACACCACCTCTACGCCTACGACATGGGCGCCCGGATCCTCCAGCAGGCGCCGGCCCATTGGGCCGGACCGGTCTTCTGGATCAACCTGGGCTGGCAGCTGCTGCTGGTGCTGGGGGGAACGGCGCTGTACCTGCGCTCGGCCTCCACCTCGCTGTCGCTGGCCCAGCGCCAGCACACCCGCTGGATCGCGGCCTCGACCGCGCTTCCCGTCGCCGCCACGGTCGGCCGCTACCTGGACTGGCTGCCCTACGACTTCAACCCGGTGCCGCTCAGTGTGGCCATCTGCGGGGCGGCGATCATCGGCATCGCCATCCGCTATCGGCTGCTCGACTCCTTGCCCATGGCCCGCCGCGACGTGATCGACGCGATCGCCGACGCGGTGATCCTGACCGACGCTGACGGGCTGATCGTGGACCTGAACCCGGCGGCGGAGGCGCTGCTCGGCGCGGGCAAGAAGGCCATGCGCGACCAGCCCCTCGCGCGCGCCCTGGCGCGCCTGACCCGCGACGAGGACGTGGCCGGAGCCGAGCGCCATCTGGAGGACGGGCTCGCCGACCACGAACCGCCGGCGATCGCGCTGCGCACCCGCAAGGAGCGGGACCTCGACGTGCAGCTCGGCCACGTCTGCGGCGACGAGGGCGAGCCGACCGCGCGCTTCGCCGTGATCCGCGACGTCACCGAGGCGCGGCGCTACGAGCGGCTGCTGCGCGAGAGCCAGCAGCGGGTCGTGGTGGGAGGCCTGGCGGCGGGACTCGCCCACGAGGTCAACAACCCGCTGGCCTTCGTGGCGTCGAACCTCCAGCAGGTCCACCGGGCGGTGACGTTCGCGCCGGAGGAGCTGGAGGGCCTGGAGAAGGACCGGGCGGTCGAGCTGTCGGAGCTGGCGGAGGTGGTCGGCGAGACGATCGAAGGCGTCGAGCGCATCGCCGAGATCGTGGGCCGCATCATCCGGCCGGGCACCCTCTCCGAGGACGACCTGGTGCGCCTGGATCTCTCCCGCGTGGTCCAGGACGCGGTGCGGCTGGTCGACTTCCACGGCGAGTCGACGGTGCGCACCTGGGTGGAGCCGATGGACGCGCTGCCCCAGATCGAAGGCTGTCCGGAGCGACTCTCCCAGGCGCTGCTGAACCTGCTGCTGAACGCCCAGCAGGCGGCCGGCGCGGTGTCGGAGGGATCGCTGTTCATCGACGCGGCCGGCGACCGCGATGGCGTGGCGCTGCGACTGGGCGTGCGCGACGCCAGCGGAGCGCCGTTCGCGGGCACGCTGCCGACGGCGTCGGGCGATCCCACCTCCGAGGCCGAGCTGTCGGCCGCCTACGAGACGGTCCGCGAGCACGGCGGCGCCCTCGAGTCGGGCGCCGAGCCCGGCGTGCTCTTCGTGCTGCGCCTGCCGGCCGCCGCCTGACCCCGCATCCGTGGTACAAGGGCCGTCCCCGACACGGAGGACGGCATGGCCGACCAGGACTACGACACCCTCACGCTGCGCAGGGAGGGAGCGGTCGCGATCGTCACGATCGACCATCCGCCGATCAACCTGCGCGACCTCTCGATGATGCGCGACCTGGGCCGTCTCGGTCAGGCGCTCGAGGCGGACGCGTCGGTGCACGCCGCCGTCTTCCGCAGTGCCGACCCGGACTACTTCATCGCCCACGCCGACGTCGAGCTGATCCAGAAGCTGCCCAGCGAGCCGCAGCCGAAGCCCACCGAGGTGGGCGGCTTCCACGCCATGGTCGAGCGCTTCCGCACCATGCCGGTGGCGACCATCGGCATGGTCGAGGGCCGCGCGCGCGGCGGCGGCAGCGAGTTCCTGCTCTCCCTCGACATGCGCTTCGCCGCGGCGGGACGCGCGCTGTTCGGCCAGCCCGAGGTGGCGCTCGGCATCCTGCCCGGCGGCAGCGGCACCCAGCGGCTGCCGCGCCTGATGGGTCGCGCCCGCGCGCTGGAGGCGATCCTCGGCTGCGGCGACTTCGACGCCGAGACGGCCGAGCGCTACGGCTGGGTCAACCGGGCGCTTCCGCCCGACGAGCTCGAGCCCTTCGTCATGGACCTGGCGCGGCGCATCGCCTCCTTCCCGAAGCAGGCGATCGCGAAGGCGAAGGCGTCGGTGGACGCGGCCGAGACGACCACGCCCGAGGGCCTGATCGAGGAGGCGCACCTGTTCAACCAGACGCTCGGCGACCCGGAGACGAAGCGGCGCCTCCAGGCCTTCCTCGACGCCGGCGGCCAGCAGCGCGAGAACGAGCTGGCGATCGGCAGGCTGTTCGACGCGCTGGTGGATCCCGCGTGAGCCTGCGCGTCCGGGCCTTCACCTGCGGCTGGCTGACCGCGCCGCTGGGCGCCTTCCTGCGCGACGCCGAGGGCGAGCTGCGCGCGCCGGTGCCCAGCTACCTGATCGAGCACCCGAAGGGCCGCGTGCTCTTCGACACCGGCCTGCACCCGGACACCCAGCGCGATCCGGTGGGCCGGCTCGGCGAGGGCGTGACCCGCGTGTTCCAGGTGGCGTTCCGACCCGGCGAGGAGATCAGCGGCCGCCTGGAAGAGGTGGGGCTCGCGCCCGGCGACGTCGACGTCGTGGTGAACTCGCACCTCCACTTCGACCACGCCGGCGGCAACGCGCTGCTGCCCGACGCGCGCGTGGTGGTCCAGCGCCGCGAGTGGGAGGCGGGCTCCGACCCGGACCTGCGCGCGCGGAACTTCTTCGAGACCCACGACTACGACCACGGCCACGACGTGCTGGAAGTGGACGGCGAGCACGATCTGTTCGGCGACGGATCGGTGGTGTGCGTGCCGACCTACGGCCACACGCCGGGGCACCAGTCGCTGCGGCTGGCCCTCCCCGACGGCCCGGTGCTGCTGGCCGCCGACGCCTGCTACCTGCGCCGCACTCTCGACGACCTGCACCTGCCGCCGGTGGCGGCCGACCCGGAGGCCATGCGCGCCACCCTGCTGCGCCTGCGCGAGCTGGAGGCCAAGGGCGTGCGCATCTTCCCAGGCCACGACCCGGAGTTCTGGTCGGGCGTGCCGCAGGCGCCCGCCCCGATCAGGTGACGATGCGGTAGATGACCGTTCCGCGGGCGCAGACCTTCGCCGTCTGCTGCCCGGCCACCTCGACCTCCGCCCACAGGATCTCGGCGTCGCGCTGGACCGTGCGCCCGTAGGCCACCAGCGCCTCGTCCGGCGGCGGCGCCAGGATGCAGGCCTGGAGCGACGGGGTCGATGCCTTGTAGGGGCCGGGGCCGGTCTCGGCCCAGGCCGCCATGGCGCCGGTGGTGTCGAGCAGCGCCAGCGCCGCGCCCTCGTGCACGCCGCCGGCCGCGTCGGCGTTGGCCTGGCTGGCCGGCATGGTGATGCGCGACGTGCTGCGCACCATGTGCTCGACGTCGAAGCCGCGGGCCGCGCCGAAGGGGAGCCGGCCCATGTGGGGTCCCATCTTGCCCGGCTCGGACTCGCCGTGGTCGCCGGGCGAGGTGGCCAGCGCGCAGGGCTCGGCGCCGAAGCGTCCGCGCACCGCCGCCGTGACGTGGGCGATGGGCTTGCCGTCCTCGCGTGCCACGTCCACCTCGACGAAGCACAGCTCCTTGCCGCGCCGCAGCAGCGTCGCCTGCGCGGTCACGTCCTCGTCGATGGCGGCGGCCAGGTAGTTCACCTGCACCGACACCGTGTGCCACGGTCCGGACGCCTCGCCCAACGCCGCCCGCGCGACGGCGTGTCCGCCGATCACGCCCAGCGACGCGGCGCAGCCGCCGTGGAGCGCCTTGCCCGGGTTCGAGTTCTCCTCGCGGAAGGGCAGCCGCAGCGTGGCGGCCTGCTCCGAAAGCTCGGCCAGCTCGACCCCGAGCGCTGCGCTGTAGCCCGACTTCTCGATCCAGCTGCGTACGAATTCCAACGTTCAGGCGTCCTTTCCGGGAATGAGACAGGAGTGGATCGACTCCTCGCCCTCGACCTGCCGCGCCAGCGTGCGGATCGCCAGCTCGGCCTCGCGCAGGGGGAAGTCGTGGGTGTGCATCTTCTCGACCGGGTACTTCCGCGACTCGATCAGCCGGATGGCGCTCTGGTAGCCCTTCGACGTCACGCCGATCGCGCCGCGGATCTGGATCTCCTTCATCACGATCTTGTCGGACACGAAGTCGGGAATCGGC
>JBNLVK010000090.1:0-11642 GCA_050618055.1 Myxococcota bacterium
TGCGCCAGCGCCTCCGCCAGCCGCGGCACCAGCGCGCCGTCGTAGACCCCGACGAGCTGGAGGCGAACGCCCAGCGGGTTCAGCAGCGGCCCCATGCAGTTCATGATCGTGCGGATGCCCAGGGCCTGGCGCACCGGCGCCACGTGGCGCATGGCCGGGTGGGCGCGGCGCGCGAAGAACGGCGCGATCCCCACCTGCTCGAGCAGGCGTGCCGCCTTCTCGACCGGGAGGTCGACGGCGATGCCCAGCGCCTCCAGCACGTCGATGCTGCCGGTCTTGCTGGAGGCGGCCCGGTTGCCGTGCTTGGCCACCGGCACGCCGGCGCCGGCCACCACGAAGGCCGCCGTGGTCGAGATGTTGAAGGTGCCGGCGGCGTCGCCGCCGGTGCCGCAGGTGTCGACGGTGCGCGGATCCAGGCACGGCGCGGTCACCGCCGCCGCCCGCAGCGCGCGGGCCGCCGCCACGATCTCGCCGACGGTCTCGCCCTTGGTGCGAAGGGCCACCAGCAGCGCGGTGATCGCCACCTCCGACGCCTCGCCGCGCATGATCTCGCCGAAGGCGCCCTCCAGCACCTCGGCCGGCACCTCCTCGCGCCGCGTCGCCCGGTCGATCGCCTCCCGCAGGCTCACGCCGCCAGCCCCCGGCAGCCTTCCAGGAAGTTCCGGAGCAGGTTCTTGCCCTCCCCCGTCATGATCGACTCCGGGTGGAACTGCACGCCCTCGATGGGCAGCTCGCGGTGGCGCGCGCCCATGATCTCGCGGTCCGGCGTGCGGGCGGTCACCACCAGCTCAGCCGGCAGGCTCGCCTCGTCCACCACCAGCGAGTGGTAGCGGGTCGCCTCGAGGGGCGAAGGCAGGCCGCGGAAGACGCCCTCCCCGTCGTGCTCGATCTTCGAGACCTTGCCGTGCATGACCTGGCGCGCGCGCACGATGCGGCCGCCGAAGGCCTGGCCGATCGACTGGTGGCCCAGGCACACGCCCAGCAGCGGCACGCGACCCGCCGCGCAGGCGAGCACCACGTCGAGCGAGATGCCGGCGTCGGACGGCTCCCCCGGCCCCGGGCTGATCACCACGCCGTCGGGACGCGTGGCCAGCAGCGCCTCGGCGCTCACCGCGTCGTTGCGCACGACCTCCACCGCCGCGCCCAGCTCCGACAGGTACTGGACCAGGTTGTAGGTGAAGGAGTCGTAGTTGTCGATCATGGCCACGCGCATGACGCCCTCAGTCGGTGCCCTCCCGCGCCATGTCGATGGCCTCGATCAGCGCGCGCGCCTTGTTCACCGTCTCGTCGAACTCGGCCTGCGGGCTCGAGTCGGCGACGATGCCGGCGCCGCTGCGCAGGAAGATCTGCCCGTCCTTGACCAGCAGCGTGCGGATCGCGATGGCGGTGTCCATGTTGCCCGAGTAGTCGACGTAGCCGACGCAGCCGCCGTAGGGACCGCGTCGCAGGGTCTCCAGCTCGTCGATGATCTCCATGGCGCGCACCTTGGGCGCACCGGAGAGCGTGCCCGCCGGGAAGGTGGCCCGCAGCAGGTCGAGCCAGTCGAGCCCCTCGCGCAGCCGCGCCTGCACGTTCGAGACGATGTGCATGACGTGGGAGTAGCGCTCGACCACCGCGTACTCGTTCACGTTCACGCTGCCCACCTCGGCCACGCGACCCACGTCGTTGCGGCCCAGGTCGACCAGCATCAGGTGCTCGGCGCGCTCCTTCGGGTCGGCCAGCAGCTCGACCTCGAGCGCCCGATCCTCCTCCGGCGTGCGGCCGCGCGGGCGCGTGCCGGCGATCGGGCGCACGTCGACGTTGCCGTCCTCCAGGCGCACCAGGATCTCGGGCGAGCTGCCGATCAGCACCGGCCCCTCACAGCGCAGGTAGAACAGGTACGGGCTCGGGTTGATCACGCGCAGGTGGCGGTAGATGGAGAACGGGTCCACCTGGAGCGGGAGACGGAACTGCTGGGAGAGCACGATCTGGAAGGCGTCGCCCGCCTCGATGTACTCGACCGCCCGCTTCACGATCTCGTGGTACGCCTCGCGGGTCATGCTGCGCTGCACGTCCATGGGCGCCCGCACCGGGGCCTTCGGCGGCTCGGCCGGCAGCGGCTGGCGCAGCGTGCGCACCACGCCCTCCAGGTCCGAGACGGCGGCCCGGTAGAGCGCCCCGGCGTCGTCGCCCGCGTCGACGTGCACGTGCCGCACGATGGAGGCCATCTTCCGCACGTTGTCGTAGACGACGATCGTCTCGGGCAGCACGAACCAGAGGTCGGGCATCCCGGCCTCGTCCGGGTTCGTGTCCGGAACGTCCTCGACGAAGCGCACCCAGTCGTAGCTGACCATGCCGACCGCCCCGCCCAGGAAGCGCGGCAGCGTATCGCCCTCGGGCGCCACCGGGTGCAGCCGGTCGAGCTTCGCGCGCAGGAACTCGAGCGGATCGCCCGACACGCTCACGCGCTCGGTTTCGCCGCCCTCCTCCCACTCGACGTCAGCGCCGCGGGCGCGGAAGATGGCCCGCGCGCCGGTGCCGATGAAGCTGTAGCGGCCCCACTTCTCGCCGCCCTCCACCGACTCGAACAGGAAGCTGGTGCGGCCGTCGTCGAGCTTGCGGAACAGCGACAGCGGCGTGTCCATGTCCGCCAGCAGCTCTCGGACCACGGGCACGAGGTTGCCTCGGCGCGCGTGCTCCTCGAACACTTCCTGGGACGGGCGAAGCAAGGGGTGCCTCGGGCGCGGCGTGATCGGACGGCGCCGCGGGTGGGGGTCGGATCAGGCGTCCGGCGGGAAGAACCTCCGCCGATCCGAACGGTAGTCAAACGGCATCTCGGCCGTCAACCGAGGCTCGGCTACCAGTCGAGCAGGCCGCCGCGGTTCGGGTCCTGGTCCTTCCCCAGACCCACGATCCGGTACAGCGCCTTGACCTCCACGCCGCGGGCCCGGTCCTCGGAGAACTCCAGGCCCAGGGCCCAGCAGCCGCACTTGGACAGGTACTCGATGATGCCCTTGTTGGCGATCAGGCGGCTGGTCTCGAAGGAGTAGGCCATGCGGTAGGAGGCGGTCCAGAACGGCGTGAGGGCGAGGCGCAGGTTGGTCGACAGCTCGTCCACCCGCCGCTCGTCGCGCACGTCGTCGAAGCGGTCGCCGGTGCCGAAGTCCTCGAAGACGTCCGGGATGTCGCGGATGTAGCGGTAGGTGGTGTTGATCCGGTGGCCGTGGCGGTGGCTCCAGCTCCAGTCGGCCATGCCCTCGCGGATGAACTTGGGGCCGTCGGGCGCCGTTCCCAGGTGGAAGCGCAGGTCACCGAGCCACCAGGGCGTCACCCTCCCGTCGACCACCACGTTGCCGAACTGGCCCTCCTCCAGGTCGTAGAGGCCCAGCAGCGTGACGTCGGCGCGCAGCACCTGCGGCTCGTCCTCCTCGCCTTCGCCGAACAGGCGCTGGGTCACGCCGAACGTCACCTGGTGGGCGCGGTCGATGCGGTCGGCGCTGTCGAGGACCACGTTGTCCAGGTCGAGGCTGCGCAGTCGCTCCTGGGGCACCGCCGTCTCGGGCACGAACAGGGGCTTGCGCGACTGGGCGGTCGGCGCCACGTAGGCCCAGCCCACGAACGGCTCGACCACGTGCACCACGTCGTTGTCGAAGCGGCGGCGCAGGCGGCTGCGCGCGTCGGCGCGGCCGGTCAGCAGGCCGCGCGAGTCGCCGCCGTGGATGTGGGTGCTGTAGAGGGTCTGGTGCCAGCCCACCTCGGGGAAGATCTCGGCGAAGCGCCCCAGCCGGAACGGCGCCGCCACCCGGGGGTGCAGGATGGCGCGGTGCCCCGAGTCGGTCAGCGGCTCGCCCTCCTGGAAGAAGCCGTCGCGCTCGGTGCCGCCCGGGTTGGTCGCCGCATTGAAGTTGTCGCCGTAGGGATCGGGACCGTCGTTCGGGTTGCGCTCGATCTCGTCGGCGTTCGACACGCCGTCGATGCCCGTATCGCGGAAGCCCTCGACGCCGATCTGGCTGTCCGCCCGGTCGAGGGCGCTGAACCAGGTGTACTGGGTGTCGAGCGAGGGGCGCAGCAGGGGGATGCCCGGGATCCCGCCGGCCAGCCCGTCGACCTCGACGTGGGGCCAGCGCTGGAGCAGCACGCGGTCGCGGTCGATGTCGTCCGGGTTCTGGAGGTCGTCGGCGAACCACAGCGACGCCACCCCGCCGAAGCGGTCGGTCCGGCCGAGCCCGGCCGACAGCGAGGTGATCGACTGCAGGTAGCGGTCGGCCCGCGAGCCGGACAGCTCGTCGAAGTCCAGCGGCACGTCGTTGTCGGAGGCGAAGGCGTAGTCGGCCTGGTAGCGGACGTCCCAGGGCAGGTACCACTCGTGCTCGCCGGAGGTGAGCCAGCGGTCGGCGCTGTAGGGCTCCTTCTTCGAGTGGGGGTCGATCTCCTCGTCGTGGCCGTAGGCGGCCACCGCGGTGCCCTCCGACTCCTCGCCGAACACGTACTCGAGCTCGCCGGATCCCTTGAAGCCCCGCTTGGTCGTGTACTGGGGCGTGAGGGTGAGGTTCACCTGCTCGTGGACGGCCCAGAAGAACGGCAGCCCGGCGCCGAAGCCGTCGCGGCTGGCCACGTGGAGCTCGGGGAACAGGAAGCCGGTCTGCCGCTCGGTCTTGATCGGGTAGATCATCCAGGGAAGCCAGGCGACCGGCAGCCCCAGCACCTCGATGGTCGCGTCGCGGACCGTGCCGTAGCCCCCCACCTCGACCTCCGCCTCCTTGGCGCGGATGCGCCAGGGCTCGGTGGCGTCCTCGTCCGGACAGCGGCAGGTGGTGAAGACGCCGTTCTTGAAGGTGTAGGTGTTCTCGCCGGTCTTCTGGATCTCGCTGCCCCAGGTGCGGAAGCGGCTCTCGGGCGAGTCGAGGCGACCCTCGCGGATCACCCCCTCCAGTGTCTCGACGTTGAAGTCGACGAAGTCGGCGCGCAGCACGTCGGTGCCCTCGACCAGCTCCACGTTGCCGCTGGCCACGCCGGCGCCGGTGTCCGGGTTGAACGCGATCCAGTCGGCCGACAGCGTCCGCTCGCCCTGGACGATCACCACGTTGCCGCGGGCGATGTAGACCTCGCGCTGGCTCTCGTACTCGAGCTGGTCGGCGGTCAGCGTGACCGGGTGCTCGCGCGACACCTCGAAGTCGATGCCGAAGTCCTGGGCCGCGGCGACGGCGGACAGCAGGGCCGGAAGCAGTCCCGCGACGAGCACTCGAGCGGCGCGCAGCATCGGTGCCGCACGCTAGCAGATGGCGGACCTCAGTCGGCGTCCAGGCAGGCCGACAGGGCCTCCCGGTCCGGGACCATCAGCACGTCCTCGACCAGCTGCACGAGCTTGCGCTCGAAGAGCTGGTGGAGCGCGCGGTGCGCCTCGAACATGGAGAGCCCGGCGAAGGCCGCCAGCTCCTTGAGCTTGGCCCCCACCCGCAGCCCGGCGCCCTCGGGCTCGCCGTGGCGGACCAGGGCCCGCACGATCGGCCGCAGCAGGTCGTCGGCGCCCAGCAGGGCCAGCCGCCGCTCGGCCTCGATCAGCCGCGAGACCAGCACGCGGATCATGCGGATCGCGATCTCCGGCTGGTCCATGCACATGCCCTCGAGCGTCTCCCGGTCCAGGGCGATCACCCGGGTGGTGCTGACCGCCACGGCGCGGGAGGAGCGCGGCCCGCCCATCACCAGCCCCAGCTCGCCGAAGAAGTCGCCGGCGCCCAGGCGCGCCACCACCCGCTCCTGCTGGGGCGTCTCGCGCACCAGCTCGACCTCGCCGGACTGGATCACGTAGAAGTGGTCGCCGGGGTCGCCCTCGTCGAACACGATCTCCCCGGGCGACAGCGTCCGCTGATAGCTCCGCCGAACCCGGATGTTGGTGTCGTCGCCGGCCACGCCTACCTCGGGAGAACAGGTCCCCACAGGGGTCTTCGACGCGCCGCGCGACCCGCTTTAGCCCGCCCTAGCCGGCCTCGGCGGCGGGCGGGTCGACCACCGCCGCCACCTGCTCCTCCAGCTCCTGGAGCGTGGTCAGGCCGACGTGGACCGAGTGGATCGCCCCGGCCGGGGTCACGATCACCAGGGCCGGGAAGCCCAGCGCCCCGAAGCGGCGGGCCAGGTCCTCGTCGGCGCCGGTGAGCACCGGGTACTCGGCGACCGCGTCGTTGTCCGTGGCCCACTCGCGGATCTCCTCGATGCTGGCGCCGCCCACCTCGACGCCCAGCACCTGGTACTCGCCGCTGTCCTTGTGGCGCTTCCAGAAGGCGTTCAGCTCGGTGGGCTGGAACACGCAGGGCGGGCACCAGGTGGCCCAGAAGTCGATGATCACCGTCCGGCCGCGCAGCTCCGAGAGCTGGAAGGGGCGCCCCTCCAGGTCGGTGTAGGCGAAGTCGGGCGCCATGGCGAGGCCGCCGTCCGCTGCGGACGACTCGCCCTCGATGCCCCCGGCGCCGTCGCTGCAGCCGGTGAACGAGACCAGCCACAGCGCCGTCATCAGGCCCAGAAACCGCGGAATCACTCGAGTGCCCTCTCTGCTGCGTTGATGAAGTCTGCCATGAAGCTGAACTGGCGGTTGAAGACGGTGAACTGGTCGGTGACCAGCAGCAGGCCCACGCCCACCAGGATCGCCCCCGAGGCGATCTCCAGCTTGCGGAAGTGGAAGCGGATGCGCCGGAAGCCGCGGAAGAAGGCTTCGATGCTCCAGCCCGCCGCCAGGAACGGGACCGCCAGGCCCGCCGAGTACACGGCCAGCAGGCCGACCCCCTGGAGCACCGTCTCCCGGTGGCCGGCGACGGTCAGGATGGTCGCCAGGATGGGCCCGATGCACGGCGACCAGCCGAGCGCGAAGCCGGCGCCCACCACGAAGGTGGAGACGAAGCTGCGCTGGTGGAGCCTGAAGGTGAAGCGGGTGTCGCGGTAGAGGAGCTTGATCGGCGAGAGGCCGGTCATGTGCAGGCCGAGCAGCACGATCACCGCGCCGGCGATCTGGCTCACGCCGAACTGCACCCCGAACACGTCGGCCCGCCAGGTGCGCAGCACCTGGCCGACGGCCACCGCGCCGATCCCCATCACGATGAACACCGCGGAGAAGCCCAGCACGAAACCCAGGCAGGCGCGCAGCACGCGCCGGCGCAGCTGGTGGTCGTGCTCGTGCGCCCCTTCCTGCATCTCCTCCACAGAGATGCCGGAGATCAGCGACAGGTACGCGGGCAGCAGCGGCAGGACGCACGGCGAGAGCACCGAGAGCAGGCCGGCCGCGAAGGCCAGCACGAAGTCGGGGGTCGCAGACGGCATCCGGCAGGAGCATCGCGACTCGCCAAGGGGCGTGCCACCACAGCGGCGGCGTCACCCCGAGGGGCGGTCGCCCGGGCTGCGCGCGCAGACCGGCCCGGACCCGCCGGGCCGGTCTGCGGAGCAGGCGCTCGTCCTAGTAGTCGGACGAGTAGTCGGTCGAGTAGTCGTCCTCGATCAGGACCGGCTCTTCCTCGACCATCGCGGTCTGGGAGACCCGGTACTCCGGGTCCTCGCCGAAGAACACCAGCCGCTGCTCGCGGCGCAGGTGCGCGGGCGTCACCACGTAGTCGCCCCGCACGGCCGGCGTCAGCACGGCGTCGATCACGTCCTGGTCGCCCATCGAAAGCCCATAGGCGATGCCGCCGAACACCAGCCCGCAGGTGGCGTAGACCAGCTTCGTCGGGCCGTAGACCAGGCTGCTCAGCATCGACAGCGTGCCGATGCCGGCCTCGGCCGCCTTGCTCTCGTTCGCGGCGGCCACGCCGGGCGCGAACGTCACGGCCAGCACGCAGGCGAGCAGACCCGCTCGCAGTCGCACGATCATCTTCACGTCCAACCTCTCTTGTGGTTCCGGACCCGGCGGCGTCGCCGGAGCCGATCGGGGTCCCCCCCGAGTGTGCTTCACCCCACGAATCGATCCGTGAGCGCGCTCACGCGCCCGCTGGCCCCCTCGCGGAGCGGGATGCGCGGCCCCCCAGCCACGCGCGGGGTCGACGGCCAAACGCCGTCTCCCCCACGACCGGAGGATGCCTTCCCCGCCGGGATCGTCAAGTGGGACTGGAGGCGTCGCGGCAGGTCGGAAGCCGGCCGGCTGAGGGCGCCGTGCCTAGAAGCGGCGCTGGGTGTCCAGCAGGATCGTGACTGGACCCTGGTTCACCAGGGCCACGTCCATCATCGCGCGGAAGCGTCCGGTGACGACCGGCGCGCCCAGCTCGCGGGCGGCGGCCACCAGCGCCTCCACCAGGGACTCGGCCTGCTCGGGCGGCGCGGCGCCGGTGAACGAGGGACGCCGGCCCTTGCGCGCGTCGCCCCACAGCGTGAACTGGGAGACCACGCCGAGCGTGCCGCCCACGTCGAGCAGCGAGCGGTCCATGCGGCCGGCGTCGTCGCCGAAGACGCGCAGGTGCACGAGCTTGCGCGCCAGCTCCTGCGCGTCCGCCGGACCGTCCTCGCGGCCCACGCCCACCAGCGCCAGCAGGCCCGCGCCCATGGCGGCGACCTCCCCGCCGTCCACCGTGACGTGGGCCTCGGCGACCCGCTGGGCCACGGCGCGCACGGCGCTAGAGCTGGTCCTGGTCGGCGAAGCGTCCGCGGTAGTGGGCGCTTCCCTCGGTGCGCATCAGCACGATCTGGCAGATGCGCACGCCGGCGTGGATGCGCAGCGGGTGGCCCGAGACGTTGCTCATCTCCAGCACCTGGCGGTTGTCGACGCCGGGCTGCACGAAGGCCGAGGTGACGTGGATCATCAGGCCCAGGCGCGCGAAGCGGCTGCGGCCCTCGAGGAAGCCGCACAGGTCGTCGGGCAGCGAGATGCGTTCGCGGGTGATGCCGTGGATGGTGGAGCCCGACTCCAGCACGTAGGGCGTGTCGAGGCGTTCCACCCGCGTGTAGTCGCGGTAGTCGGAGTCGGCCACCAGGTCGATCGGATCGAGCGGCCGCTCGATCACGCGGATCTCGTCGCCCAGTGTCAGGTCGATGGACGCCGCGCCCAGCTGGTCGGGTGCGAACGGGTCGATGCGCACCCGACCCGCGTCGAGCTCGGCCTGGATCGCGTCGCGCGTCAGCACGGCCATGGGGCGGCGCATGATACCGTATGCGCCCGGTCACCCCGATGGATCCCGTGCACCCCTACTTCGACGTTCCGCACCCGATCGTGATCGGCCACCGCGGCTGCGCCGGCGAGCGTCCCGAGAACACGCTGGCCTCCTTCGAGCACGCGCTGGCCCAGGGCGCCGCCCTGCTCGAGTCGGACGTCCACGTCACCCGAGACGGCGTGCCGGTGCTGATCCACGACGACGAGGTCGACCGCTGCACCGAGAAGAGCGGCCGCGTCGCCGACTTCGCCTGGGCCGAGCTGCGCGAGCTGGACGCCGCCTTCCACTTCTCGCCGGACGGCCGCGACCACCCGGAGCGCGGGCGCGGTCACCGCATTCCCAGCCTGGCCGAGGCGCTGGCCCGCTTCCCGGACGCGCGCTTCAACCTGGAGCTGAAGGAGGACCGCCCGGGCCTGGTCGAGCGTACCCTCGACGTCGTCGCCGAGGCCGGCCGCGCCGGGACGACGCTGCTCACCTCGGGCGACGACGCCATCATGCAGCGGCTGCGCCGGCAGGTGGCGGAGCGCCGTCTCGACGTGGCGCTGGGCGCGTCGACCGGCGAGGTGGCCGGCTTCGCGGTTTCGACCCTGCGCGGCGAGCCGCCGCCGGCGGGTCCGATGGCGCTCCAGATCCCGGCCGAGTTCGCGGGCAACCCGCTGGTCACGCCCGAGCTGCTCGCGCTGGCCCACGCCCACCGGGTTCAGGTCCACGTCTGGACGATCAACGAGCCGGACGAGATGGCGCGGCTCCTCGACCTGGGCGTGGACGGCATCGTCTCCGACTTCCCGGCCCGCATGGTCGAGCTGCTGGCGCGCCGGACCTGACCCGCGGTGGAGTGGCTCGACGCGCAGTGGGAGCGGCTGTGCGAGGGAGCGCGGCGGGGTGCGGTGGTGGAGCTGGCCTGCGGTCGCGGACGCATCGCGCGGGCGGTGGCCGGGCGCGGCGTGCCGGTGATCGGCCTGGACCGCAACGCCGGCCACCTGGCCGAGCTGGCCGACGCCGCCCGCGACGCGCCGGCGCCGGTCCGGCTGGCCCGCGCCGACTTCGAGCAGGACCGGGGGCTGCCGCTGGCGCCGGGGCGCTGCGGCGTGATCCTGGTGTTCCGCTACCTGCACCGGCCGCTGGCGCCGGCCATTGCCGAAGCGCTCGCCCCGGGCGGCGTGCTGCTCTACGAGACCTTCACCCTCCACCAGAGGGATCTGGGCTACGGGCCCGGCAATCCTGCATTCCTGCTGGAGGACGGCGAGCTGCCCGGCCTCTTCCCGACCCTCGACGTGCTGGACCACTGGGAGGGAACGACGACGGGCGAGCGGCCCGCCGCGGTCGCGCGGCTGGCGGCCCGGCGTCCCTAGCCGTCTGCACCCAGCCGGCGCAGCGCCCAGCGCGCGTGCTCGGCCAGCAGCGGGTCGTCGCCCGCGGCATGGCGGCGCACCAGGGGCACCAGCTCGGCCGCCGCGGAAGGTCCCGCGTTGCCGGCCGCCACCAGCGCGTTGCGCAGCAGACCGCGGTAGCGGGTGCGCTTGAGGGCCGTGCGCCGCGCCGCCCCTTGCCAGCGCTCCTCGCTGAGGCCCAGCACCCAGGCGATCGAGGGCCGCACCCACTCGGGCCGGGGAGCGATGCGGGCGCGCAGCCCATGCGGATCGTCGGGAACGCGGCGCCGCTCGCGCTGGTTCCAGGGACACACCTCCTGGCACACGTCGCAGCCGAAGCCCCAGGCGCCGTGGCCTTCGCGCAGCGGCTCGGGAATGGCGCCCCGCAGCTCGATGGTCGTATAGGAGAGGCAGCGGGTGGCGTCGAGCACGTAGGGCTCGGGAAAGGCGTCGGTCGGACAGGCGTCGAGACAGGCGCGGCAGCTGCCGCAGTGGTCCGGCTCGGGCGCGTCGGCGTCGAGCGCCAGGTCGGTCAGCACGACCGCCAGGAACAGGTAGGAGCCCAGCTGCGGATCGATCAGGCAGCTGTTCTTGCCGATCCAGCCCAGGCCGGCGCGCGCGGCGAAGGCGCGCTCCAGCACCGGTCCGGTGTCGACGTAGCCGCGCGTGCGCACCGGTGCGTCCGCCAGCGCCGGCAGCCCCGCCTCGAGGGCGCGCACCCGGTCGAGCAGCACGTCGTGGTAGTCGTCGCCGCCGGCGTAGCGGGCCACCGCGAAGTCGCCGGGCGCGGCCGGATCGCGCGGGCCCGGGTCGTAGACGAAGCCCAGCGCGATCACGCTGCGCGCGCCCTCGAGCACGCGCCGCGGATCCACCCGCTCCTCGGCGCGCCGCCCGATCCAGGCCATCTCGCCGGCGTGCCCGCGCGCCAGCCAGTCGCGCAGGAAGCGCGTCTCGCGGGTGGGAAGGGCCGGCGCCACGCCCACCCGGTCGAAGCCCAGGGCCAGCGCCAGGCCCTTCACGCGATCGGTGAGCGAGGCCGGCCCATCTCCCCGTTCTGCCGCGTCTTCCGGCCGGGCCGCCCGCGTCACGCCGCCGCCTCCCGACCCGCCCCACGCAGCCAGGCGCCGAAGCCCACCAGCAGCCAGATCGGCAGAGCGTCGGGTAGGGAAAG
>JBNLVK010000091.1:0-10911 GCA_050618055.1 Myxococcota bacterium
GCCGCGCATCCAGAAGGGAGCGCCGTAGCCGTCGAAGGAGCGCCCGCAGCCGACGCCGAACGCCAGGAGCAGGGAGGAGACCAGGAGGAGCGGGAGCCGGTGTGAGCGGAGAGCAGGAGCAATCATGGCGCGCACCCTACCAAAATTCGTTTGCCCTGCGCCCCCCGCAAATCGCGTCCACCGACGCCTCCCATCGGAACGCTGCGGCAAACCTCAGCGGCAGAGCGGCCCCTCTACCGGAGCGTCCGGCGAACTGCCTACGAGTTGCCGCACGGCTTTCCTGCCAGGACTGCGGCGCAACCGCCACCGCTCAGGGAACCGCCCGACCCATCGAACACGCCCTGCTCCACCGCCTCGGCGATCGTGGCCGTGGACAAATCGCGCACTACCTGTTCTACGACGCCGTTGGGAAAGTTCGATGGTGTAAGGAACACGAGGAAGAGCTGAATCCACGTGTTGATCGTCTCTTCCTTGACGATCTCAGCCAGCAGATTCCCCTCCAGATCCGAGAAGCGCGTAGTGACCCTCATGTGGTCGCTCGCCTTCGCCGGGATCAGCGTCAACGTCAAGCCCGAGAGGAAGGCCAGCCCCACATTCGGTTCGCCGGTATTGAGCAGCTCTACGTCCGCGCGCAGGTCCGATTCGTAGAGGCCGGATCGCACGGTCGCGAAGGCGTCGGAATCCTGATACGCCTTGAGCGTCTGCGTCTGCCAGACCTCGAGCATCGTGGGATTGGCGTCGTGCGCTTGGCCGTTCATCTCGACGGAGCCGGTAAAGATGACCGAGATGGACTTGCCGCTGGAAGACCCGGCGACTTCTCTTCTCTCCAACTTCCCCGCCGGAAAGGAGGCGCAAGCGACTTGCAACGAGACGAGGCCGAGAGCGAAAGCGAGGCGAACGGAGTGGATCACGGGATTCCTTTCTGGAGGTTGGAGACGGCATCATCCAGGAGCTCGCGGAAGAAGCTGGTGCGTTCTTCAGTCGCCGAGGGGATCGCGTAGTTCGGCGACCAGAACGACACACTGTGTCGGTCCGAGAGTTCTGCCTTTCCGCTCGCCAGCAACTCGCCCGAGGGACTTCGGATCTCGGCGACACCGGTGAACTCGGCCGAGTCCGTGAAGATCGGGCCACCGAACCAGATCCAGAGCGTGAGCGTGAGGAATGCTCCCGGGAAATAGGCCGGGTGAACCGAACGCTGCGCAAAGTAGCGGTCGAGTTCGATCGAGAGCACCAGATCCTCGGGCTTCGCGTTGCCAGGCGCGACCCGGACGTCGCGGAAGTAGCGGCGCTCTTCGATGTAGCGCGAGAGCTGGAGCGTCAGGGCCTCCGACGTCTGCCGCGTGGCCCGCTCGTCGTCGATCTCGATGAGGTCGACCCAGACGCGCGCGTCGACCCGCTCAGGCGCCGGCGTTCCCTTCCCGAGGCCAACGCCGGGAGGAAGCGATGCACAGCCGATCGGAATCAACAGCCCGGCGACGAGCAGCTGCCGAAGACGCCCGGCACGCCTCATGGTGTCGACCCCGGCGTGGATGCTTCCGTCAGCGTCCTGGCGAACTCCCGTGAGCGGAACTCGTCCCGCATCTGCACCAGGATCTGGTCGAGGGCTTCGTTCGCCGCGATGCTGAACCCGTTGAAGAAATTGAACGTCCGACCCGAGGCCGTGAAGGCACGACTCCAGACCTCGTTCCCGGAGAGATCGGACACGGTCACCCGGATCTCCGCGTTGCCCCAGGTCGGAACCAGGATCGGAAAGAACCACGTGTAGTTCTGGAACCAGAACCTCTCGACGTGGTAGTCGAGACGTGCGGCACCCTCGGGCCTCGTCGCACGCGGCAGTCCAGCGTGGTCCACCGCCTGCCCGATACGTCGCGCGACTTCGATGTTGTCGTCACCGGTTATGTAGATGGGCACCATGGGAATCGCGAAGAGCGTCCCCTTTCCCCAGCCGACCTTGCCGTCGATCCCGGTCGAGGATTCTGCGGAGTAGACCGGGGCCATGTCGCGAATGGGCATCGGGTCACCGGGCAGAGGCGCCTCGTGGATGCCGACGGCACATCCCAGGACAAGCGGCAGGACGAGGGCGAGCGGCCTGCCCCACTCCAGGCTGCGGATTCGATGCATGCGCCCCCTCGTTGCGGGCCGCATTCGCATCCACGGCCTCCGGATGGCAGGAGTCCCTCATGAGCCACCCAAGCAGCCGGATCGAAACCCGGCCGGCGTGACAGATGGGAACTCCAGATTCGTCACGTCGCCATCATGCGATCCCAGCGACGGGTGGGTCAACACCATTCGGTGACATCTGGAGCACCACCCGCAGCGCGACCCACGCATTGCGTGGATCCGCGGGACTACGCCGCCGCCGCCGGGACCAGCTCCAGGCGGTCGAGGCCGCGGACCAGGTAGGAGTCGACGAAGCTCGAGGCGGTGCCGCCGCGCTGCATGCGCGTCAGCTCGGGGAGCAGCGCCTCGAAGGCGGTGCGCGCCTCCAGGCGGGCCAGCGACGCGCCCAGGCAGAAGTGGATGCCCAGGCCGAAGCCCAGGTGCCCCCGCGTGTCGCGGGTCACGTCGAAGCGGTCCGGATCCGCGAAACGGCGTTCGTCCCGGTTGGCCGACGCCAGCAGCACGCAGACGCTGGCGTCCGCCGTGATCGCCGTCCCCGCGATCTCGGTCTCCCGGGTCGTGCGCCGGAAGACGTACTGCACCGGCGTGTCGAAGCGCAGCATCTCCTCGACCATGTTCGGCAGCCGATCCGGCTCGGCGCGGACGCGTTCGAGCTGCTCCGGGTGGTCGAGCAGCGCCTTCACGCCGTTGCCGATCAGGTTGGTCGTGGTCTCGTTGCCGGCCACCAGCAGCACGACCACGAACTGGCCGAGCGTCGCCGCGTCGAGCGTCTCGCCGTGGGCCGGATCGACCAGGGTGCTGATCACGTCGTCGGCGGGCCGGCGCCGTCGCTCGTCGGCCACCTCGCGCATGTACGCGACGAGCTCGCCCATCGAGCGCAGGAACGGTCCCAGCGTGCCCGTGCGCTGGCTGCCGGAGCTTCCCGCGATGATGTCGTCGCTCCAGCGCTTGAAGTCGGCGTGGCGCTCCTCGCCCACGCCCAGCAGGTCGGCGATGATGGACACGGGCAGCGGAACGGCCAGGTCCCGCACCACGTCGAAGGGCCGCCCGCCGTGCAGCTTGCGCATGCAGCCAGCCACGATCTCCCGCATGCGCGGCTCGAGCCGCCGCACCTGGCGCGGCGTGAAGCCGCGGTTCACGATGGCGCGCATGGCGTCGTGCTGCGGGGGGTCCGAGGTGATGATGCTGGACGGAGGCCTGCGGCGCATGCGCAGCGGGTTCAGACGCGCCCGGTACAGGTAGCGCGCGATCTCGAACGCCTCGCCCAGGCCGACCCGCGCGCGGTCCTTCATCAGGATCTCGAAGGCCGCGGCGGACGAGAAGGTCTCCGCGTCGCGCAGCACCCTGGCCACGTCGGCGTGGCGTGAGACGCACCAGGTGCCGGTCTTCTCGGCGTAGTGGACCGGGGCCTCGTCGCGCAGCCGCGCGTAGGTCGGGTACGGATCCTGCCAGTCCGGCGGGTCGAGCGGGTCGTAGGCGATCATCGCGGGTCGCTCAGGTAGAGCGAGATCAGCACCTCCAGGTCGCCGCGCAACGAGGCGAGGGGCTGGCTGCGGGCGATCAGGTAGCCGAACACGCTGGTGAGGAAGAGGTGGGTGGCCTGGGCCGGCTCGAGCCCCGGGCGGAGCTCGCCGTCCCTTGCGCCCAGGGCGAAGCGGCGACCCAGATCGAACAGCACCGGAAACGGCTGGTCCTCGAGGGAGAGCCCCTCCGGACGGCGCGTGTAGATGCGGATCACGTCGCGATGCAGCTCCGGGCTGCCGACCATCTCCTCCGACTCGACCAGCCCCTCCACGAACTCGTGGAGCGCGTCGCGCAGCGTCGCGCAGTCGCGCAGCCGCTCGACGATGCGCAGCTCCACGTTCCACTGGAGCTCGAGCAGCACGTGCTCCTTCGTGGGGAAGTGGAAGTAGAAGCTCGGTCGCGAGACACCGGCCCGGCTCGCGATTCGCGCGATGCTCGAGGCGTCGAACCCCTCGCGGCGGAACTCCTCGAGCGCCGCGTCGAACAGGACGCGGCGGGTCAGCTCGCGCTGGCTCTCGCGCTGCGTGCGGTCGCGGAAGGGCGACTCCATGGCGGGAGTCTCCCACGGATTCTGACAGGTGTCAATGAATTCTGACTAGCGTCAGGAGGGGTCGCCCTCGCCTCGCAGCCGGTAGATCGCCCGCAGCCGGGCACCCACCACCGGGCGGCCGTCCGGGTGGAAGACGGCCAGCTCCACGTCCACGAACTCGTGGCCCTTCTTCTCGAACAGGTCGGCGACGCGCTGCTCCACCACCAGCTCGCTGCCCGGCGCGATGGCGGCGAAGTTCTGGTGCTCGGTCTGGAGGTGCAGCCAGGGGCTCATGCGGACGTTGGCAGCGAGCGCCCAGTTCGACATGCCGAGCACGAAGGCCGGGTTGGCGTAGCCCTCCGCGTCGGGTCGCAGCAGCGACGGCATGCCGGCCGGGTCCGCGAAGTAGCGGGTGATCTCGGCCTCGGGCCAGCGGACCCGGACGGCGCCCAGGCCCTCTTCCCGAAGGCGCTCGAAGACCGCGCGGCTGGCCTGCGGGCGATCGAAGCCGGCGCCGATGCGGGGGTCGCCGCGCAGGGTCGGCGGCGCGGGCGCGGCGTCGGGCAGGGTCACCGTGGCGCGGGCGCGGACGTCGCCCCCGGGTCCGCGCAGGCCGGCCCGGTAGGTGTCGCCGGACGCCTCTTCGAGCACCACCTCGAAGGCCTCGCCGTCGTAGACCGGGCGCTCCACCACCACCTCGGCCCGGCCGCGGGCGAGCCAGTCCTCGCCCCACGCATCCACCGCCGGGTGGATCAGGTAGGCGGACACCACGACCCCCGGCACCAGGCCGCCCTGGAAGCCGAAGCGGTGCGCCACCTCGTCCGAGTGGATGCGGTTCTCCGACTCGGGCACCGGGTTCCAGGCGACGCCTCGGAACGAGCGGGGGGTGGGCATCGCGCCATGCTATCAGCACGCCGGCCGCCCGAGCGGGTATCGTTCCGCGACGGCGCCCGCCCATGACACCCGGACGACACCGACGCGACCTGCGCATCCTGCTGCTCCAGATCCGCGACCTCCAGGCCGTGCGCGTCGAGGAGCACCGCAGCTTCGCCGCCCAGGCCGGTCTCGACCTCGACCAGATCGACGTGCTGAACGTCTTCGACACGCCGCGCTTCGCGCCGGACGTGGCCGACGGCTACGACGCCCTCTTCGTCGGCGGCGCCAGCGAGGCGAGCGTCCTCGAGCCCGAGCGCTATCCGTTCGTGCCCTGCGCCCGCGACCTGCTGCTGCACGTGCGCGATACGGCGCAGCCGGTGTTCGCCTCGTGCTTCGGCTTCCAGCTCGCCGTGGTCGCCTTCGGCGGTCGCATCGTGCGCGACGCCGACGACTTCGAGATGGGCACCGTACCGATCCGCCTCCGCGCCGACGCCCGCGACGACCCGATCCTGGGCGACGCGCCGGATCCCTTCCTGGCCGTCTCGGTCCACCGCGAGCGCTCCACCCGTCCGCCGCCGGGCTGCCTCGAGCTGGCCTACACCGACGCCTGCTGCCACGTCTTCCGGGTCGTGGAGCGACCCTTCTGGGCCTTCCAGTTCCACCCCGAGGTGGACCGCGCCACCCTGGTCGAGCGGCTCACCCACTTCAAGGACCACTACACCGAGGGCGACGAGCACCTGGCCCGGGTGCTGCGCGCGGCGCGCGAGACGCCCGAGTCGAACCGGCTGGTGACGAAGTTCGTCGACCGGGTGCTGCTCGGTCGCAGCCCGGGCCCCTCGAGCGACCGGGGAGCGGTGTAGAATCGGGGGATGCGCCGCGTCGCACCGCTCACGGTCCTGCTGCTGGTCGTCGCGACGCACGCCGCGGCCCAGTCGTACCGCTACGACTGGAACGGGCCGAACTTCAGCACCGCCAGCGGCACGATCAGCGTGGCGCACGAGGTGAACGGCTTCCTGGTGCTGGCGGGTCCGGTCGAGAACCTGCCCTTCGGCGACGTTGCCCCGGTGCGCTTCTCGTTCTCCGCCGGGCCGGTCACCATCGACGACGCCACGCCGCTCCACCCGCTCACCCGCATCAAGCTCCAGACCGACGCCGACGGCGAGATCGTGCAGGCCGAGATCCAGCTCGTGGAGGCGATCGACACCGGCGGCGGACTGCTGGCGGCCGACGTGATCTGCGCCGAGTCGTGCCCGGCGGGCGGCAACCAGGACCTGGTGATCGATCGCAACGCGCTGGGCGCGGTGATCGGCATGGGCGAGGTGCCGATCGCGATGTCCTTCTGGGCCGCGCCCACCCTGCTCGCGCCGGGCGTGCCCGCGGTCCCCTGGCCGCTCCTCGCCCTGGGCGTTCCGCTCGCTGCTGTCGCGCGCCGCCACCTGCGCCACTCGCAGCATCGACCGCCCCCCGCTTCCCGCATGTGACCCGGATCCCGCCCGCGATCTGGGTCCTGGGCTTCGTCAGCCTGCTGATGGACGTCTCCTCGGAGCTGATCCACAGCCTGCTGCCGGTCTTCCTGCTGGTGGAGCTGGGCGCCAGCGCCCTCGCCATCGGCCTCATCGAGGGCGTGGCCGAGTCGACGGCGCTGGTCGTGAAGGTGTTCTCCGGCACGCTCAGCGACTACCTGGGCCGGCGCAAGGCGCTCGCGGTCGCGGGCTACGGACTGGGAGCGCTCAGCAAGCCCTTCTTCGCCCTGGCTCCGGGAGCATCGATGGTGTTCGCTGCGCGCTTCGCCGACCGCGTCGGCAAGGGCATCCGCGGCGCCCCGCGCGACGCGCTGGTCGCGGACCTGACACCGGCGGAGGTGCGCGGCGGCGCCTACGGACTGCGCCAGGCGCTCGACACCCTGGGCGCGTTCTTCGGCCCGCTGCTGGCGATGGGCCTGATGCTCCTCTGGTCCAACGACTTCCGGGCCGTCTTCTGGGTGGCGGTGGTTCCCGGCTTCCTGGCCGTCGGGCTGCTGGCCTTCGGCGTGCGCGACCCCGACCCGGCCACACGCGGTCCGCGCAGGAACCCGGTCGACTGGCGCGCCGCCGGACGTCTGGGCCCCCGCTTCTGGTGGATCGTCGGCATCGGCGCGGCGTTCTCGCTGGCGCGCTTCAGCGAGGCGTTCCTGGTGCTGCGGGTCCAGCAGGCGGGCCTGCCGCTCGCCTGGGTCCCGCTGGTGCTGGTCGCCATGAACGGGGTCTACGCCGCGTCGGCCTATCCGTTCGGGGACCTGGCGGACCGCGGTCGCCACTCGCGGCTGCTGGTGGCCGGGCTGGCGGTACTCGTCGCCGCCGACGGCGTGCTGGCCTGGGGCGACTCCTGGCAGAGCCTCGCGCCGGGCGTCGCCTTGTGGGGCCTGCATCTGGGCATGACCCAGGGCCTGCTGGCCGCGATGGTCGCCGACGCCGCGCCGGTCGACCTGCGCGGCACGGCGTTCGGCGTCTTCAACCTGGCCTGCGGCATGGCCCTGCTCGTGGCCAGCGCAGCCGCCGGCCTGCTGTGGGACCGCTTCGGTGCGTCCGTGCCGTTCCTGGTGGGCGGAGGGGTCGCGCTGCTGGCCCTGGCTCTCGTCCTGGTCGCCGACGCGCGCGGCTCTGCGCGCCGGCGCTAGTCGCTGAAGTCGGCCGAGCTGTGCTTCGCCATCTCTTCCAGGAACCAGGCCGGGAACTGGCCGACGAAGCCGGAGACGTCCCAGTAGTCGCTCCAGCGCGCGACCTTGCCGTCCTTCATCTCGTGGACGGTGGCGAACTGGTTGGTCGCCTTCTCGCCGGTCTTGAAGGTCCAGACCTCGGTGTGGTCGAGGAACACCACGTCGCCCTCGCAGGCCATGTGATGGATGGTGTGCTGGTGGTCCGTCAGGTGGTCGAACGCGATCGCCAGCCGCCTGACCACGTTCTCGGGGCCGCGGGCGCCCGGGTCGTCGGTGGGCACGTCCTCGTAGTGGACGTCGTCGGAGAGGCAGCTCTTCAGCGTCTCCCAGTCCATGGCGCTGAGCGCCTTCCACAACGTCTCGACGGTCTTCCGGTTCTCGGCGATGGACACTGGTCACTCCCATAGCGATGCCCCCGAAGCCCGCGAGGGGCTCCGGGGGCTCTGCTCTTCATCCGATCCGGCGACCCTAGGGCAGCGGGACGAAGTCCTCCACCAGGTCCGGCGTCAGGACCGGGAGGTGGAGGAACAGGCTCGTCCACCAGTCGAGCCGGATGCCGTTCACCGTCTGCGTGTTGAACAGCGGCGTCTGCAATGCCGTGTGGCTGGAGTCCCCGCTCTTGATGAAGCGCTTGTAGCGCAGCGGGTGGTTGGCACGCACGGCGTCGGTGTCCGCGAGGATCAGGTCCCGGTACTCCTCCTGGGTCGGCACCATCAGGAAGAAGCGGTTGGTCTCGTCCCCGTCCGTCTCGTACCAGGCCTCGGTGATCGTCGTGTCGTTCTCGAGACGCCAGTCGATGATGGCGGTCGCCGTCTCGTCCGGACCGCAGGCGGTGCAGCTGGCCGGATAGAACTGGTCGAACTGCCAGTCGGCGGCCCGGGCCGCGATGCCGGTCACGTCGAGCGGGTTCACCGTCACCGGACCCGCGTCGTTCACCACCGAGAGCTTCACGCCGTTGCCGTACAGGAAGCGCACCAGGAAGGGCGCGAAGCCGGAGGCTCCCACGCCACCGGCGCTGGTCCCCGACACCACGATCTTCTTCGCGTTCGGGAAGGTCGCCGCCGCCAGGTCCATGCCGGCGGTCTGGTTGCGCAGGCCGCGGTGGAAGCGCACCGGGCCGAACGGGAAGTTCGCGTCGACCACGTCGTTGTCGCCGGCGAAGACCGAGCCGTCGCAGTACGGCATGTAGACGATCGAGTAGTCGGCGAACGGGTTGTCCGGCGAGTCGAAGTCCCAGATGCCCACGGGCGCAGTCGGCGGCTCCTGGTCCTCGGCCAGCACGTTGCAGAAGTAGAAGTCCTGCCAGCACGCGCCGCCGCCCTGCTCGAAGATGAGCAGCTTCTCGGGATCGCCCGCGCGGGTGAACGCCGAGAACGGAGTGCCGGCGATGCAGATCGGGCCGTTGCCGCCGTCGGTGTCGAAGGTGTGCTTGGTCCAGCCGTCGCCGACGTCCGAGCTCGCCACCGGCGTGAAGTCGCCGATGTACTTGTTCACGCCCGCATCGGCCAGCTCCTGCTGGGCGGCGCTGCTCAGGCCCTTCTGGCACTGGCTGCCCATCAGGGCCGTCGCCAGCACGACGAGCGCCAGGACCGATCGATGAATGGTAGATGTCCGTTTCCGCATGATTCCCCTCCAGGTTGCGTGGGGCGCAGTGTCTCTGGCGACGATCCCAAGCGTCAAGCAAACCCGGGCAAAACGGCGTTCTATCCAGTGCCTACGGGATCAGCAGCACCCGCCCGAAGGCCTGGCGGCTCTCGATGTAGCGGTGGGCCTCGGCCGCCTCGGACAGCGGGAAGCGCCGGTCGATCTCGATGCGCAGCGCCCCCGATCCCACGTCGGCGATGTGGCGCGCCACCATGGCGTGCACGCGCTCGTGGTGGACGGCCAGCTCGGCGCCGAAGAAGACGCCCACCAGCGTCTTGTTGCCCGGCCGCAGCGCCGCCGGATCCGGGCGATGGTCGTCGCGCCCCGCGGATCCGACGAAGGCGATGCGTCCGCGGTAGGCGGTCGCCTCGATGCTCTTCTCCAGCGTGTGGCCGCCGATCGAGTCGAGCACCACGTCGGCACCCCGTCCGCCGGTGGCCTCGCGCACCGCCGCCACGAAGTCGGAGTCGCGGTAGTTGATGCCGTGGTCCAGGCCGAACTCCTTCAGGCGCGCCAGCTTGGCGTCGCTCGAGGCGGTGGCCAGCACCGTGGCCCCGGCGCGCTTCGCCAGCTGGATGGCCGCCATGCCGACACCGCCGGCGCCGGCGTGCACCAGGGCCGTCTCGCCGGCCTGGAGCCGGCCGAACTCGAACAGGCAGTCGTCCGCCGTGCCGACCGCGATCGGAACGCAGGCCGCCGCCTCCAGGTCCACGCCGTCCGGGATCCTCCACGCGGTGGCCTCGGGCACCGCGGCCCGTGCCGCGTGGGATCCGTGGGGCATCACCGCGACCACGCGATCGCCCCGGGCCAGGTGGCGGACCGAGCCCCCCACCTCGCGGACCGCCCCCGCGCACTGGTAGCCCACCACGTGGGGCCGGGCGGCCATGACGCCGCCGCCGCGGTGGAGCGTGTCGCCCCCCTCGACGCTGATCGCCTGCACCTCGACGACCACGCCCGCGTCCGGGCAGGCCGGGTCGGGGACGTCCTCGTAGCGGAAGACCTCGGGCCCTCCGGTCTCGTAGTAGACGGCTGCCTTCATGGCTGCATCCTACACCCCGCCTCCCGTATCCTGTCCCGGTGAAGCCCCGGCGTCCCGGCACACCGCGCCTGGAAGCCCCGTGGATCCTGGCGCTCTTCGTCGTCCTTCCCCTCGCGGCCCACGCCGCCGGCGACGCCGACGTCTTCGCCACCATCGACGCCTGGCGCGCCATCGCCGAGGCGCCCTCCCCCATCGTCGTCGACGGCGACGGCTCCGACTGGGGCGCCATCCACACCTTCGCCGACCCGGTGGGCGACGCCGGCGGCGATCCGACCCGCGACATCACCGGCGTGGCCATCGCGCCGCTCGACGACGCGCTGCTGATCCGCATCGACACCGACGGAACGCCGCCTTCCACCGGTCGCGTCTTCTGGATCCTGTTCGACTTCCTGGGCCAGCAGTTCTTCGACGTGAAGATCTCCTTCAACCTGGACTTCACCGACGACCTGGACGTCTTTCCCGAGGGCGAGACGCCGCCGCCGC
>JBNLVK010000092.1:0-25061 GCA_050618055.1 Myxococcota bacterium
CTGGAGCGCTACGAGGGCGGTGCCGGCGTGCTGCTGGGCGGCGTGCCCGGCGTGGCACCCGGCAAGGTGCTGATCCTGGGCGGCGGCGTCGCCGGATCGAACGCGGCGCAGATGGCCGTGGGGCTCGGCGCCGACGTCACCGTCGTCGACCGCTCGCTGCCGCGGCTGCGCGAGCTCGAGCAGCAGTTCGACGGTCGCGTGAAGACCGCGCCCTCGAGCGAGGGGGCGATCGCGCGGCTGGTCGCCCAGGCCGACCTGGCGATCGGCACAGTGCTGGTCCCGGGCGCCGCGGCCCCGAAGCTCGTCAGCAAGGACATGGTCCGCTCGATGCGTCCGGGCTCGGTGGTGGTCGACGTGGCCATCGACCAGGGCGGCTGCTTCGAGACCAGCCGGCCCACGAACCACGCCGAACCCACCTTCGTCGAGGCCGGGGTCGTCCACTACTGCGTCACCAACATGCCCGGCGCCGTGCCGCGCACGTCGACCTTCGCGCTCACCAACGCCACGCTGCCCTACGTGTGCGCCCTGGCCGACCGGGGCCTGGACGCGGCCCTCGGCGCCGACCCGGGCCTGGCCGCCGGCGGGAACGTGCGCGGCGGCCGGATCGTGCACCCGGCGGTGGCCGAGGCGCTGGGCCGCGAGGCCGCCTGATCCGATAGGCTAGGCCGATGCCTCCGCCGGAGCGCCTGGAAGCGGGCGACGGACTCGCCCTCGTCTGGGACGACACGGGCGCGCGACTCACCTGGGGTCACGCCGACTGGCTGGGTCCGCTGGGCCTTGCCTGGGGACGCGCCGAGCAGGGCCTGCCCGAGGACGCCACGCCCTTCGAGGGCCGCGACGACCTGGGCGACTACCGGGGCCTGGTGCTCACCTGGAGCCTCGCCGGAGCACCGCGCACCACGCTGCGGGCCTACCGCGATCGCCCGCTGCTGGTGTTCCGGATGGAGGCCGAGCAGCCGATGCAGGGCCTCTCCCACGGCCGCATCGACGACCCGATCGCGGCCTGGCCCCACTTCGACGCGGCCCGGCGTCGCGCCGGCGGCCTGCCCGCCGACGCCACCGGCTACGGCCACGCCTACACCGAGTTCGCGCTGCCGACCTTCGCGAGCCCGGACCTCACCGACTTCATGCTGCTGCCCATGCGGCCCGCGATCGTCGAGCCGCTGTTCCTGCGCACCGCCGAGCGGACGCTCCTGCTGGCTCCCCTCGACGCCTTCCACGACCAGGTGATCGCGGTGCCGCGCGGCGCCGACGAGGCGTCGCGCGGCGTGCGCTGCGGCTGGCACGGCGACCTGGACCAGGTGCCCGCCGGCTTCGCCAGCGAGGTGGCGGTGTGGGGCGGCCCCGGCGTGCGCGCCCTGCTCGAGGACTACGGGCGCTTCCTGCGCACGCGCCACCACACCCGCCGCCCGTCGCGCTACGCCGACACCACGGTGGGTCGCCTCTCCTACTGGACCGACAACGGCGCCGCCTACTGGTACCGCACCGAGCCGGGCCAGGACGTGACGTCGACGCTCGCGGGGGTCATGGAGGGGCTGCGCAAGGAGCGCATCCCGGTCCACGCGGTGGAGCTCGACTCCTGGTTCTACCCGCAGCAGGTGACGCGGCCCTTCAACGATCCGGACACGCTCGTGCCGCCCACCGGACTGCTCTCCTGGGAGCCGCGCGAGGACGCGCTGCCCCTCGGCGTCCGCGAGCTGCGGCGCGCGCTGGGCGATCCGCCGCTGGTGCTGCACCTGCGCCACTTCTCCAGCGCCTCGCCCTACTTCGACGAGCGTCCCGCCTGGCGCGACGGCGACCGCGCCCACCCCCGGGACCCGGCCTTCTACGAGGCCCTGTTCGACCAGGCCGAGACCTGGGGCGCCGAGCAGGTGGAGCACGACTGGCTGGTGGAGTGCTACCTGGGCGTGCGCGGGCTGCGCGAGGCGCCGGGCCGGGCCCGCAGCTGGCAGCACACCATCAACGCGGCGGCCCGCAAGCGCGGCCTGTCCCTGCTCTGGTGCATGGCGACCCCCGCCGACTTCCTACAGACCGTCGAGCTCGACCGCGTCGTGTCGATCCGCTCGGCCGGCGACTACCGCTACGGCATTCCCAGCCACTCGGGCTGGTGCTGGTTCCTCTACGGCAACGCGCTGGCCCGGGCCCTCGGCCTGTGGCCCTTCAAGGACGTGTTCCTGTCCTCCAGCGACGGCGAAGGCCTCGACGGCGACGAGCACGCCGAGCTGGAGGCGCTGCTGTCGTCACTCTCCGGCGGTCCGGTGGGCATCGGCGACCGCGTGGGCCGCAGCGACCGGCGCGTGGTCATGCGCACCTGCCGCGCCGACGGCGTGCTGGTGAAGCCGGACGTCCCGCTGGCGGCGCTCGAGCGCTGCTACGCGGGCCACGCCCACCTCCAGCACGCGCCGCTGGTGGGCGAGGCCTACAGCGACCATCCGTCGGCCCGAATCGCCTACGTGCTGGCGATGCACGCGAGCCGGGTGGAGGAGCCCCTTGCGTTCCGGGTCAAGCTGTCCGAGCTGGGCGCGTCGGCGCCGTCCGGACCCGCCGTCGCCTGGGACTGGCAGACCGGCGAGATGCAGCGGCTCGAGCCCGACTACGCGCTGGCCTTCCGGCTGGCGCCTCGGCAGTGGTCGTACCGGGTGGTGAGCCCGCTGCTGCCCAGCGGCATCGCGCTGATGGGCGATCCGCAGCTGCACGTCACCGCCGGCGACCGCCGCCTGCGCAACCTGGAGGCGCGACCCGACGGCGCCCGCTTCCGCGTGCTGGGCGAGCCGGGCGAGTGCCCCGTGCTGCGCGGCTTCTCGGAGCGGCCGCTGCGGGCCCTGCTGCGCGTCTCGTCCGAGGAACGCACCCGCCGGGACGTGGACCGCGACGCCCGCGGCGTCTTCGAGCTCCCCGTACCGGTCGGCCTGCGCGGCCGCACCGAGGTCGAGCTCGTCGTCGCCGACTAGGCCTCGGCGCGGGGCTCGTCGAAGACGGCGCAGTCCTTGCCGTTGGCCTTGGCCTGGTAGAGGGCGCGATCGGCAGCGTTGAAGAAGCGCTTCTCGTCGCCGTCGTAGAGCGCCACGCCGATGGAGACGGTGACCTGGAGCGCCTCGTCGTCGACGCCGTCGGGCCGGAACGCCGACTCGGCGATCGCGCCGCGCAGCTTCTCGGCCAGCGTCATGGCGCCTTCGACGCCGGTGCGCGGCGCCAGCACCGCGAACTCCTCGCCGCCGTAGCGCGCGGGCAGGTCGGTCTCGCGCACCGACACGTTCAGCACCTCCGCCACCTGCCGCAGCACCTCGTCGCCCACCGCGTGCCCGTAGCGATCGTTCAGCGCCTTGAAGTCGTCGATGTCGACCAGCAGCAGGGCCAGCTCGTCGCCGCTGCGGTTGGCGCGCCGCGTCTCGACGCCCAGGCGGTCCTGGAAGTAGCGGTGGTTGTGCAGCTTGGTGAGGTCGTCGGTCAGCGAGAGCTGCTCGAGCATCTCGTTGCTGCGCCGCAGGTCCTCGTTGGCCGTCTGCTGGCGCTGGATCATCTCGGAGAGCGCCGCGGAGAGGATGGCGATCTCGTCGTGACCCTCGGCCGCCGGCAGCGCCACGTCGGTCTCACCGTCTGCGATGCGGCGCGCGCTCTCGGACAGCGCGTGGATGGGCTGCACGATGGAACGGCCGATCAGGAACGCCAGCAGCACGCACGCCACCACGATCGACAGGTTGATCGCGACGATGCGCTGCTGCACCGAGACCACCGGCGCGAAGGCGACGTCGTAGGACTCCTCGACCACCAGGCCCCAGCCGAAGCGCGTCAGCGGAATCGCCGTCCCCACCACGTGCTCGCCCGCGGCGGTGACGTAGTCCTGCACGGCGGGCTTGGCTCCGGGCGCCACGGCGGTCACGTCGCGGGGGTAGGTCGTGCGCAGGGCGGCGCCGTGGGAATGGGCCACGATCTCCCGCGCCTCGCCCACCAGGAAGATGCGCGTGGCCGTGTCGCGACCGGAGTCGCCCAGCATCAGGCGCTCGATGGCGTCGATCGGGATCATCGCGTGGAGCGAGCCGATGGTCTTCCCGGAGCGCTCGATGGGAGCCGAGATGAACTGGTAGCGGTCGCTGCCGACCCGGAAGAAGGTTCCGCTGCCCGTTCCCCGCTTGCGGGTCAGGCGCTCGAGCAGCGACTCGGGGAGCCCCGGCTGCTCGCCCACCTGGACACGCCGGGCACCGGAGGCGTCGAGCACGAAGAGGGAGGCGTACTGGGGGAATCCCTCGCGCACGTAGGCCAGGTACTTGCGCGCCTCTTCGCGGGCCACCCGGTCGCGCCGCGTCCCCGCGCTGACGCTGTCGGCGACGGTGTCGCTGCGCGCGAAGGTGGCGATGTCCAGCTCGCGCTGGACGTACCAGTCGTCGATGCGCTCGGCGGTGCGCGCCAGGATCTCGGGGAAGCGCTCGTCGATCTTGCGCCGCAGGAACGCCTCGGTGGTGTGGGTCGAGGTGTAGGCGACCGCGAACGAGGTGAGCAGGGCGGCGGCGGAGACGGCCGACATGATGCGCGACGGCAGGCTCGCGAACGGTCGTCCGACCGCGCCGCGCAGGGCCCGCAGGGTCGCGGTGGCGCGCGAGCGCCACACCGCCTCGGTTTCCGCCGTCATCGCAAAGGTCTCCCGCTGCGGTATCGGCAGGTCGGGGTCGCAGCTTGAGGCGCGGCTCCCACGCGGGTCGGCGGGCCTCGGGAAGACGGGTCGGCGTGTTTCCGCTTCGCCTTGAGGCCTAGCGTCCCGGCGCCTCCCACAGGCGCAGGCTCGCCAGGCTGGCGTCGAACCAGGGGCTGTAGGCCTGGAAGGCGTCGATCGCGCACTCGGCGGTCACCACCACCACGCGCCCGTCGCCGCTCTCGATCAGCGTGATCTCCTCGACGCTGTCGCCCGGGTGCCGCACCAGCAGGCCCTGCACCGCCCGGCGCCCGTTCACCACCAGCTCCTCGAAGCGCAACAGGCGACCGCGCCGCCGGTAGTAGTCGCCGAAGCGGGCCAGGTAGTCGTCCACCGTGTCGTAGCGGCTCACCACCACCTGGAACGACGCGTCGTAGTCCCAGGTGACGCCGTCCACCGCCACCATCCCCTGCCCCGTGTCGATGCGCAGCCAGCCGTCGGGCAGCTTCACGTCGAAGCCGAGCCGGGGGTCGACCCAGGGCGCCAGCGCCAGCTGCACCGGACCGGTCGGCGGGAGCATGGGGCGGGCCCCGACGCCCTCCCGCGGCACCGTGCCGTAGACGGTGCCGTTCGGCAGGCGGTAGAGCGACACGAACGAGTTCACGTCCTCGGTCGAGAGGCCCTCGGAGACGATCAGCCGGTCGCGCACGACCTCGTACATCAGGTCGGCCGGGATCGGACTGTGGCCCCGCATGCCCAGCGCGTGGCCGATCTCGTGGAGCGCCACCCACTCCACCTGCCCGGGGGCCAGCAGCCCGAACTCGTCGGCCACGTAGATGTGCAGCTCCGAGACCTCGTACTCGACCTCCAGCCGCTCCGCGTCCGGATCCCAGGCTCCGGCCCGACAGGCGTCGCCGATGCGCGTGCTGCCGAGCACCTTGACGTCCAGGTCGGGCACCGGCGCCCGGCGCCCCTCCAGCGTCAGCCGCAGCTTCGCCTTCGACGGGTCGGAGACGCGGCGGAAGCGGACGAGGCCCTCCAGGTGTCCCTGCCAGGTGGCCAGCGCCTGCTCGACCCCGCGCACGTACTCGAGCCGGTCCCTCGGATCGAACTCGTTCTGGAGCAGCTCCGGGATCTCCGGCTCGCGGATGTAGACGGACAGCGGCATGGCGTCGTCGTCCCAGCGGCACAGGATCAGCAGGTCGTCGCGTCCGCCCGACTGCGGCACGCGGTGGACCATGAACGGCAGGTAGTTGGGCTCGAGCACGTCCGGGTGGCCCTCCCGGAAGGCGGCGTAGTCGCGGCGGTCGGGGACGTAGGGGGCGCGCGGCGCCGGCTCGCGCAGCCCGGCGCAGGCCGCCAGCCCCGACGCCACCAGCGCCAGCGCCGCCCAGGCCAGCAGGCGCCCGGCCCGCCTCACCCGCCGCTCCGGCCGCGGCCGCGCAGCGCCCGCGCCAGGTCGCGATCGCTCTCGCGCTTGCGGATGGTCTCGCGCTTGTCGTGGGAGCGCTTGCCGCGGCACAGCCCCAGCTCGACCTTGGCGCGGCCGCCCTTGAAGTAGAGGGCCAGCGGCACGAGGGTGAGGCCGCGCTCCTTCACCTTGCCCGACAGGCGCGCGATCTCGGCGCGGTGCAGCAGCAGCTTGCGCTCGCGCTTGGCGTCCGGGTTCTCGCGCGACGCCGCGTCGTAGGGCGCGATGTGCAGGTTCTGGAGCCACACCTCGCCGCGGCGCACGATGGCGTAGGAGTCGGCCAGGCTGGCCTTGCCCTCGCGCAGCGACTTCACCTCCGGCCCGAGCAGCACGATGCCGGCCTCCACCCGGTCGAGCACCTCGTACTCGAAGCGGGCGCGCCGGTTGCTGGCGATCGGACGGCGCTCGTCGGTCTTGGCGGCCATGGCGAGCGGGATGGTACCCGCTCGCGGCCCCCCGCCCCGGCCTAGTTCTGGCGGACCGGCGAGGGCCCGCAGATCTCCCGGGCCTGGTTCCGGTGGTCCACGAAGACGCGGATGCCCTCGAAGTCGCGGCAGGCCGCGTCCTCGACCTGGACGTAGCTGCAGATGATCACCAGGTCGTGGGGCTTCACCAGGTGGGCCGCGGCGCCGTTCACGCAGATCTCGCCGGTGCCGCGCTCGCCCTCGATGACGTAGGTCTGGAGCCGGCTGCCGTTGGTGACGTCGAGGACGTCCACCTGCTCGTAGGGCAGGATGTCGGCGGCCTCCAGCAGGTCCGGATCGATGGTGATGCTGCCCTCGTACTCCACGTTGGCCTCGGTGATCGTGGCGCGGTGGATCTTGCTCTTGAGCATGGTACGGATCATCGGGGGTCCTCGTTCTTCGGCATGGCGGGCTGGATCTCCAGCACGCGGTTGTCGATCAGGCGGACGGCGTCGGCGGCGCCGCCCTCATCGGACTTCATGAACACGGCCAGGGCCAGCAGCGTGGGGCCGTCCAGGCGCGCCGGCGCCTCGGCCAGGCTCTCCGGGTGGCGCAGCTCGGCGTAGTCGATCTCGGCCAGCGGGGCGCGCCCGATCTCGTCGCGCACGCGGCGCAGGACGGCGGCGGCGGCGCGCTCGCCGTCGGCGACGCAGGCCTCGGCCGCCTCGAGCGCGCGCACCAGCACCGTGGCCTGGCGGCGCGCCTCCGGGTCGAGGCGCAGGTTGCGGCTCGACATGGCCAGGCCGTCGGCCTCGCGCACCGTCGGGCCGCCCAGGATCTCCACGTCGACGTTCAGGTCGCGCACCATGCGCCGGATCACCGCCAGCTGCTGCCAGTCCTTCTGGCCGAAGACGGCGACGTGGGGCTTGGCCGCCAGCAGCAGCTTCGCCACCACCGTGGTGACCCCGCGGAAGTGACCGGGCCGGGCGGCGCCGCACAGCGGCTCCGAGAGGCCCGCCACCTCGACGAGGGTGTCCGCGCCGTCCGGGTACATCTCGGCGGCGGTCGGCGCGAAGACGCCGTCGACGCCGGCCGCCTCGCAGGCCGCCAGGTCCGCCTCCCAGGTGCGCGGGTAGGCGTCCAGGTCGGAGGGGTCGTCGAACTGGGTGGGGTTCACGAAGATCGAGACCCACACCCGGTCGGCGTGGCGGCGGGCCGTCTCCACCAGGGTCAGGTGTCCCGAGTGGAGCGCGCCCATGGTCGGGACCAGGGCGAGACGGAGTCCCGCCGCGCGATCCCGGTCGGCGCGCTCCTGGATCTCCCGGAGGCTGCGAACGACGTCCACCGGCTTGCCCTAGCGGTACGAGTGGGCCTCGTCGGGGAACTTGCGGTTGGCCACCTCGTCGGCGTACTGCCGCGCGGCCTGGGAGGCCAGCGCCCCCAGGTTCGCGTAGCTCTTCACGAACGAAGGCGTCCAGTCCGAGAGCCCCAGCATGTCGTGCATGACCAGCACCTGGCCGTCGCAGTGGACGCCGGCGCCGATGCCGATGGTCGGGATGTCGAGCTCCGCCGTCACCGACTTCGCCAGGTCCTCGGGCAGGCCCTCGAGCACCACGGCGAAGGCGCCGGCCTCCTGCACCGCGTGGGCGTCGGCCACGACGCGGCGCGCGCTCGCCTCGGTGCGTCCCTGCACGCGATGGCCGCCCATGCGGTGGATCGCCTGGGGCGTGAGGCCGACGTGGCCCATCACCGGGATCTCGGCGCGCACGATGCGCTCGATGGTCTCGGCCACGAAGGTGCCGCCCTCGAGCTTCACCGCGTGGGCGCCGCCGTCCTTCATGCAGCGGATGGCGCTGCGGACCGCGTCCTCGGCGCTCACCTGGTAGCTGCCGAAGGGCATGTCGGCGACCACCAGGGCGCGCTGTGCGCCGCGGGCCACCATGCGGGTGTGGTAGACGACCTCGTCCAGCGTGACCGGCAGGGTCGTCTCCCGACCCTGGACCACGTTGCCCAGCGAGTCGCCCACCAGCAGGACGTCGATTCCGGCCGTGTCGAAGATGCGGGCGAAGGTGCAGTCGTAGGCGGTGAGCATCGAGATCGGCTCGCCGCGGCGCTTCATGCGCGAGAGGGAAGGGGCGGTCACGCGATGCTCGCGCGCGGCCTTCCGGGTGACGGTCGACATGGGGTTGCCTCCGTCCACCTTGGCTGCGGGCCTGGAAAAACGAAACGCGCCCCCTCGAATCGAGCAATCTCGCGATTGCTCACGGAGGCGCGGGCCCGGCACCGCCCGGGGGCGATGCATCCGCCTGCTTGCTGACCCCCGTCTCGGTCTCCGGCGGAGATCCGAGCGTATTGGGTTTGCGAGGCGTGTCTCTGTTTCCCCGGTGCGTCGCACCCAGGGCGGGTTGTCTTGCCTGATCGATGGAGTTCGCGACTTGCGAGACCCCTCCAGACGCAAGGAGGATAGACATCGATGCGACTGCGGGTCAAGTTCCGGCCGCGGCGTCCTCCGCGGCCCGGTCCAGGCACTCCCGCAGGGCCGGCGCCAGGTAGCGGCCGGCCAGCCGCTCGCCGCGCTCGCGGGCCAGGGCCCGGGCCAGCACGCCGATGCGGGCCGCCGGCGGATCCGAGTCGGACAGCAGGACGCGCAGCTCGCCCTTCACCCGGCAGGTGCCGCTGGAGCTGGGCGAGAGCCCCTCGAAGACGGGCTGGCGCGACACCCTTTGGACCGCCAGGCCGGTCTCGGCCGCCAGCTCGACCAGCGCCTCGAGCAGGTCGCGCTCGTCCACTAGCCCGGCTCGCCCGACCCGTGGAGGGCCGCAGCCAGGGCCAGGAAGGCCTCGGGAGGGAGCGCCTCGGCCCGCACGTCCGGCGCCAGGCCCACCGCGGCGATGGCCGCGTCGGCGCGCTCGAAGCCGCCCGACCGCAGCGCGTTGGCCAGCGTCTTGCGGCGCTGGGCGAAGGCGGCCCGCGCCACCCGCTCGATCCGGAGGAGCGCCGGGCCGTCCGGCGAGGCGGCGTCCCGCGGCTGCATGCGCACGAAGGTAGACCGCACCTTCGGCACGGGGAAGAAGCAGCGCGGCGAGAGGTCCATGCCGCGCTGGAGGTCGACGCAGAGCCGGTGCAGCAGGGCCAGCGAGCCCCAGGCCTTCGTGCCGGGCACGGCCAGCAGGCGCTGGGCGACGTCTCGCTGGAGCATCACCGACCAGTCGACCAGCCCGCCGCGCAGGTCGAGCAGCCGGCGCAGCAGCGGCGCCGACACCGAGTACGGCAGGTTGGCCACCAGCTTCACGCCGCTCGTGGCCGAGGCCAGTCCCTGCACCAGCGCCGCCAGGTCGACCTCCAGCGCGTCGCCGTGGACCAGCTCCACCTCGGGCGGCAGCACCGCGTCGGCGCGCAGCGCCCGCACCAGACCGGCGTCGATCTCGACGGTCACCACCCGCGCGCCCTTCGCGTGCAGGGCGCGGGTCAGGATGCCCAGGCCGGTGCCGATCTCCAGCACGCCCTGCCCCGCCTCGACGCCGGCCAGCTCCACCAGGCGCTCCGCCACGCCGGTGTCGACCAGGAAGTTCTGGCCCAGGTCGCGCCGGGCGGCGAGGCCGTGCTTCTCGAGGAAGGCCCGGACGCCGGCGGCGCTCACCCGGGCGCCGGTGCCTTCCAGGGCGCCGCGCCCAGCGGGACCCGCGAGAAGGCGTTCAGCGCCAGGCCGTGCGACTCGCCGCGCGCCAGCAGCCGCGCACCGGCGGCCGCGATCATGGCCGCGTTGTCGGTGCACAGCTCGCTGGGCGGAAAGACCGCGCGGAAGCCCTCGCGCTCTCCGGCCGCCGCCAGCTCCTCGCGCAGCCGGCGGTTGGCCGCCACGCCGCCCACCACCGCCAGGGTCGCGAGCCCTTCGCCACGCACGGCGCGCAGCGAGCGCCGCACCAGCACGTCGACCGCCGCCCGCTCGAACGACGCCGCCACGTCGGCCACGTCGCGCGGGCCGAGCGGCGCGCGGCGCTCCACCTCCAGTGCCACCGCCGTCTTGAGCCCGCTGTAGGAGAAGTCGTAGCCCTCGGTGTGGGCCAGCGGGCGCGGCAGGTCGACGGCCGCGTCGTCGCCGGCGGCGGCCTCGCGCGAGATCGAGGGACCGCCCGGATAGGGAAGCCCCAGCAGGGCCGCCACCTTGTCGAAGGCCTCGCCCACCGCGTCGTCGCGCGTCTCGCCCAGCAGCGCCGGCGGCGCGTCCGCCTCGATGCGGTAGAGGGCGGTGTGGCCGCCCGAGATCACCAGGCCCAGGTAAGGGGGCGCCAGGGTCGGGTCGGCCAGCTCGGCGGCGGCCAGGTGGCCGTCCAGGTGGTGGACGCCCACCAGCGGCAGCCCGTGGCGGTAGGCCAGAGCCTTGCCGAAGGACAGGCCCACCAGCAGCGAGCCCACCAGGCCCGGACCGGCGGTGACGGCGATGCCGGAGAGCGCCTCGACGGACAGGTCCGCCTCGCGCAGCGCCGCCTGCACCACCTCGCTCACGCCGCGCACGTGATCGCGCGAGGCCAGCTCGGGCACGACCCCGCCGTAGGGCCGGTGCACCTCCGCCTGGCCGCGAATGCTGCTGGCCACGATCTCGCGGCCGCGGCGCACCACGGCGGCGGCCATCTCGTCGCAGGAGCTCTCGATGCCGAGCACGTACTCGGGCAGCCCCGTCACGACGTCAGCCCGTGCGACGCTCGAGCTTCTCCTGCTCGCTCTTGCACTCGATGCACAGCTGCGCGACCGGCCGGGCCTTCAGGCGCGCCACGCCGATCTGCTCGCCGCAGCTCATGCACTCGCCGTACTCGCCGTCCTCGATTTTCTGGAGCGCCGCGTCGATCTTGGCCAGCAGGCCCTGCTCGCGCTCCCGCAGCCGTCCGGCGAACTGCAGGTTCACCTCGGACGAGGCGATGTCCATCTCGTCCGGGAAGTCGTCGGGATCGACGTGGATGTCCCCGGCGAGGGTCTTCTTGGCATTGCCCTGAATCTGGTTGCGCTGTTCGAGCAGCAGCTTCTTGAAGCGCGCAAGGTCCCGCTTGTTCAACGCCGTCCCCTGGTTCCTGCAGCGCTCTGCGCCGCGCCGCGAGCTCCGCCGTGGTCCTGACCGAGCGTCCGCTCAGCCCGCCCCCAGCAGATCCAGTTGTTTCTTCGCTTCCGGTGCCCGCGCCGAATCGGGATAGTCGCGGAGCACCTTCTCGAACGCGTTGCCGGCCGCCTTTCCGTGTCCCATGCGCAGGAGAGCTTCCCCTTGTCGGTAGAGCGCGTCGGGGGCTTTATTCCCGCTCGGATACTGACGAGCGACGTCGTCGAAGCGCAGCACGGCGGCCGAGAAGTTCCCTTGCTTGAAGTAGCAGTCGGCGAGCCAGTACGTTGCATCGTCGGCATAATCCGAAGCCGGGTAAGATTGCAGAAACCTGGTGAACTGGTCAACACACGCCTCGGCGTTTCCCGCCCTCCATTCGGCGTACGCCTCGCGATAGACCTTCACCTCCTCGGAGACGACCTCCTCCTCGGCGCCCGCGCCCTCCCCGTCGGGACCACCGTCGGTGGCGGGCGCCAGATTCGCCTCGGCGCGGGCCGATCGCGCCTCCTCCAGGGCCTGCTCGGCGCGGTGCTCGGCGACCTCGACCCGGCCCTCGAGCGCCGCGATCTGACGCTTCATGGCGTCGATCTCCGAGCCCATGTCGGCTACCCGACCCCGTGCGGCGTCGCCCCCGGTCCCCCGGGCGCGCTCGAGGTCGGTGACGCGGTTCGACACCTTGCGGAACTCCGCCGGCGTGACGCACGCGAGCGTGGCGCCGCTCACGCCGGCGACGATGCCGAGCAGCGCCGCGCGGCGGATCCTTCCCCCTCTCTTCACGGTCTCGTCGTTCATGGACTCCCCCTCGTTCTGCGTGTCCCGGCTCAGCGCGGGTACGGCCCCCAGGCCGGGCGCGTGTTGTCGCCCGCGCCGCTGGTCAGCCGGCGCAGGTTCGATCCGTCCAGGTCGATCACGTACAGGTCGGCGCGGCCCCGGCGCGTCGAGCTGAAGGCGATCTTGCGCGAGTCGGGCGCCCACGTCGGCCCCTCGTCGCTGCGTCGGTGGCTCACCAGCGGCTGGTTGACGCGGCCCTCCGGGTCGATCAGCCAGATGTCGAACTGGCCGCCCACCCGGGTCTCGTAGGCGATCCACCTGCCGTCCGGCGACCAGGACGGGCCGGTGTTGTAGCTGCCGTCGTAGGTCAGGCGGCGCACCGCACCGCTGGCCACCTCCATCACGTAGATCTGCGGCGCGCCGGTCTTGTCCGAAACGAAGGCGAGCCGCTTGCCGTCCGGCGACCAGGCGGGCGACACCTCGATGGCGCGGGTGCGCGTGAGCCGCTTCAGGTTGCGGCTGCGGGCGTCCACCAGGTAGAGGTCGGGCGCGGACCCGTCGGACACCACCGCGGCCAGGCGATCGCCGGTGGGATCGAACACCGCCCGGTACTGGGCGCGGTTCAGGCCGGGAACCAGGCGTCCGGGCCGCAGCGAGCCGCGGCTCGACAGGAACAGGTGGGCCTCGTTGCGGTAGCGGTACGAGGTGTAGACGATCGCGTCGCCGTCGGCGGACCAGTCCGGGAAGTTGTTGATCGAGCCGTTCGCGGTGGCGGCGCGGGCCGAGCTGCCGTCCGCGTTCATCACGAAGATCTCCTTGTTGCCGGTGCGGTCCGACACGAAGGCGATCTCGGTACCCGACACGCCGGGCGTACCGGTGAAGGCCTCCACCACGGCGTCGGCGATGCGGCGGGCGATCACGTCGGGGTCGGCCGACAGCGGCTGGCGGTAGCGCTTCCGCAGCAGGTCCTTGCAGCGCACCGTGTCCCACACGCGCACCGCCACCGAGACGTCCCGGGCGTCGCGCGTGATCTCGCCCTCGATCAGCGCGTCGGCGCTGATCGAGGTCCAGTCGGAGCAAACGACCGGCGGCCCGCCCTCCAGGGCCTCGGTCGTCTCGGGACCGAGGAACGCCTTCTCGTCGATGCGCGTGAACGCGCCCGAGTACTCGAGGGCGTCGGCCACCGCGTCGCGGAAGTCGCTGATGCGCTGCGGGACCGGGGGCGTGGAGCGGTCGGCGAAGCGCTGGAGGGCGAAGCGGTAGGTCTTGGCCGAGCCCGGCGTCACGACGATGGGGGCCCGGCCGCCCTGGGCGTGGGCAACGCCACCGACGAGCAGCGCGGCGGAGACGGCCAGTGTCGCGAGCGATCGGAGCATCAGTAGTTGTCCTCGGGAACGAACAGGAACTCCCACTCGCCGGACTCCGGCGGCGCCGGCAGCGGGCTCGCCTTCTGGATGCTTCGCACCACGCCCTCGTCGTACCAGGGGTTGCCGGACCGCTTCGCCACCTGGGGCGTTCCTACGACGTTGCCCTGGCCGTCGAGCTTCACCACCACCTGGGTGGACAGCGGCTCGTTGCGGAAGCCGGGCGGCACGACCCAGTTGCGCTTCACGTGGAGCTTCGCCCGGCGCATCCACTCGGCCTCCGCCGGCGAGATGCGCGCCGTGCCGCCGGGCGCTCCCGGGGTCGGCACGGCGGCGGTCTTCACCGGAGCCGGTGCGGGAGCCGGCGCCGACTCGCCCTGCTCCTCGCGGAAGTCGGCCAGCAGATCCTCCAGGCTCTTCTCCTGCTTCGGCTTCGGCTCGATCACCACCTCCTCGCGCTTCGGCGCGGACTTCGCCCTGGGCTTCGGCTCCTGGGTGGGCTTCGCCGGCAGCACCTTCTTCGCCGGGGTGGGCGGCGGCGCCGGACGCGGCGGGGCCACCGACGCCACCCGGGTCGGCGCCTTCGGCGCCGGCCGCGACGGATCGCTCACCAGCTCCACGCTGATGGCGGCCGGCAGCGCCGCCTGGCGCGGCGCCGGCGACGACACGGCCACGCCCAGCGCGCCCACGTGGGCCACCACCGACAGCGCCACCATGCGCCGGTACTCCCTGCGCCGCCTCGTCTCCGGTGCGTCCGCCGCGCTCGCCGTCATCGTCACGTCACCCCGAGCCTAGGACTCCGGCTCGGTCACCATGCCCAGCTTCGTCGCCCCGGCCGCGCGCGCGGCGGCCAGCGCCTTCGCGACCAGCCCGTAGGCGACGTCCTTGTCCGCCCGCAGGAAGATCTCCTTGTCGTCGAGCCCCTCGAGGATCGCCGTCATCTTGACCTCGAGCTCGTCGATGGGGATCTCGCGCCGCGCCAGGAAGACCTTGCCGTCCTTCTGGACGGTCAGGATCAGCGGCTCGTCGCGGACCCGGATGTCCTGGGTGGTCGTCTCGGGCAGGTCGACGTCGATGCCCTGCTGCATCATCGGCGCCGTGACCATGAAGATGATCAGCAGCACCAGCATGACGTCGACGAACGGCGTGACGTTGATCTCGGACAGCGGCCGCTGGAGCGACCCCTGGCGCAGGACGGCCACTACTCGTCCGCGCTCGCCATGCGCCGCAGATCGCCCTCGTACTCCACCGCGAAGAGCTCGATGGCCTGGGTGATGCCGCGCAGGCGTCCGACGAAGATGTTGTAGTAGACCGTCGCCGGAATGGCCGCGAACAGGCCGATGGCCGTGGCGATCAGCGCCTCGGCGATGCCCGGCGCCACCACGGCCAGGCTCGCCGAGCCGGCCTGTCCGATGCCCTGGAAGGCGTTGATGATGCCGATCACCGTGCCGAACAGGCCGATGAAGGGCGCGGCGCTGCCGGTGGTGGCGAGCAGCGTGAAGCCGCGCTCCAGGCGCAGGCTCTCGCGCGATCCGGTCCAGCCCACGTGGCGCGACAGCGCGTCGACGTGGTTGTGGGTCAGCGCCAGGCTCTTGCCGCTGGCGCGCGCCAGCCGCTTCAGCTCGCCGTAGGCCGACAGGAAGATCGCCGACAGCGGGCTGCGATCCAGGTCCTTCGCGGCCTCGTAGGCGTCCTCCATGGAGCCTTCGTGATAGACCTCGAGGAAAGCCTCGCTATCCTGCTGCGCACGCTTCAGCTCGCGCGACTTGAAGAAGATGGTCGACCAGGAGAAGACGGACATCAGTACGAGGAAGAGGATCACGAGCTGAACGATCCAGCTGGCCTGGAAGATCAGGCTCAGTGCATCGAGGCTCGCGAGACGTCCCCCCAACGCCGTCCCGACGAGAATCCCCATGTTGTCTCTCGCTGCGACTCCCGAAATCGTGAGTCGGATCGCGAGTCTAGGAGACGCCCGGTAGCACTTCAAGGAAGCGCGGCGCCGGCCCGAAGGAAGGGTGATGAAGATCACAGTCGATTCACGCGCACCGGTGGACGTCGCCGCCGACCTGCTCTGCGTTCCCCTGCCCACCCACCGCAAGGGCAAGCGACTGCCGCCGCGGATCGCGGCGGTCGACCGCGCCGGTCGCGGCGCCATCGCCGCGGTCCTGGCCAGCGGCGACTTCGCCGGCAAGGTCGGGCAGACGACGCTGCTCTACGGCAGCGGTCGGCTGAAGGCCAAGCGCCTGCAGCTGGTGGGCCTGGGCGACGCCGGCAAGCTGAGCGCCGACGACTTCCGCAAGCTGGGCGGACGCGCCGTGCGCGAGGCCGTGGCCCGCAAGGCGGGCCGGGTCGCCATCGCAGTGCCGCCCCTGGCGGACGACGTGCTGGCGTCACGGGTGCAGGCGCTGGCCGAGGGCTGCGTGCTGGCCGGCTACCGGCTGGACGACTACAAGGGCAGCGAGGCGAAGCCGGAGGGCCGGGTGGCCGCCGTCACCCTGCTGATCGAGCGCGGGGGCGACCTGCGCGGGGCCCGCGCCGCCGCCCGGCGCGGCGACACCCTGGCCGACTGCCAGAACGCGGCCCGCCGCCTGTCCGACATGCCGGCCAACGAGCTGCCGCCGGCCCTTCTGGCCACCGAGGCGCGCCGCGTCGCGCGCGAGGTCGGGCTCAAGGTGAAGGTGCTCGAGGTCCCGGCGCTCGAGCGCAACAAGATGGGCGGGATCCTGGCCGTCGGCGGCGGCAGCGCCCACCCGCCCCGGCTGATCGTGCTGGAGCACACGCCCAAGGCGGGCAAGGGGACGAAGGCGAAGGCCCGGGGCAAGGGCAAGGCGAAGGGCAAGGCCAAGGCCCCCGCACCCTTCTGCATCGTGGGCAAGGGCATCACCTTCGACTCCGGCGGCATCTCCATCAAGCCCTCGGCGGGCATGGACGAGATGAAGCACGACATGTCCGGCGCCGCGGCGGTGGTCGGGGCCATGCGGGCCTGCGCCGTGCTCGACGTGCCCTACCCGGTGGTGGGCGTGATCGGGGCCGCCGAGAACATGCCCAGCGGCACCGCCTACCGGCCCGGCGACGTCGTCACGGCCATGTCCGGAAAGACGATCGAGGTATTGAATACCGACGCCGAGGGACGCGTCGTACTGGCGGACGCCCTGCACTACGCGCGGACCGAGTACGAGCCGTGCGCGATCGTGGACCTGGCCACCCTGACCGGGGCCTGCATGATCGCACTGGGACCCTGGGCGACCGGAGTGTTCGGAAACCACGACGGCCTGATCGAACGGATCCGGGCCGCCGGCGTCGAGACGGCAGAGCTGGCCTGGCCGATGCCCCTGCTCGACGCCCACAAAGAGGAGATCCGCAGCCGGATCGCGGACATCAAGAACACCGGAGGTCGCGAGGCGGGAGCCTCCACGGCGGCGGCGTTCCTGTCCCACTTCGTCGGAGACACCCCCTGGGTGCACCTCGACATCGCGGGGACGGGCTGGACCTCGAAGTCCAACCCCTATCACCGGGGGGGCGCCACCGGGGTGGGCGTGCGGCTGCTGATCGAGACGCTTGCCGGCTTCGAGCCGGCCGTCCTCGACTGAGCCGGGGCACGGGAGCAGCAATCCGCTGCGGTTGCCCGCCCTACCCCCCGCTCCTAACTTCCGGTCGCTCGAGCCGCAGGCCGCCTGCGAATCATCCGACGGAGAGACCATCATGACCAAGACGTCCACCCTGCTTGCCGCCCTCGCGCTGGCCTGCCTGCTCCTGCCCGCCACGGGCGCCATGGCCGCCGACGCCGCCGCCGGCAAGACCACCTTCGACGCCAACTGCTCCTCCTGCCACGGCGTGAGCGGCAAGGGCGACGGCCCGGTCGGCGCCGCGCTCCAGCCGCCCCCGCGGGACTTCACGACCGGCGACTTCAAGTTCGACACCGACGGCGACGGCAAGTCCGGCACCGACGCCGACCTGAAGGCCGTGATCGGTCAGGGCGCCGCGGCCTTCGGCGGCTCGCCGCTGATGGCCCCGTGGCCGGCCCTCTCCGACGACGACGTCGCCAACGTGATCGCGCACATCCGCTCGCTCAAGCAGTAGCCGCGATCGGATCGCACACCGGGGCGGAGTCGGCGCAGCCGGCTCCGCCCTTCTCGTCTGCGGCCCCCGCGGCCCCTGCTACGGTCGAGGCCATGGGCGACGCCCCCCGAGAGCCCGAGGTCCTTTCCGCCGACGTCGCGGAGGACGAGCCCGCCCCGGCGCCCCGCCCGGAGACGGCGGTCGTCCCGGCTCCGCGTCCCGAGGATCGCGCCGTCGGGCTGCCCGACGCGCTCACGGCCTACATGGCCGAGCTGGCCCACCACGCGCCCATCAGCCGCGAGGAGGAGCACGCGCTGGCCGTGCGCTGGGTCGAGGAGGGCGACGCCGAGGCGGCCCGCCGCCTGGTGCTCGCGAACCTGCGGCTCGTGGTGAAGATCGCCATGGAGTACCGGCGCGCCTGGGTGAACGTCCTCGACCTGATCCAGGACGGCAACGTGGGCCTGCTGGAGGCGGTCCAGCGCTTCGATCCCTACAAGGGCGTGAAGCTCTCGACCTACGCCGCGTACTGGATCCGCGCCTACATCCTCAAGTACATCCTCGACAACTTCCGCATCGTCCGGCTCGGGACCACGCGCGCGCAGCGCAAGCTCTTCTTCCAGCTGAACAAGGAGAAGCGGGCGCTCGAGCGCCAGGGCTTCGACGTCGAGCCGCAGCTGCTGGCCGAGCGCCTCGACGTGAGCGAGGCCGACGTCGTCGACATGGACCAGCGGCTCACGAAGAGCGACCTGTCGACCAACGCGCCGGCGCGTCGCGACGAGTCGGAGGGCGCCGAGTTCGGCGACTTCCTGACGTCCGGCGGCAGCGACGCCGAGAGCGACGTGGCCGACGCCGAGCTGCGCCGCGTGTTCATGGAGCACGTCGAGGCCTTCGCCGCGACCCTCGAGGAGCGCGACCGCAAGCTGCTGGAGGAGCGCGTGCTGTCCGACGAGCCGAAGACGCTGGCCGAGCTGGGCGAGGAGCTCGACGTGTCGCGCGAGCGGGTGCGCCAGCTCGAGGCGCGCATCGTGAAGCGGCTGCGCGAGTACATGCAGGAGAAGATGGTCGACTTCGAGTACTACGCCGCGCCGAAGGAATGACGGCCCGGATCCGGCGCCGTGTGGTGGTGACGGGCCGGGTGCAGGGGGTGTGGTTCCGCGGCGCCACCGCCGAGCAGGCCCGCGCGAGGGGCCTGGCCGGCTGGGTGCGCAACCTGCGCGACGGCCGCGTCGAGGCCGTCTTCGAGGGACCGGCCGACGCGGTCGAGGCGCTCGTCGCCTTCGTCCACGAGGGCCCGTCCCACGCCCAGGTGCGCTCGGTCGAGGTCTCCGACGAGCCGCCGCTGGGCGAGACCGACTTCCAGGTCCGCTACTGAGCGGCGGGTCTCCGGGTCGAAAACCCCTCACTGTAAAGTGGGGGCGCGGGGCTGCCGAGGGTGGGAGCGATGTCGCTGTTCCCGACTCCCATGCTCTTCCTGCCGCCCCGGCCGCCGATCCAGCTGCCGACCGACGGCGTGGTGGTGATCGGACGCAGCAGCGAGGCGGAGCTGCGGGTGGCCGACGCCGACACGTCGCGGCGCCACGCCAAGATCGTCTGCCAGGAGGGGCGCTTCACCCTCTACGACCTGGCCAGCACCAACGGCACCCACGTCAACGGCGAGCGCATCGAGCAGCACGAGCTACGCGCCGGCGACCGCATCCGCGTGGGCGAGAACGAGATCACCTTCTGCCAGGTCGAGGCCGAGCTGGAGGGCGATCCGGACGACAGCGCCACCCTCTTCCGCGAGGAGCCGTCGCCCGGCGCCACCGGGCAGATCTTCAACGGCGACCTGGCCGTGATCCCGCCCTACGCCGTACTCCAGATCCTGGAGCTCGGCTGCAAGACGGGGCTGCTGTTCATCGAGGGACGCACCGCCGGCCGCATCTGGCTGCAGCGCGGCAACCCGGTACACGCCGAGACCAAGGGACAGGTGGGCTTCGACGCCGCCGTCTCGCTGGTGAACGCCGACGTCGGCGGCTTCGCCTTCGAGCCGCTGATCCCGGACGACGTCCCGGAGGCGACCATCGAAGCCTCGGTGACCCAGCTCCTGCTGGAGGCGTCGCGCCTCCAGGACGAGGAAGCCGCGAAGGCGGAGTCGCTCGAGGAGACCCAGGAGGCCTAGGGGCTCCGCGGCGCCTCGCTGCGGGTGACCGTGGTGGGGAACTCCTCGCGGATCCAGTCGCGCACGGCGCGATCGATCTGGTCGGTGGTCATGCCGAGCACGCCCTGGAAGGCGGCGTCGTCGCCGCGTCCCTCGGCGAGGATCTCCAGCATGCGGGCCCGCTCCGCCCGGTCGCTGCGCTGCTCGATCCACAGCGCCGCGGCGGCGGCCTCCAGGTAGGCGGCGCGCGCGTCGTCGTCGTCCAGGCCCGAGAAGCTGGGGGCCAGGCGCCGCAGCGGGATCCAGTCGCGGGCGTCGATGCGCCGGCGCAGCGCCGAGCGCTCGCTGCGCGTGAGCCCCGGCTGCCCCCGCGACTCGCGCTCGGCCAGCTCGGCCAGGCCCTCGTTCCACCAGTAGGGCCGGTCGGCGCCGGTCTGCTGGCGGAAGATGGCGTGGACGTACTCGTGGAAGAGCAGCGCGCGCAGCTCGCCCTGCGGGTGCGCCGCCGACACCACGTGGATGCGGCCGTCGAAGAAGCCGACGGTGCGGAAGCTGAAGCGGCGGGCGTGGACGCGGTCGTAGGCGCTGCGTCCGTAGAAGACGACGCCCATGCTCTCGTCGGGCTCGGCGCCGAGCCGCTCGGAGGCGTCGACCCGCGCCTGCTCCAGATAGCCGAGCACGGTCTTGGCGTAGTCGGGCGAGTAGCTCTCGAGGTCCGGATCGAGCACCACGCGGAAGTGGCTGCTGTCGGTGCCGTTCCAGCGGGCCGGATCGCCGGCCTGCGAGGCCGTGGCCAGCGTACGCTCGTCGGCCAGCTTCGCCAGGCGCGCCTCGGCATCGGTGCGCCAGGTCTGGAAGTCGTCGCCGGCCGAGGCCAGGAAGGCCTCCAGGTGGGCCTCGGCGGCCTCGTAGCGGCCCCGGTGCCGGGCCAGCAGGGCCAGGTACCAGTGGGGCTCGGGACGGGTCGGCTGCTCGCGCAGGATGCCCTCCAGCACCACCGACGCCCGGGCCGTCTCGCCGCGCGTCAGGTCCGAGACGGCGCCCCGCAGCAGGCGCTGGGTGCGCGCCTCGGCCGGATCCCGCGGCTCGGCAACCACGCTGCCCGGCCCCAGCGGACCGTCCCACAGCTGGGCCAGCGGCTCGCGTCCGTGCCAGGCCTGCTCCATCACCTCGGCGGCCCGCTGCGGGTCGTTGGTCATGTGGGTGACGCCGCGCTCGTCCACCCAGATGAAGGTGTCCGACTTCACGAGAACGATGCCGGCGGCCAGGGCCAGCAGCAGCAGGCAGACGAGGATCGCGGGAGCCGGCTTGCGCACCCTGGACTCATCGGAGGGGGGCGCCCCGCCCTTGAAGCGCCTGTCCTCGAAGCGGCTAGCGGGTCTTCACCGCCTCGGCGGCCAGGTGGCCCAGCTCCGGCAGGACCAGGCGCTCGAGGGCCAGCGTGACCGCCCCGCGCGATCCGGGCAGCACGAAGACCACCCGGCCATGGGCGATGCCGCACAGCGCCCGCGACAGCAGCGCCGCCGAGCCGATCTCCTCGAAGGAGAGCATGCGGAACAGCTCGCCGAAGCCCGGCACCACCCGGTCGAGCAGCGGCTCCACCGCGTCGGGCGTGACGTCGCGGGGCGCCACGCCGGTGCCGCCGGTCAGCACCACGGAGCGCACGTCGTCGCGCGCCAGCGCGCCGCGCAGCGCCGCGGCGATCGCCGCCGGATCGTCCTTCACGATCTCCCGCGCCACCACCGGGTGTCCCGCCGCGGCCAGCAGGTCCGCCACCCGCTGTCCGCCGCTGTCGGTCTCCGGCGTCCGCGTGTCGCTGACCGTCACCACCAGCGTCGCCACCGCCGCCACCGCGTCCTTGCGGTGGTGGTGGGAGGAGGAGGAAGGAGAGTGATCCATCGACGTGGAACCCTACGGACGATCGTCCACCCAGTACTCGCCGTCGGTGGCGACTTCCTTCTTCCAGATCGGCACGGTCTGCTTGAGCGTGTCGATGGCGAAGCGGCAGGCGGCGAAGGCCTCGGCGCGGTGGGGAGCGGCGGCGGCGATCACCACGGCCAGGTCGCCCACCTCCAGGTGACCCGAGCGGTGCCCGATGGAGACGGCGCAGCCGGGCCAGCGCTCGGCGGCCTCGTCGGCGATCTTCTGCATCTCGCGCTCGGCCATCTCCGGGTAGGCCTCGTACTCCAGGTGGCGGATCTCGCGGCCGCGGGCGTTGTCGCGCACGGCGCCCACGAAGGTCACGATGCCGCCCATGCCGGGTCCGTTCACCCGCGCCACGGCCTGTCCGACGTCGAGGGGCCGATCGGTCAGCCAGCAGGTGCCGGCGCCGCCCGACACCGGCGGCAGGAAGGCCACCTCGTCGCCGTCGGCGAGCGGCGTGTCGAAGGGCACCACCTCGAAGGCGACCGAGGCGGCCAGCCGGTCGCCGTAGTCGAGGAAGACCGGGTGGCGCTCGGCCAGCCGGTCGCGCAGGTCGCCCAGGGTGGCGCCGGCGGGCAGGTCGACGGCCACCTCCTTGTCGCCCACCGCCTCGCGGATCGCGCCGAAGAGCTTCACGACCACCTGCATGGCGGGAATGCTAGCAGCAGGCGCGCACGGGCGCGGGCGCGTTGACCGTGCGAACGGCGCACCAGTAGAATTCGCACCGACGGGGAAACCCCGGTCGGGAGGGATCGCATGGCCGCCAGGAAGAAGACCGCGCGCAAGAAGTCCGCCCGCAAGAAGGCATCCCGGAAGAAGGCGCCGAAGAAGAAGGCCACCCGCAAGAAGGCGTCCCGGAAGAAGGCCACGAAGAAGAAGGCCACCCGCAAGAAGGCCACGCGGAAGAAGGCGACGCGAAAGAAGAAGGCCACGCGGAAGAAGACGACCCGGAAGAAGGCCGCGCGCCGCAAGAAGGCCACCCGGAAGAAGACCACCCGCCGGAAGAAGCCGACGAAGAAGAAGGCCACGAATAAGAAGCCGGCCCGGAAGAAGGCCGCACGGAAGAAGAAGACCACCCGGAAGAAGGCGACCCGCAAGAAGACCGCCCGCCGCAAGAAGGCCACGAAGAAGAAGACCACGCGGCGCAAGCCGGCCCGGAAGAAGGCCACCAAGAAGAAGACCAGCCGGCGCAGGCCCGCCACGCGCAAGAAGGCCACCCGGAAGAAGACCGCGCGGCGCAAGCCGGCCACCCGGAAGACGGGCCGCAAGGCGACCACCCGCCGCAAGGCGGCGACCCGCAAGCAGTCGGCGCGGCGCCAGCCGAAGGCCCCGCCGGCGGCGACCGGCCCGGGCCGCGCGAGCGTCGCGGCGCGCCAGCCGGCGGAGCCCCGCCGCCCTTTTCGGACACCGCGGCGGCCGGCAGCGCCGGTGCGCCGCCCCATCCTGGGCCGAGCGCGGCCGATGCGACCGCGACCCGGCCGCCCGCCGTCGCGCCCCCGACCGCGCCCGCCGCGCCGCTAGCCGAAGGCGGCGAGCCCGGGATCGCCGCAAGCCTGCCGGAGCAGGCGGGCGTCGTCACCCACTACTACCCGCGCGTCCGGGCCTGCGCGCTGCTTCTCGAGGCGGACCTCTCCGTCGGCGACACGATCCACGTGCGCGGCCACACCACCGACTACTACCAGCGCATCGAGCGTCTGGAGCGCGACCACGCCTCCGTCCCGACGGCCCGGCGCGGCGAGGAGATCGCGCTCCAGGTCGCCCAGCGCGTGCGCGAGGGGGACCTGGTCTACCGGCTGACGTCGGGTGCGGCGCCGGGTCGGCCCGCCACGTAGGCGGGCCTCGCGCCCAGCCGGCCGCGCCCGGCGGCCAGCCGCGGTCAGTCCTTCTTCGGCTCGCCCGCCGGCGCCTTGGCGCCGCCGTCGATCGACTTCAGGCTGCCGCCCTTGCCCATCTTGACGCTGCCCTCGATGACGGCGCCTTCCTCCACCACCAGGGTCTTGGCCTCGATGTTGCCCTCGACCCGGCCGGTCTTGTGGACCACGACCTTGTCCGTCGCGTGGATGTCGCCCACGACCGTGCCCGACACGGCGACGGTCTTGCTGCGGATCGTGGCCTCGATCTCGCCGCTCTCGCCGACGATCAGGGTGTTCTCGCTGGAGATCTCGCCGCGGAAGCGACCGTCGATGCGGACCGTGTCCTTGAACGAGAGCTTGCCCTCGAACTCGGAGCCCTGGTCGATGAAGGCGGTGAGACCGCCCGGGGTCGAGGACGATCCGGAGGGAGCCGACGGCGGCGACCAGCCGCTGTCCGAGCCCTCTTCACGTCCCTTGCTGCCGAACGGAGTACGCGCCATCTACCGAGTCCCTCCCTGCGCGGATCCCCCCGCGCGCGAATGCGTTTTCCAGCACTTCGGCGCGAAGGGCCGAAGACTTGAGAAGCCAGCGGGCGGGGCGGCTTGGACCGGCTGCCTGCACGGGCGTGGACGCGCGGGCCCCCGGCAGCGGGCCGGCAGCGCGCCGGCAGCGCCCTAGATGCGCAGCCGGGCGCGGGTCGGCGGACGCAGCCACATGGAGCGCGCCAGGGCCGCCCCGGCCGCGAAGCCCCCCACGTGGGCCCACCAGGCGGTCCCGCCGGCGCCCTGCCCCGACGACCCCAGCCCGGACGCCACCTGCACCCCGATCCACAGGCCCAGGAACGCGAAGGCCGGCACGCGCACCGGCGGCCACAGCAGGCGCAGACGGCCGGTGGGATAGGAGACCGCGTAGGCGCCCAGCAGACCCGAGATGGCGCCGGACGCGCCGACGGTCGGCAGCCAGGAGCCGGGGTCGCTGGCCACGTGGATCGCGCCGGCCACCAGTCCGCACGCCGCGTAGAACACGACGAAACGCGCGCTCCCCAGCAGCTCCTCGATCCGGGCGCCGAAGATCCACAGGTAGACCAGGTTGCCCGCCAGGTGGAGCACGCTGCCGTGCAGGAACATGCACGTCAGCGGCGAGAGCGGCGACGCCCCGCGCAGCAGCTCGCGCGGCACCAGGCCGTAGCGATCGAAGACGGCGGACGCGGCATCGTCGCCCAGGCCCAGCACGTAGGCGAACACGCCGAGGTTCGCGGCCACCAGGCCGATCACCACCCAGGGGACGCGGCGCGTCGGGACGTCGGTGCGGAGGGGGACGACCACCGGCCGAGTATACCCCCGGCGCGGGGGGGCCCCCCCCC
>JBNLVK010000093.1:0-4190 GCA_050618055.1 Myxococcota bacterium
CCCTCCCCCGCGCCCCGATCCGGACCCGGAGCCGGAGCCCGAGCCGAAGCGCAAGCGCCTGCTCGACGAGGACGAGGAGGAGGTGGTGATCGAGGAGGAGGACGGCCTCGACATCGGCCTGGGCGTGGTCGACGAGCCCGACGAAGTCGACGACGACGACGACGACTCGGACGAGTCCTAGTCCTCGTCGAGCAGGCGCTTGCGCTTCGGCTCGGGCTCCGGCTCCGGGTCCGGATCGGGGCGCGGGGGAGGGATGCGCGCCTTGCCGGTCTGGCGGGGCGCGTCGCGCTGGTCGGCCTCGCACTTGGGGCAGACCGGGTCTTCCTTGTTCAGGTCGTAGAACTTCGCGCCGCACGAGAAGCAGATCCACTTGCGGCCCAGACCCGTCTTCGGCGGAGCCAGCGGCTGGGGCCGCAGGTCGTCGCTGAAGGTGGGCTCGGGGGCGGCCTCGCGGCGGCGGCGTCCGGCCTTGCCGACCTTCCGGGCGGCGCCCTTCTTCTTTCCGGCCTTCTTGCCCGGCGCATTCTTGGGCGGCGCCTTCTTGCCGGGAGCCTTCTTGGCGGGCGCCTTCTTCCCGGGCGCCTTCTTCTTGGCGGGGGCCTTCTTCGCCGCCTTCTTCCTGGAGGCGGCCTTCTTCTTGCCCGCGGCCTTCTTCTTCGTCGCCTTCCGGGCCGGCGCCTTCTTCCTGGCGGTCTTCTTCTTCGCCGAAGTCTTCTTCTTCGCGGCGGCCTTCTTGCGGGTCGCCTTCTTCCTGGCCGGGCTCATGTGGGGTCTCCGGGTGCGATGCGAATCACGTCCGACGCGTCGGCGGCGTCGCGGATGCCCAGGGCGCGAACGTCCTCGGCGCCGTCGACGCGCGCGTGGTCGATCTCGAGCACGGCGCCAGCGGGCGCCGCGACGCCGGCGGCCTCGAGCCAGCGCCGGTAGCACGCCGAAAGGTCGCGGCGGGCGGTGGCCGGGGAGTCGGAGCCTTCGGCGTTCTTCACCGGTGAGTACTCGTCCTCGCGCGGGGTCTCCATGACCATCACGCGCTTGGCCGCCGCCAGCGCGTCGAACACGAAGCGCTCGAGCTTGTGGCCGTTGGGGGCGTCCGGCTTGCGCGTCTCGCCTTCGTCGTCGACGCAGGGAATGGCCTTGGCCGAGGCGTGGAAGGGGAGCTGGGTCTCGGCCTCGGCGGCGACGCGGCGGATGAAGGGCACGTCGAAGACGTGGACCGCGATGCTGCCGGTCCAGTAGACCAGCTCGCCGGATGCGTCGCGCGCGTTGCGGTGCGCGTCGTCGATCTCGGTGTACTCGACCACGCCGACCCGTCCGTCGACGCGGGCGACCACGCCCACCTTCTCGCCCGGATCCTCCTTGCGCACCACCTTGCAGGACATCTCCGCGCCCTGGGCCGCGTGGAAGCCGAGGAAGGCGGGGTCGGCGATCCGGACCAGGCCGTTGTCGACCTGGAAGTAGAAGAGCGTGTCGATGCCGCGCCGCTCCATGTCGTCGAGGGCGCCGGAGCTGGCCAGGGCGGTGAGCGAGCCACCGTGCCCGTCCGGGTTCTCGAAGATGCGGTCCGGCCGCTCCAGCATGAGCCGGCCTTCGAAGTCGAAGCTCGGGACCATGCGCTGGACCAGGAAGAAGATGTCCTCCTCGGGCAGGCCGAAGTGGTCGTGCTCGGCGAAGAACGTCCGCGTCGGCTCGTCGGTCGCCTCGCTGGTCATCACGTACCAGGGGATCGGCTGGCCGGCGCGCTCGCGCAGCCGGCGGATCTTCTGGGCGTGGATGGCGAACAGGCTGCGGTCGCTGACCGGTCCCAGCGGGAAGGCGCCCTTGGGGCCCGGATAGCCCAGGCGGGTGGCCTGGCCCCCGGCCACGACCATCACGCCGACCCGGCCCTCGCGCAGCATCGCCTCGCCCCGCTCGCGGGCGTCCCGGTGGGCCGCCGCGTCGCCGCCGTGGGCCGGGCTGGCGACGACCTCCACCGGCTCGAGCTTGCCGGCGGCCGCCGCCTCGGCCTCCTGGGTGCGGGCGTAGCCGCGGAGCACCGCCGGCAGGTCGATTCCGGCCGCCTGGCGGGCGAGCCGGTCCCGTCCGGCGGCGTCGAGCCGGTCCCAGAAGCGGAAGACGTGGCCCTGCCCATGCGCCTCGAAACGGGCGCGGAGGGCCTGGACGTCGGTGCTGTCGGACGATGGGCGTCGTTCGCTCGCCACGTCGCCCCCCTGCGTGGATGGTCGGTCCCTTTAGCAAATACGCCGCGATCGGGCGACTCCGGAGGATCCCTTTCTGGAATCGCCCGTTTGCGGACGGTTGTGCGACCATGCGCGCCGCAATGCGGGGGACGCGGACGCGCAGGCTCTGGCTCTGGACTGGAGTCTGGATGGCCCTCCTGGGGGGCTGCGCCGAGCCGCCGCCCGCCGCCGAGGACGGCGAGGGGGAGCCCGTGGGCCTGCGATTCGAAGCGCTGCCGGCCGTGGATCCGGCCGACGTGGCGCCCCTGGAGGTCTACCCGGCCCGGGACGGCGCCGAGCTGCCGGTCCGCCACTACCCCTCGGACGCCGACACGACCCTCCTGCTGGTCCACGGCTCCGGCTACCACGGGCGCTATCTCGCGCCCCTCGGTCGGCGGCTGGCGGCGGCGGGCGCGGCCCGGGTCTACACGCCGGACCTGCGCGGCCACGGCGCCAGTCCCGCCCGCCGCGGCGACTGCGACTACGTCGACCAGCTCGCCGACGACCTGGCGGATCTGGCCGCCTGGGTGCGGGAGCGTCACCCCGGAACCCGGGTGGTGGTGGGCGGCCACTCGTCGGGCGGCGGGCTGGCGGTGCGCTTCGCCGGCGGTCCCGACCGCGACCAGGCCGACGGCTACCTGCTGCTGGCCCCCTACCTGGGCCACGACGCGCCGACCACCCGCGAGAACTCGGGCGGCTGGGCGCGGCCCCGGCTGCCGGTGATCGTGGGCCTTTCCATCCTGAACGGCTTCGGCGTGACGGCGCTCAACGGCACCACCGCCATCACCTTCGACATGCCCGAGGCGGTTCGCGACGGCACCGAGACGCTGGCCTACAGCTACCGGCTGAACACCGGCTACGCACCCCGCGACTACCCCCGCGACCTGGCCGACCTGGACGCGCCGCTGCTCGCCCTGATCGGCGCCGACGACGAGGCCTTCCGCGCCGACCGGCTCGCGCCGGCGCTCCAGGCGGTGGTGCCCGACGCGCGGGTCGAGACGCTTCCGGGCGTGGCGCACCTGGACCTGCCGGCCGCGCCGGCCACCGCCGAGCGGGTGATCGACTGGCTCGTCTCGAAACTCCCGAACGGCTAGGCGATGCAGCGGGTCAGGAAGGCGTCGATCGCCGCGGTGGCCTGCTGACCCTCGGGCACCGGGAAGGCGTCGAAGCCGTGGGGACAGCCCGGGAAGACCTGGATCTCCGCCTGGTTTCCCGCCGCCAGCCAGCGCGGGTAGAGGAACAGGCTGTGGTCGAGCAGCGGATCGAGCGTGCCGACGGTGAAGAGCGCTGGCGGCGCGCCGCTCAGGTCGGCGTGGAGCGGCGACACGTCCGGGTCGCGGCGCAGGGCCGGGTCGGGCGCGAAGCAGTCGACGAACCAGTCGATGTTCGCCGAGTTCAGGATCACGTTGCGGTCGTCCAGGGCGGTGTGGCTCGGCACGCCCGACAGGTCGTAGACGCCGTAGACCAGGTTCGCGCCCGCGAAGCGGAAGCCGTGGTGGCGCTGCATGCGCAGGGCGGTCACCGCCGACAGGTGGCCGCCGGCCGACTCGCCGCCCACCAGGATCTTCGACGGGTCGGCGCCGAACTCGGAGGCCGCGTTCTCGACCAGCCAGACCGCCGCCGCCTCGCAGTCGTCGGGACCGGCCGGGTAGGGGTGCTCGGGCGCGAGCCGGTAGTCGACGCTCACCACCACCAGGCCCAGCTCGTCGGCCCGCCGCTCGTTGACCGGATCGTTCATGGCCGGCCGTCCGATCACCCAGCCGCCGCCGTGGATGTGCAGCAGGGCGCCGCGCACCGGACCCGCCTTCGGCCGGAAGATGCGCAGCGGAAGGTCGCCGCCGGGTCCGGGAATGCTGCGCTCCTCGGCGTGGTCCGAGGGCTTCGCGAACTGGAAGAGCGGGCTCTCGTCGAACTCGCGCCGCGCGGCCTGGGCCGCGGCGGCCGTGCGCGGTCGCGGCTCGGGGCGGGGCATCG
>JBNLVK010000094.1:0-7231 GCA_050618055.1 Myxococcota bacterium
CCGCCGCCCGCAGCCGCGCCAGCGCGTCGACCTCTTCCGGGGTGAGCGTGTAGCCGGTGGGGTTGCTGAACTTGGGCACGATCCAGACGCCCTTCACGCTGGCGTCCTCGGCGGCCAGCCGTTCGATCGCCTCGACGTCCAGGCCGTCGCGCTCGGAGATGGGGGTGGTCACCAGCTCGTAGCCCAGGTGCTCGGCCGCGGTGAAGTGTCGGTCGTAGCCGGGCGAGGGGCACAGGATCTTCGGCTTCTGCCCCAGCCAGGGACCGTCGCCGCCGGGCACGCCGTGGAGCAGCGCGAACTGGAGCGCCTGGTACATGAGCGTGAGGCTCGCGTTGTCGCCCACCAGCACCTGCTCCCAGGGCACGTCCAGGATCCCGGCGAAGAGCTTTCGCGCCTCGGCAAGGCCCTCGGTGCCGCCGTAGTTGCGCAGGTCGACCTCCTGGGTGACCGCCGCCTTCGGGTAGGCCAGCAGCCGGTCCGAGAGGTCGAGCTGCTCCGGGGCGGGCTTGCCCCGGGTCAGGTCGAGGGCCAGCGGCTTCTCGAGCCAGGCGCGCAGGCGCAGGACGGCCCGATCGACGGTCTCCTGTCGAGGAGGGGAGGGGGTCACGGCGGGGTTCTCGCTGGATGGGGCCCGGACGGCCAGGGCCGGGGCCGGGGACCGAAGATGAGGGACGCGCCCGGCCCCCGCAAATCCGGGCTCAGGCCGGTGACCCGGGTCACCGATGCCAACCGGCATCAGGGGTACGCAACTGGGGTGCAATCCCGCTGTCGGGGCGTTAGTGTTGCGGCCGCGCCGCCGCCGGGGAGACCGTCCCCGCGGGGCATGGCCCCCTGCTGACTCCGCTCCAAGGGCACAACCCAGAAGAACCAGGAGACAGTCGATGCAGGGGCAGCGCGGAAGGGGTTCCAGCCAGGCGGTGGCACGACTCGGCCTCGTCCTGGCCCTGGCCGGCGCCTGTGTGCTCGGCTTCGTCGCCTTCTCCGCCGCCGACACCGCCCTGGCGGGTCCGGCGGGCGTGGGCGACATCGCCTACGAGACGGCGGGCGCCGAGATGGTCCCGGTGGCCGGCGCCGTCGCCGCCGTGCGACCCGAGACGCCGGCGCCGCCGCGGCTCCAGGTCTACGAGGGAAGCATCCGCAAGGGCGAGACGATCGCCCAGGCGCTGGCCGCCCACGGCGTTCCGGCCGCCAGCGTGGCGACCATCGTCCGCGAGATGCGGCCCCACTTCGACTTCCGCCACGCGCGACCGGGCCACGTCTACCGCCTCTCCCAGTACCCGGACGGCACGCTGGTCGGCTTCGACTACCACACGTCCACCACCAGCGGCTATCGCATGGTGCGCGTGGGCGACGGCTTCGAGGTGAACCGCCAGGAGGTGGAGCTGGTGCCGCGTCCGGCGCTGATCGCCGGCCTGGTGTCGTCGACGCTCTACACCGCCATCGTCGACCTGGGCGAGCAGGGCCAGCTGGCCCGCGACTTCGCCGACGTGTTCGCCTGGGACATCGACTTCCAGCGCTCGGTGCGACCGGGCGACGCCTTCCAGATCGTCTACGAGCGGCTGCACCGCATCGAGATGGACGGCAGCGAGACCTACGTGCGGCCCGGCCGCATCCTGGCTGCGCGCTACGACGGCAGCTCGGGCCGCCACACCGCCATCTACTTCGAGGCCGAGCCGGGACGCGGCGGCTACTACAAGCCCAACGGCGGATCGGTCGAGGGCGAGTTCCTGATGTCGCCGCTGCGTCACGGCCGCATCACCTCGAGCTTCACCCACGCGCGCCGCCATCCCATCCTGAAGATCACGCGGCCCCACCCGGGCATCGACTACGCGGCGCCCCACGGCACGCCGGTCTGGTCGGTGGCGGACGGCGAGGTGATCTACCGGGCGCGGGCCGGCGGCTTCGGCAACCTGATCAAGGTGCGCCACAAGACCGGCCACATCTCCTACTACTCGCACCTGTCGCGCTACGCCAAGGACCTGCGGGTCGGCGACCAGGTGGTGCAGAAGCAGGTGATCGGCTTCGTCGGCTCGACGGGCCTGGCCACCGGTCCCCACGTCTGCTTCCGCGTCCAGAAGGACGGCAAGTACGTGAATCCGGCGACCCTCAAGACGGGCAGCCGGGCGGCCATTCCGGAAGAGCTGCTGCCGACCTTCCGCGCCACCCGCGACATGCTGCTCGCCGAGCTCGACGGCGGGGCCATGGTCGCCGCCGGCGTCTCCCAGTAGGGAGCGGGAGACCCCGGCCGGCGTGAGCGGGACCCCGCGCATGTCGGTGGTCACGCCCACCTGGAACCGACGCGGCGCGCTGCCCGGCGCGATCGAGAGCGTGCGCGCCCAGAGCGTGCAGGACTACGAGCACCTGATCGTCGACGACGGCTCCAGCGACGGCACCGCCGGCATGCTGGCGGAGCGCTACGGCGACGATCCGCGCATCCGCCTGATCCGCCAGCCCCACGCCGGCGTGTCGGCGGCGCGCAACCGCGCCGTGGCGCAGGCCCGCGCGCCGTGGGTCGGCCTGCTCGACAGCGACGACCGCTGGGAGCCCCACTGCATCGAGAGCCACCTGCGCAACGCCACCCGCCACCCGGACGCGGACGTGCTGGTGGCGGACTGCCGCTACGTGGGCGAGCACGGCCACGGCTGGAAGACGGCCATGACGCGCAGCGAGTGGCGTCCGCCCGACTCGCTGGAGAGCGTGTGCCACGGCGGCTGGGTGGTGCCCAGCGCGCTGGCGATCCGCACGTCGGCGCTGCGCAGCGAGCCCTTCGACGAGAGCGTCCGGCTCGCCGAGGACCTGGACCTGCTGATCCGCTTCCTGGTGGCGGGGCGCAAGGTACGGGTGAGCCGGGAGGTCGTGGCGCGCTACCACGCCGGCGAGGCGCCCGGCGACGAGACCCGGCTCACCGCCGACGCCCGCGGCATGCTGATCGCCATGCAGGAGATCCGCCAGCGCCATGCGCACCACTGCGACGCCTGCCGCCAGGACCCGCTCGGCCTGGCGCGCCGCCGCGCCAAGTGGCGGATGGAGCAGGGGCGCTGGCGCGAGGCCCGCCAGGACCTGGTCTTCTGGTGGCTGCGCCGCCCGGGCAGCACCACGGCGCTGCGGGGCCTGCTGCGCAGCCTGCTGGCGCGACGCTAGCCCGGCGTCGTCACGCGCACGGGTCGAGGCGCAGCGTGATCGTCTCGGGCCCGGGCCCGTCTCCGAACATGCCGAGCCAGCCGCCGAGCCGCTGCACGGCGTACTTCTCCTGACGCAGGTCGAAGGTGCGCTGGTTCGCGACCGGGTCGTCCACGACGCGGGGGATCACGCAGCGCGTGGTGCCGCCGCGCAGCAGCTGGAGCTTCGCGCCGTCGAGGGCGTTGTCCTGCGCCTTGGCGCTGCGCATCGACACCCACTCGGTGCCCTCGTGGTCGACGATCCACAGACGCAGGTCGGCGTCGGGCGTGTAGAGGACGACCACCTCCTCCACCTCGGCGAGCTCCCCGTAGAGCGCGAAGAAGAGCACCACCGGCGACACCAGCAGTGCCGCCACGCGGGCGGGCGCCGGCGTGGCGCGCGCCCACAGCACGGCGGCGGTGGCGAAGCACAACAGCCCCCCGACCAGGCCCCGGCCCGGGATGCCGTAGGGTCCCGGGTGCTGGAGGGGCACCCCGAAGGCGGCCAGGCCCGCGCCCAGGGCGACGGCGGCCACGATCGACGCCAGGACGGGCCGCGGTCGGGTTTCGCTCATCGGTTCACCTCGGCCGGGGATCTTCGCATCCCGCGACCCGCTCCGCCCCCGCTTTCGACCCGGCCGAGGGACCGTGGGAGGCTGGCCGTGGGAGCATGACGGCCATGCATCGCCCGCCCCGGACTCTTGTGGCACGATCCGGCCATGGCGCAGTCCACCGAAGCCCCCGGCGGCGAGACCGCCGCGCTGGGTCCGCGGCTCGCGGCCCTGGGGCGCAGCCTGGGCGAGCGCGAGGCCGGTCACCGCGAGGAGCTGGCGGCGGCCCGTGCCTGCGCCGAGCGCCTGCGCGGCGACGTCGCCGCGGCGCTCGAACAGTTCCACGCTGCGGCCGAGGCGGCCGGCGCGCCGCACCTGCGGGTCGAGCTGTCGGAGATCCGGCTCGACGACAAGCACCTGCGCGCCGTCGAGTTCGACCTGGTGCGCGGCCGTCACAAGGCGATCGTGGTGGCCAAGAGCCGCGGCGAGCTGACGCTGGTCGGCCCCTTCCATACCGGCAAGCCCGAGGGCCCCTGCCGCAGCTTCCCCTTCGATGCGCGCCCCGAGATCGAGCAGGCCCTCGGCACCTTCCTCGAGAGCTTCCTCGAGGAGGCCGCAACGCCGTGACCCCGGCTGCGCGGGACGCGGTGTGAGCCGCGATCACTCCCGGCTCGTCGGCTCCATCGACGAGCTGGTCGACCTGTTCCGCGAGGGCGAGACGCCGCCCGACCAGTGGCGCGTGGGCACCGAGCACGAGAAGATCGGCCTGCGCGAGGACGGTCACGCGGTGGTGGCCTACGAGGGGCCGGGCGGCATCGGCGACCTGCTCGAGCGCATCGCCGCCGACGACGCCTGGGACCCGGTGGAGGAGGCGGGCAACGTCATCGCGCTGAAGAAGGACGGCGCCAGCATCACCCTCGAGCCGGGCGGCCAGATGGAGCTGTCCGGCGCGCCGCTGCGCACGATCCACGAGACCTGCGACGAGTTCCACAGCCATCTCGAGCTGATGAAGCGCGTCTCGGAGCCGCTGGGACTGGTCTGGCTGGGGCTCGGCATCAACCCCATCTACGGCGTCGCCCAGGTGCCGGTCATGCCGAAGGCCCGCTACCGGATCATGAAGAGCTACCTGCCGACGCGCGGCTCGCTGGCCCTCGAGATGATGTTCACCACGGCGACGGTGCAGGCCAACTTCGACTACGAGAGCGAAGCCGACATGGTCGAGAAGGTGCGCATGGCCAACGCCGTGTCGCCGATCGTGTCGGCGATCTTCGCCAACTCGAGCCTCTCCGAGGGCAAGGCCAACGGCTGGGTGTCGCGCCGCATGCACATCTGGCACCACACCGACCCGGACCGCTGCGGCCTGCTGCCGATGGTCTTCGACGACGACTTCGGCTACCGGCGCTACGTCGAGTGGGCGGTGGACGTGCCCATGTTCTTCGTGGTGCGCGACGGCGCCTACCAGGCGGCGGACGGCATGACCTTCCGCCAGTTCATGGAGCGCGGCTTCGGAGAGGCGCGCGCCACGCTGGCCGACTTCGACACCCACCTGACCACGCTGTTCCCGGACGTGCGCCTCAAGCACATCATCGAGGTGCGCGGGGCCGACGCGGTGCCGCCCGACCTGACCTGCTCGCTGCCCGCGCTGTGGAAGGGTCTGTTCTACGACGCGCAGGCCCTGCGCGACGCCCGGGAGCTGGTGGCGGAGGCCTCCTTCGCCGACATGCAGGCCGCCCGGACCGACGTGGCGCGGCTGGGCCTGGGGGGATCCTACGCCGGGCGGCCGGTGCGCGAGCTGGCGCGCGAGCTGGCCGAGGTGGCGCGCGGGGGCCTCGCCCGGATCGGCCACGCCGGTCGCCGGGACGCCGACGAGACCGGCTTCCTCGATCCGGTCTTCGAGCACCTGGAGCGCGGCAAGAGCCCCGGCCAGATCGTGGCGGAGCACTGGGAAGGCGAGTGGGCGCGCTCGGTGGATCGCTTGATCGAGTACGCGCGTTACTGATACAGTCGCTGCCCTCGGGGGACCCTTCCTTCCCTCCCTGGGGCCAGGAGACACGACGCATGGCGACGAAGTTCAAGGTCACCTTCGAGCTCGACGAGCAGGACGCGGCCTACTTCCGCAGCATCTACCGGAAGGCCAAGCAGAACGCCTCGCGGATGGACCCGAGTTCCATCATCAAGGACGCGCGCAAGCTGGTGGACCAGGTGCGCAAGTCGAAGAAGGCGCCCCACTTCGTCAAGGACGCGATCGCGACCCTCGAGGACATGACCCAGATCATCGAGGACGAGTCGTACAAGGCGCCGACCGCGGTGAAGAACCAGGTGCTGGCCGGCCTGGCCTACTTCTCGAACCCGGAGGACCTGATCCCGGACCACATCCCGGCGCTGGGCTTCCTGGACGACGCGATCATGGTCAAGTTCGTGGAAGAGGAGTTCAAGCACGAGCTCTGGGGCTACCGCAAGTTCCGCGGCATCACGGCTCCGTCCGAGCAGCGTCCCTGGACCCAGGTGGGCGGCGAGCGGCTGGCCAAGCGCACCGAGGCCCACCGCAAGAAGGTGCGCGCCCAGATCAACGAGCGGAAGGCCCGGGACGCGGCGAAGAAGAAGTCGGCCGGCGGCCGATCGGGTCGCCTGCTCGGCTGGTGAGCCCGCCTCCAGTGGGCGAAGCGCTCCCGCGCATCCTGGTCGTCGACGACGAGGAGGCCATCCTCGAGACGATGGCCTTCACGTTCGAGGACGACTACGAGGTCGTCACCTCGAACGACCCGCGCAAGGCGCTGGAGATCCTGGACGAGCAGCCGCCGTTCGCCGCCGTGCTCACCGACCAGCGCATGCCCGACATGAGCGGCGTCGAGTTCGTCTCCGAGGTCTGCCGCCGCCATCCGTCGACGGTGCGCATGATCCTGACCGGCTTCTCCGACATGGACGCCATCATCCAGGCCATCAACGACGGCCACGTCTACTCCTACATCACCAAGCCCTGGGAGCCGGAGCAGCTCAAGCAGGTGATGAAGCAGGCGGTGGAGCACTACAAGCTCACCATCGAGAACGAGCGCCTGCTGGCCGGGCTGAAGCGCGCGAACCTGTTCCTGGGCGCCGTCATGGACGAGCTCGACATCGGCGCCATCGCGGTCGACGCGGACCAGGTGGTGCAGGCGGTGAACCGTCCGGTGCGCGAGTACCTGGGCATCGACGGTGATCCGCAGGGCCGCCCGCTCTCGTCGCTGCTCGCCGCGGAGAAGCTCGCCGCCTTCAAGGACGCGGCCGAGGAGTGGGACGACGACGCGGCGAAGGCCTACAGCGACGTCGACGTGGAGGGGCACCGCTTCCGGGTGACCCGCCGCGTGCTGGTGGACGCCACCGGCGCCTCCATCGGCCACGTGGTGCTGTTCCGCGAGATCTCCCACGAGCCGCTCCAGCGCCGGGTGAACGAGCTGCTGGGCGACATCGTGCAGGCCGACGCGGACCTGCGCGCCGTGCTCGAGCACGCCCGCGACGCGCTGCCGGCGGTCGCCACCGAGGTGG
>JBNLVK010000095.1:0-9468 GCA_050618055.1 Myxococcota bacterium
GGCCCACCCATGGCGTGGCCAGGATGGCCACGCCGAACGCGGTCAGCAGGAGGGTGGCGAGTTCGAGAGGCTCCATCGTCCCCTGGAGAGGCCTCGCAGCCGCCGCGCGGCGGCCGTCGCGGCCGGCTAGCTGGAGTAGCCGTAACGCCCCTGCTCGGCCCGGGTTCCGTTCAACACGAGTCCTAGCACGCGCGAGCGATCGAGGATCTCCATCATCGTCTGGACGTCCTCCTGCTTGGTGGTACCCGCGCGAACCACCATCACGACGCCGTCGCAGAGGTCGGCGACCGCCTTCGCGTCGGGCAGCCCGAGCGCTGCGGGCGTGTCGAGGATCACCCGGTCGTAGCGCTGGGAGACCTCCTGGACGACCTCCCGCATGCGGGCGGACCCGAGCAGCTCCGACGGGTTCGCGGGCCGGCCCCGCACCGGGAGCACCTCCAGGTTCGCGTTCTCCGCCTTGACGATCGCGTCCTCGACCGACACCTCGTCGGTCAGCACCTCCGCCAGGCCCGCCTCCGGCTGGAGCCCCAGGGTGCGATGGACCTTGGGGCGGCGCAGGTCGCAGTCGATCAGCAGCACGCGCTTGCCCACCGCCAGCGAGGTGACGACGGCCAGGTTGATCGCCGAGGTCGTCTTGCCCTCGCCCGGCATGGCGCTGGTGACGGCGATCGTGCGGATCGACCGCTCGCTGGCGATCGCGTCGATCCGGCCCCGCAGCGCGCGGAACTGCTCCGCCACGAACGAGTCGGGCTGGAGCAGGGAGATCCGGCGCTTGTTGACGTCTCCCGTCGATTCGTCGGTGTTGCGCCGGCGAAGGAACGGGAGGCGGCGGTAGAAGGGCTCGCGCAGCGGAGCCGGCGCAGCCGGCGGGGGAACCGCGGCCTCGGGCTCCCAGTCGAGGCGGGCGACGGGCGCAGCGGCGTCGTCGGGCGCGGAGCGACGCTTCCGCTCCGCCTCCGCGCGTCGAAGCGCGTCGTACACCTTGGCCATCGTCTACTCCGTCCTAGCTTCCGAAGAGGCTCTCGAACCAGCGCTTCTTCCTCGTGCGCGCCTGGTGCCCGGCCTCCCCCGACGCGCCGCTCCGGGCCGACGCCCGGGCCGCTCCGTTGGGCCCCAGGTGCAGGTCCTCGGCCACCTCGTCGATGATCGACTCGCCGAGGGTCGCCAGTCCACGCGAGTATCCCGCCAGCAGCGCGCTGTCACAAACCACGTTGACCAGGCGGGGGACCCCACCGGTGACCTCGAAGATCCGCTTCAACGCCGGGCGCTTGAAGATGCCCTTTCCGCCGTAGCCCGCAAGCCTGAGCCGTTCGTCCACGTAGCGCCCGAGCTCCTCCGGGTCGAAGGGCTTCAGCTCGTGGCGCAGGGCGACCCGCTGGCGGAGCTGGCGCAGGTCTTCGCGGTCGAGCATCTCCGAGAGCTCCGGCTGCCCGACCAGCATGATCTGGAGGAGCTTCGAGGTGGGCGTCTCCAGGTTGGAGAGCAGCCGCACCTCCTCGAGCATCTCGGGCGAGAGGTTCTGGGCCTCGTCGATGATCAGCAGCGCCGTCTTGTCCTGCTTGAGGCACTCGATCAGGAAGTGGTTCAGCTCGAGCAGGTACTCGGCCTTCGTGCGACAGGGCTTCTGGATGCCGAACTCGTCGAACAGCATTCGGAAGAAGTCGAGCGGCTCGAGCTTGGGGTTGAAGATGAAGGCCGACGGCATGCCCGCATCGAGCTGCGAGAGGAGCGCGTGCAGCAGGGTGGTCTTGCCCGTGCCGACCTCACCCGACAGGACGACGAAGCCCTTCCGCGACTTCACCGCGTAGACGAGCATCGCCAGGCCCTCGCGATGGGTGTCCCCCAGGTAGAGGAACGACGGATCCGGCGTCATCTCGAACGGGTCGCGCAGGAGCCCGTAGAAGTCCCGGTACACGACTAGCCCTCGTTCCCGACGGAGACCGGCGGAACCGGCTCCTCTTCGCCGGAGAACGCGGCCTCGACGAAGCGCGGCGCGCCGTTGACCCAGAGGTAGTTGGCCGCGCCCCCGACCAGGGCGAAGGCGGCCACGGCCAGCGTCGCACCGGCCGTGCGCAGACGTTGACGCCGCAGCTCGATGCGATCCGCCTCGAGCCAGATCCTGGGAATCGAGGCGAGCACCGGCAGCTGGAGCTGGGTCTGGAGGTCGCGCGAATCGTATACGGCCGCGTCCGTCGCCTCGAGCAGGATCGCCACGCCGAGGCCGAGTCCGACACCGAAGAAGAGCCCGAGAGCCACGATCAGCATGCGGTTCGGCTTCGACGGGCTCGGCGCCTCGAACGCCGACTCCAGCACCCGGAACTGCTCACCCAGCTGCCGCCGCTCGAGCTGGGCCTGGACCTGGGCCTCCTGGTGCCGGTTGCTGAAGTCCTGGAAGCTGGCGAACAGGTGCTCGTACTCGCGGTTGAGCGCGTCGAGCTTCTCCGCCACCGCCGGGGTGCCCGCGATGCGATCCTGGATCTCGTCGGCCAGTTCCTCCAGCCGATCGATCTCGCCCTGGGCCGCGTTGCGCCGCAGGCCGGCGCGATTCGCCTGGGCCTGGGCCTGCTGGGCCAGCAGGGACGGGCGCGCCGCCTCGTCGCCGGCGGCGTCCTCCTCGGCCAGGCTCGCCTCGACGGCCGCGATCTCGGCCTCGGTGGCGATGATGTCCGGGTGCTTGTCCGTGAAGCCGCGCGAGCGGAACTCGGCCAGCTCGAGCTTCAGCAGCTCGAGCTTGCGCGCGGGACTCGCCTCGTCGTTGGGCGAGCTCATGAACTGGGCGGTCGCCACCTGGCTCTGGTAGAAGCCCTGGTCGCTCGACGCCTCGGCGTGGGCGCGGCGCGCCACGGCCAGGTCGCCGAGCACCCGCTCCATGCGCCGCTGGTTGGCGTCCAGATCCTCGGGCAGGCGTCCGGAGTTCTCGTTCTTCACCTTCGCGATCTGCGACTCGACCTGGCCGATCCGCTCGGCCAGCCGTTCCAGCTCGCTCTGGATGAACTCCTGGCTCTTCTGCGAGACCCTCACGCGGCTGTCGATATGGGTCTCGATGAAGTCGTTCGCGAGCTGCTGCGCGACGTCGCGCGCGACCGTCGGGTCGTAGTCGCTGAACAGGATGCGGAACTCGTTGATCTCGACGTTTCCCCGCCGCACGGCGCCCTGCTCCAGGTCGGAGACCACCGGCTCGACCGAGATGCGCTCGCGCAGCAGGTCGATGATGTCCTCGCGCAGCAGGTACTTCTGCTCCTCCTGGTAGAGGCCGTGCTCGTCGATGATGGCCGAGAGCCGCGGCCGCGAGAGGATCTGCGCCGTCATCAGGTGCAGGCGATCGTTCAGGTCGCTCGACGCCACGCCCGCGCGCACCAGCTCCTGGTCGACCGACTGGGGCTCGACCAGGACGGTCGCGTAGCTCTGGTAGACGTTGGGCAGGGCCATGGCCAGCCAGTACGCCACCAGCACGCAGAAGAGCACGACGAAGCCGGCCACCCTTGCGCGGCGACGCGCAATGCCCATCAGATCGTCGAGTTTGAGGCCGCCGTCCACGTTCATCGTCGGGGGTTGTTACCAGAGCTTGATGGGATCGAAAACGTGTCGGACACCGAGCACCGCCAGGAAGTCGTTGAAGTCGGACGGGTCGCCCAGGGTGTCGGAATCCGAACTCTGCTCGTTGTAAGTGAGCTGAACCCACCCGGAGGTGTTGCGAGTAAGCCGGTGCGTGATCCGGCCCGCCACGCCGTAGCGGATCGTATCGATTTCATTGGAGTTTCCACCCTGGACCGTGACCAGACTCACCGCCCCCGCGGGGGAGACGTTGCTGAATCCGGGCACTCCGGCGTCTCCGGCCACCAGATACTGGGAGACGCCATCGTCCGCGACCGACTGGCGGTACACGAAGTCACTTCGCACCGAGGCCTGCCAGCGCTCGGCGAAGTCCCAGGTGTGGGAGAAGTTCACCGAGTCGCGGATCACCGCGCCGCCCAGGCCCGAGGCGCCGCCCTGGGTGCGCTCGTAGCGCAGGGCCGAATGGAAGTCGTCGGTCCAGTCCTTGCGGACGACGGCGAAGGCGAACAGGTCCAGGGAGGAGTCGGACTCGCCCTCGGCGAACGGATCCACCACCTGGGTGATCGCCGTGGCATTCGCAATGATGGGTGCATCGTCGATGCCGTCCAGGAAGATGCCCGCGGTGGTCGGCGTGCCTCCGAACGGGCACACGTTTCCGGCGAACACCGACTGGCCGGTGCTGGTCAGGGTCGGGCAGGCCGCCTCCTGCGAGACCACGATGCTACCCGGATTGGCCGGGCCGCTGGCCACCGTGCCATCCTCGTTCAGCAGCCCGAGCCCGGTGACGTCGGTCGCGCCGAGGGTGAGGAACGGGATCGTCGCCGTCTGGACCGAGCCGACCGGATCGTCCTGGTCCGTCTCGATCAGCGTCGGGCCCGCGGCCACCTGGAACTGCAGGGTCTCGCTGATGCGCCAGGTCCACTGGGCGAAGGCGTTGTAGCTGTCGGTGGTGCTGCCCGGGATGTTGGTGCGGTCGTCGAACTCCTGGTGGATGACGCGCACGCCCAGCCCGACGCTGTGCTTCGGCGTCACGATGTAGTCGAGGCTTCCGGTCCCGAGGAGCAGCCAGTTGTCCGAGCGGTCGTCGCGATCGGTCTCGTACAGCTCGTGGCGCGCCATCAACTGGCCGGACAGGCGGGGAGTGAAGCGGTAGCGGAGCCCGCCCTCGGCGTCGTTCAGGGTCACGCGATCGCGCTCCTGGTTGATCAGGACGTCGCCGTCGCCGGAGAGCACGTCGTCGACCTCGACGTCGCGCAGGGCGCTGCGCAGGTAGCGGAAGCGGTCCTTCACGAAGAACTCGAGGCGGTCGTTCACGCGGTAGGTCGCGTCGCCGCCGGCGCGGTGGTCGACGTCGTCGAGCTCGTCGCCGTTGTCGACGGCGAACTCGAACGGAACCGCGTAGTGGAGCGAGTAGCGCAGGTCCTGTCCGCGATCCTCGTGGAGCTTCACCAGCGGCGTGAAGCGGAACAGGACGTCGTCGTCCTCGTCGCCGTTCTGCCGGAGCGCGTTGTCGTCGTACTCGACCTGGCCGTCGATCTGGAAGGTCAGGTCGGCCGTGTGTGCTGCGAGGGGGAGCAGCAGCGCCAGGAGCGCCAGGGTGGTGGTGGTTCGCATGCTGCCCTCAATCAATCGGGGACGATGATCGTGTCGCCGGGGCGAAGCACGATGTTGGTTCCGGGGGCGAGACCGCGTACGTAGGCGTTGTAGTCGAAGCGGTACTCCACCTCGCCGCCGCCCTCCTGGCGGCGCACGATGCGGACGTCGCTCTTGTCGGCGAACGTGGTGAAGCCGCCCACCAGGGCGATGGCTTCGAGCACGCGCAGGTCGCGGGTCAGCGGGACCCGGGTGGACTGGCCGACCTCGCCGATCACGGAGACGAAGCGGCTGTTCATCTGCCGCACCAGCACCGTCACGTCGGGCGCCGTCACGAACTCGTTGAGCTCGCGGGTCACGACCTCCTTCAGCTCCTGGGGGGTCAACCCCTCGGCCTGGACGTCGTCGATCAGCGGCACCGAGATCATGCCGTCGGCGCGCACCGGCACCTCGACCGAGAGCTCCGGGTTCTTCCAGACGTTGATGAGCAGCAGGTCGGTCACGCCGATCACGTAGACGTCGCGATCCATCGGTGTGGGCTCGGGAGGCGGCGGACTCGGGGTGCGTCCACCACAGGCCACCAGGGCCGTCAGGAGGGCGATTCCCAGGCCGAGACCGACCCGGAGACCGCGTTGGCCGTAGCGTTCGTGCATCGTCTCGCTCACCTCTCGATCGGAGCCGCGGGCTCCGCCCCCAGTGGCCCCCGCCACGCCCTTCAACGTCGATCCGAAAGCCCGTTTTCCTTCATCTTGTAGAGCAGCGCCTTGTAGCTGATCTGTAGACGCTCGGCGGCTTCCTTGCGGTTCCAGCGGGTCTGTTGGAGCACCCGCTCGATCACTCGTTTCTCTGCAACTTGAGCGGCACGTCGCGAGATTGCCTTGAGATCTATCGCTTCACCCCGCGCGACTTCCTCCCCCAGGGCGTCCATGTCGAGACCGCCCTCCTGGCCCCCGCGGGCCTCCGCTGACCCTGCAGCGGAGAGCGAAATCTCTTCCAGCACGGCCGCTTCGTTCCCCAGCACGACCATGCGCCGCACCATGTTCTCCAGCTCCCGGACGTTGCCCGGCCAGTGGTACTTCATGAAGACGTCCATGGTCTCGGGAGCCAGCTGCTTCAGGTCCTTGCCGTACTGCTCGCAGTTGCGGTGCAGGAAGTGGTCGACCAGCAGCGGGATGCCGTCCTTGCGGTCGCGCAGGGCGGGGATCTGCACCGTCACCACGTTGAGCCGGTAATACAGGTCCTCGCGGAAGCTGCCCTCGGCCACCGCCTCCTCGATGTTGCGGTTGGTCGCGGCGATGATGCGCGCGTCCACGCGCACGTCGGCCTCGCCGCCCAGCCGCGAGAACTCGCCGTCCTGGAGCACCTGGAGCAGCTTCGCCTGGAGCGCCGGGTGCATCTCGCTGATCTCGTCCAGGAAGATCGTGCCGTGGTTGGCGTACTCGAACTTGCCGAGCTTGCGCTTCTGGGCGCCGGTGAAGGCCCCCTTCTCGAAGCCGAAGAGCTCGCTCTCGAGCAGCTCCGACGGGAGAGCAGCGCAGTTGACCTTCACGAAGGGCTGCTCGTGGCGTCCGGAGCGCTGGAAGATGTTGCGCGCGACGATCTCCTTGCCGGTGCCGCTCTCGCCGCGGATCAGCACGGTGATGTCGGTGTCCGCGACCTGCTCGATGATGTCGCGGACCTCCTTCATCTTCGGGCTGTCGCCGGCCAGCAGCAGCAGGTCGGTCTCGGTGCGCGCCTGGCCGCGCAGCAGCTCGACCTCCTGCTTGAGCGCCCGCTTCTCCAGCGCCTTCTGGAAGGCGAGCTCGAGCTCCTCGACCTCGAAGGGCTTGCGCAGGAAGTCGGAGGCGCCGAGCCGCATGGCCTCGACGATGTTGCGCGCCTGGCCGTGCCCCGAGAGCATCACCACCGGCACGTCGGGCAGCTTCTGCTTCAGCTGCCGGAGCGTCTCCAGCCCGTCCATGCCGGGCAGCACGACGTCCAGCGTGACCACGTCGGGCCGCGTCTCGTCCAGCTTGGCCAGGGCCTGCTCGGCGTCGGCCGCGGCGAACACGCGGTAGCCCTGGCGCGAGACCAGGGCTTCCATGTAGTCGCGGACACCGGGATCGTCGTCGATGACGAGGACGCGGAACGGCTCCTCGGTCTTGCCGTTGCGCTTCGAGGATCTGGCGGCCATGAGGCGATCTCCACCCGGATCCGCCTGGGATCGCCCTGCCGCCCGCCCACGGGCCGCGAGGGGAGATCCCGCCCACGACGAATCCGAGGGCACAGTGTGAAAGATTATTCCCTCAATGGGAAGTAATTTTACCCCGAGGAACGAGATTTCCCCAGATCGTCCCCTGGGCCCGCCCGTGCGGGCCGGGTTGGGCATCCATGGCGTCGTGTGTTTCATTTTCCGGCGTCTAGGCGATACTCCGGGGCCCGTACGACCCTCTCGGGGCGCGCGCAGCTGGCACGGATTTCGCTCTGGAGAGAGCGGGATGGCCGGAGGCGCCCGCGGGCGGTGGATCCGCGGCGCGGCGCGCCATGGCCGCCACCCGGCTCCCCGACCCGCCCCCACACCAGACTCCCCCACCGGACGGGGCCGCAGCGCCCCGGGGAACCGATGACGAACGGACAGCATCTCGAACACGAACGACGCCGGGACCGAAACCGGCAGGAGACGACCCGATGGGCTTCCTGAGGCGCCTGTACGCGGGCTGGATGACGATCGTGGGGCGCTTCGGCGCGACCCAGACGATGGTCGTCCTGGGTCTCTTCTACGCATTCCTGATCGGCCCGGCGAGCATCATCAGCACGCTCGCCAGACGCGACCTGCTGGACAAGCGACGGAGCGAGACCGGCGACGCCTCCGCCTGGCGGGATGCCGACACCTCGCCCCCCGACCTCGAACGCGCGAAGCTCACGAGCTGACGCGGAACGACCGCTGGAGACCATGTGAACATCCTGGGCATCTCGGCCTTCTATCACGACTCGGCGGCGGCGCTGCTCGTCGACGGCGTCATGGTCGCGGGAGCGCACGAAGAGCGCTTCACCCGCATCCGCCACGACCCGGCGCTGCCGAAGCACGCGGTGGAGTACTGCCTCGAGGTCGCGGGGCTCGACGTCAACGACCTCGACTACATCGTCTTCTACGACAAGCCGTTCGTGAAGCTCGAGCGCATCCTCACCACCTACATCGCCACCTTCCCGCGCTCGCTGCCGTCCTTCACCAAGTCGATCCCGATCTGGCTGAAGGAGAAGCTGTGGATCCCGCGCGTGATCGGCAAGGAGCTGGGCTTCGAGGGCGAAGTGCTGTTCGCCGAGCACCACCAGTCCCACGCGGCGTCGGCCTTCCTGCCGTCGCCCTACGACGAGGCGGCCATCCTCACCTGCGACGGCGTGGGCGAGTGGGCCACCACCACCCAGGGCGTGGGACGCGGCAACCAGATCGAGCTGATCAACGAGATCCGCTTCCCCCACTCGCTGGGCCTGCTCTACAGCGCCTTCACCTACTACCTGGGCTTCAAGGTGAACAGCGCCGAGTACAAGGTGATGGGCGCCGCGCCCTACGGCGAGCCGAAGTACGTGGACAAGATCCTGGACGAGCTGGTCGACCTGCGCGAGGACGGCTCGTTCAAGCTGGACATGCGCTACTTCGCCTACGACTACGGCCTGACCATGACCAACGACCGCTTCGCGAAGCTGTTCGGCGAGCCGGTGCGGAAGATGGAAGGCCCGATGGAGCAGTTCCACTGGGACATGGCGGCCAGCGTGCAGAAGGTCACCGAGGAGATCGTGCTGCGCATGGCGCGCGACCTGCACGCCAAGACCGGCATGAAGAACCTGGTGATGGCCGGCGGCGTGGCGCTCAACTGCGTGGCCAACGGCCGCCTGATCCGCGAGGGACCGTTCGAGAACCTCTGGGTGCAGCCCGCCGCCGGCGACGCGGGCGGCGCGCTGGGTGCCGCGCTGTTCGCCCACAACTGCGTGCTGAACAAGCCGCGCAGCTTCCGCATGGACCACGCCTACTGGGGTCCCGAGTACTCGGACGAGGCGATCCGCAAGTACCTGGACGCCCGCGGCGCGCCCTACCAGACGCTCCCGCGCGACGAGATGATCCGCGAGACGGCGCGCCTGATCCACGAGGAGCAGGCCGTGGTCGGCTGGTTCCAGGGTCGCATGGAATGGGGCCCCCGCTCGCTGGGCAGCCGCAGCATCATTGCCGACGCGCGCAACGAGGAGAACTGGAAGCGCGTGAACCTGAAGATCAAGTTCCGCGAGAGCTTCCGCCCCTTCGCCCCTTCCGTTCTGCGCGAACACCTGGAACAGTGGTTCGACCTG
>JBNLVK010000096.1:0-8157 GCA_050618055.1 Myxococcota bacterium
GACGCCACCCGGCCCGCCTCGCCGCCGACCGCGCCGCTGGCCAGGGCGGCGCGGCCGCGGGCGGTCAGCGCCCAGGCCCGTACCAGCCGCGGCGCGCTGCCGGCGGGCAGGGCGGTGGCCAGCGCCAGGCCGATCGGACACAGGCATTCCTCGGCGGCGTCGCGTAGCATGCGGAGCATCGTCTCCGAGAGGACCGGTTCGGCGTCGAGCACGCGCAGGACGGTGCGGAGATCCCCCTCGAACGCGGCTGCCTCTGCGCGCTCCACGATGACCCCGGTCAGCTGGCGCTCGCGGAAGGGCACCAGCACGCGGCAGCCCGGGCGGATCTCGGCCGCCAGCGAGGCCGGCGCCGCGTAGTCGAAGAGGCGGTCGATGGGAACCGGAAGCGCCACGCGCGCGACACGGGCTTCCGGTGTCGCGAACAGGGGGGCGGTCATGGAGCGATTGTACGCGCGGCGGCGCACTCGGCGAGGGCAGGGCTGAATGACCCGGAACCGCGTGCTCGTACGACAGGGTCGGCAGGGCCGTTCGCTGCGCGTCGACGGTACCCACGCGTCGCTCTACAGGCCGGGGCGCGCGACCACCGGCTCGGTGTGGGACGCGCTGGCGGTGCCGCTGGTCTGGCTGCCGCGGCGTCGGGACGCGTCGGTGCTGATCCTGGGGCTCGGCGGCGGCAGCGCCGCCCGGCTGGTGCGCGCCGTCTCGCCGCGTGCGCGCATCGTCGGCATCGAGCGCAGCGCCGAGGTGATCCGCGCGGCGCGGCGCTGGTTCGATCTCGACGCGCTCGGCGTCGACGTCCACTGCGCCGACGCCCGCCGCTTCCTCGCCCGCTCGCGCGCCCACTTCGACGTGGTGATCGAGGACGTCTTCATCGGCACCGAGCGCACCGTGCGCAAGCCGCAGTGGATGATCGAGGGCGGCTTGGCCGCCGCCGCGCGCCGCTTGCGCCCCGGCGGCCTGCTCGTCTCGAACTCGATCGACGAGACCCGCGAGGTGGCCCGCGAGATGCGCCGTCACTTCCCCGCGCTGGTGCGCATCGACGTGGACGGCTTCGACAACCGGGTGCTGGTCGGAGGGCCGCGGGGACTGTCGGGCCGCGGGCTGCGTTCGGCGGTCGCCGCCCACCCGCTGCTCGCCGAGACCCGCGAGCACCTGACCTTCCGGAAGGTGCCGTGATCGCGGTCTAGTGACCGTCCTCCAGGAACTGGAGCACGGTGCGGTTGAAGCTCTCGACCGCCTCGACCATCACCAGGTGGGCGGCCTGGCTGAGCGTCGCCAGGCGCGCGTCGGCGAGCCCGGTGGTCAGCTCCAGGGCCAGCTTGGGCGGGGTGAGCAGGTCGGCGCCGCCGCTCACCACCAGCGCCGGCGCCGCGATCTTCGGCAGCCGGGTGCGGGTGTCGTGGGCCAGGCAGGCCTCGCACTGGAGCGCGAACACCTCGGCCGAGAGCGGCGCGCCGTCGCGCGTGAAGAACTCGACCATGGCGTCGATCAGGTCGGTCTGCTCGATGGTGGCGTCGTGGGCGGTCCAGAGCAGGCGGTCGCGCACCAGCGTCTCGAGCGACGCGCCGCCGCGCGCCAGGTCGATCCAGTGCTGGAGCAGCAGCCGGCGCTTGGCGTCGGCCCGGGCGTAGCTGCCGACCAGCACCAGGCGCGAGACGCGGTCGGCGTGCCGCAGCGCCAGCTCCTGGGCGACCATCCCGCCCATGAAGGCGCCCAGCACGTCGGCCTTCGGAATCGAGAGCGCCGACAGGAAGGCGTCGAGCGTGTCGGCCAGGTCGGCGGTCGAGAAGGCGCCGTCGTAGGCCTCGCTCTGGCCCACGCCGGGGTAGTCGAAGATGACCGTCGTCCGGTCCTTCGAGAACTCGGGCACCTGCAACGGCAGCCAGCCCTGACACGATCCGCCGACGCCCATGGCGAGCACGAGCGGAGTGCCGGCATGGTTGCCGTGGGACTCGTAGTAGAGCTTCCGGCCCTGTACGTCGATGTGGGGCACGGCGTCATTCTACTGGAACTTCGCTCGCCTTCGGCTCGCTGCGCGCCCGCCCTTGGCGGGCTTGCGGGGGGCTTGGCGGACGCGAGTTCCAGGCGGTCAGCCCTTCCGCGCGGAGGCAGGCGGGTGGGCGGCCGCGACGACCCGCGGTGCGACACCCACGCCGCATCCCGGGCGGAGGTCGGTCGCGGACGGGCCGGCGCCCCCCTGGCTCGACGCCAACGCACGTATCGGGCCCGCCGCCAGCCCTCCACCCGACACGGGCGCTGACCCGGAGCTACGAGCGCGCCGGCCCGTCCGCGACCCGAGTGCGATCAGTCAACCCCATGCGCACAGCAACCCACGCTCGTCGAGACCGCCAAGGGGCCTGCCTCCGGGCTGAACGCCCGAGAAGCGCGGAGTCCCCTCGCGCTCCGCGCGCCGCAAGCCCGCCAAAGGCGGGCGCGCAGCGAGCCGTCAGGCGAGCGAAGTCAAACAGGAAGAAGAGACGCGGCGCAGAAGACCCGGCGGGCTACCCGCTCATCTGCTTGAGGTCTCTCAAGACCCCGCGAGCGACGGCCTTCAGCGTCTCGAACACCCCCTGACCCGTCGTCGCGCACGCCTCGAAGTCCGGCACGCCCTCCGCGTTCAGCAGGCGCTTCATCTCCTCGAGCGGGGCCGCGTTGGGCAGGTCGCGCTTGTTGTACTGCACGACGTAGGGCGTGCTCGCCAGGTCCGCCCCCTGCTCGGCCAGGTTGATCTTCAGGTTCTCGAGGCTCTCGATGTTGGCCTCCATCCGCTCGACCTGGCTGTCGGCCACGAACACCACGCCGTCCACGCCCTTCAGGATGAGCTTGCGGCTGGCGTCGTAGAAGACCTGTCCGGGAACCGTGTAGAGGTGGAAGCGGGTCTTGAAGCCGCGGATCTGCCCCAGGGCCAGCGGCAGGAAGTCGAAGAAGAGCGTGCGCTCGGTCTCCGTCGCCAGCGAGATCATCTTCCCCTTCAGGTCGGGGTTCGTCTTGTTGTAGATGTGCTGCAGGTTCGTCGTCTTCCCGCACAGGCCGGGACCGTAGTAGACGATCTTGCAGTTGATCTCGCGCGACGAGTAGTTGATGAACGACATGGGGTGGGGTCAGCTCACAGGGAAAACAGGTTGTCGATGTCGTCGTCGGTGATCTCGGCGAACGGCGTCCCGCCCTGCGAGGTCTCCTGCTCGGTCTTCTTCTGGATCTCTTCGAAGATCTTCGCCAGCTCGCCGCCCGCCTTCTTGACGCGCAGGCGGACGAGGCCGAGAGAGCTCCGGTCGTCGAAGACCACGACCAGGATGATGCGCCCGGACACCAGCGTGATGTGCAGATTGTCGCGCTGGCCCTGGTGGAAGTGGACCGGGAAGTCGTCCTCGCCCACCAGCTTGGCCAGGCCGCCGGTGGCGGCGATGCAGCCCGCGGTGAGCGATGCGAGGCTCGTGGTGTCGATGCCGCGCATCTCGCCGGCCTCGCCGATCAGCTGGCCGTTGCGATCCACCACGAACACGCCCTTGGCATTGGCGTCGCGGACCAGGCGCTCGGAAACGGCGAGGATCTTCCGGTAGTCCTCGTCGTACATCACCAGCTGGGTGTCGCGCATCCGCAAGTGCCTCGATAACCGCTCGGATCGTAAGGCCTTCTCTCGCGGAATCCAACCCGCTCGCGAAACGCCCGGCAACCCGGCTCCCAAGGCCGGTTCGGCGCTTCGGGCCCCCACCTTGAGCAGAGTGTAGGCGGACTCAGCGCAACTGGGGGGCTTTCGCGTGCGCTTCCCGCAGCGCCCGGGCCTCGGCGCGCCAGCGCTCCGGGGTGCCGGTCAGCGGCGCCGCCTTCTCGTAGGCGTTCGCCGCGCCGGGCAGGTCGCCGGACATGCGCAGCAGGTGGCCCAGCGTGATCCAGTCGCGGGACGAGTCCGGGTAGAGACGGACCGCCTCCTGGTAGTGGGCGAGGGAGCCGGCCAGGTCGCCCTGGGCGACCAGCGCCCGCCCCAGGGCCTCGCGGGCGGTCCGCAGCTCGGGAATGACGGCCAGGGCGGCGCGGTAGTGGGGGATCGCCTGCTCGGTGCGCCCCTCGTTCGACAGCGTGTTGGCCAGGTTCACGTGGGCGCGGGCCATGCCCGGGTGGATCGCCAGCGCGCTCTCGTAGTGGTAGATGGCCTCCTCGATCCGGCCGCGCTTCTTCAGCGTGTTGGCCAGGTTGAAGTGCATCGAGAAGTTGGCGTCGGTCACGCGCACGGCGTGTCGAAACAGCGTTTCGCTGCTGCGCCAGACCTGGATCTGGCTGCGCGCCGTGTCGGCCAGCCCCACGACCAGGGCCGCTCCCGCCGCGGCCGCCAGAAGCTGGAGCGGTCGGCCGCGGCCGCGCAGCAGCCGGGCCACGGCGTGGGCCGCGACGGCGTAGATGCCGAGGGCGGGCAGGTAGGCGTAGCGATCCGCCATGGCCTGGTTGCCCACCTGGACCAGTCCCAGCACCGGCAGCAGCGTGATCCAGTACCAGGCGACGCCGACCGCCAGCGGCGTGCTGCGGCTGCGCCACACCACGGCGAGCACGCCCAGCCAGAACGCCGCCGCCCCGCCCACTTCGAGCGCCGAGTGGGGGGTGCCGCCGGGCAGGTTCGGGTGCGGGTAGAAGGCGGCCAGCTTCACCGGCCAGAGGAGCTTCCCCAGGTAGAGGACGCTGGCGACCAGCGCGTTCGCCACGCGCGGGGCGAGCGGCAGGGCGTCGAGCTCGCGGATCGCGCCGCCCCGGTCCTGCACCAGCAGGGTGATGGCGATCGAGGTCAGCGCCAGCGTGAACCAGGGAACGAGCTGGATCGCGTCCTGGCGCAGCGGAACCGGCGCGAGCCCCGCCGCGTGGCGGTGGAGCCGGCGCAGCAGCAGCGCCACGAAGGGCAGCGACACCAGCATGGGCTTGGTCATCAGCCCCAGGGCGAACAGCGCCAGGGCCAGGAAGTCGCGGCTCCGCTCGCCGCGGCGCAGGTCGGCCATGTGGCACCACAGGGCGGCGAAGGCGAAGGTGCTGCTCAGCAGACCCTTGCGCTCCGAGACCCAGGCCACGCTCTCGACGTGGATCGGGTGCACCGCCAGCAGTGCCGCGACGCAGGCGGGCCGGAGCGTGTCGCCCAGCGTCGCGCGCAGCGCCATGAACAGCAGCACCACGTTGGCGGCGTGCAGCAGCAGGTTCGTGGTGTGGTGGCCGCCGCCGTCGCGGGCGTACAGGCTCGTGTCGAGCATGTGCGAGATCCAGGTGATCGGCGACCAGTTGGCGTCCCAGACCGAGCTGAAGGCCAGCGCGATGCCCGTCCAGCTGATCCCGCCCCGCACGGCCGGGTTCGCCAGCACGCGGATGTCGTCGTCGTAGTCGACGAACGGGAAGTGGGTGATCGGCGCGTACAGCCAGCCGGCCAGCGCCGCCAGCGCCACTGCCGTGCACAGCGTGATGACGGAGTCGCGACTCACTCGATCGCGCGGCGGTTTTCGATGCAGATGCCGACGGTCACGTGGTCGGCGTACTCGAGGTCGCCGCCGAGCGGCATGCCGAAGGCGATGCGGGTGAGCCGCACGCCGGTCCCGCGCAGGCGGTCGGAGAGGAAGTGGGCGGTGGCGTCGCCCTCGGCGTTCGGGTTGGTGGCGAACACCACCTCCGTCAGGCCTCCCTCGCGCACCCGTTTCTCCAGCTCGGCCACCCGCAGCTCGCCCGGGCCCACGCCGTCGATCGGCGCGAACGCCCCGCCCAGCACGTGGTAGAGGCCGCGGTAGCGCCCGCTCTTCTCGATCGCCGCCAGGTCGGCCGGCTCCTCCACCACGCACAGCAGGCGCGTGTCGCGCTGCGGGTCGCGGCAGATGGCGCAGGGCGAGCGGTCGGTCAGGTCGAAGCACTGCTCGCAGAGCACGGTCTCGCGCTTCAGCCGGCCGATGGCGTCGGCCAGCTCGGCCACCGCCGCGTCGCTGCTGCCGAGCAGGTGGAAGGCCAGGCGCTGGGCCGACTTCTCGCCGATGCCGGGCAGCCGCTTCAGGCTCGCCACCAGTCGTTCGATCGGAGGTGTCGAGCGCATGCGCTAGCTGCTGCCGTCTCCGCCGAACACCGGAAGCGAGGTCGAGACGGCCGCCATCTCCTGCTGGATCACCTGCTGCGCGTTGGTGAGCGCCGCGTTCACGGCGGCGGCGACCAGGTCCTGGAGCATCTCGCGATCGCCCGAGGCGTACAGCTCCGGCTCCACCCGGATCTCCAGCACGCGCAGTGCACCGCTCACCACGGCGGTCACCATGCCGCCGCCGGCGTTGCCCTCGATGCGGCGCACCGCCAGCTCGCGCTGGATCTCGCCCAGCTTCTCCTGCGCCTCGCGGGCCTTCTCGAGCAGCGCGCCCAGGTCCGGCTGGCTCACCGTCCGCCCCCCAGCGGGCGGATCTCGACGATCTCCCCGTCCAGGATGTCGAGGACCCGCGCGATGCCTTCGTCGTTGAGCGCCTGCTGGCGGCGGCGGCGGGCCGGATCCTCCTTCGGCGCGCCGCCGGCGCGCTGCGGGGCGGCCTCGGGGACGCTCTCGTCCACCGCCTCCACGCGCACCGGCTGGCCGAAGAACTCGCTGGTGAGCTCGGCGAGCTGGTCCGCCTTCTCCTGGAGCCGCCGCGCCGCGAAGCCGGCCGGCAGGCCCACGCGCAGCGTGCCGTTCTCGCGCGCCAGGATGCGGCCGCCCTCGAGGGCGGCGAAGATGCCCGGGTTGCGCTGGCGCACGAAGGCGCACAGCCGGTCGAAGACCACCGGCAGCGGGGCGCCGTCGGCGTCGGCGGAAGCGGCGGGTGCCGGCGCCGGGGCGCTGCGGCTTCCGCCCTTCTTCGGCGCGTCGGGGGCCGCCGCCGGCGGCCTCGCCGGCGATCGCGCGCCGCCGCCGCCACCGGAGCCGCCGCCCGGTCCGCCGCCGCTCCCCACCTGACGCGACAGGCCGTCGAGCCGGGCCAGCAGCCGCTCCACGTCGTCGCCGGGGGGCAGGGTGGCCAGGCGCACGAGGGCCATCTCCAGCACGGCGAAGGGCTGGGGCGCCCAGGCCAGGTCCTCCTGCTCCTTCACCAGCGCGCGGAACATGCGGCGCAGGCGCGTGGCGTCGGTCTTCTCGGCCAGGGCGCGCAGCTCGGCGACGTCGTCCTCGCTGGCCTCCACCAGCCCGGGCTGGTCCGGCGCGATGCGCAGCACCACCAGGTCGCGCAGGCCCTGCACCAGGTGCTCGGAGAGTCGCTTGGCGTCGGTGCCGGTGCCGCCGGCCTGGGCGCAGGCGGCCAGCGCGCGGCCGGCGTCGCCGTCGATGCAGGCGGTCAGGATCTCCAGCAGCACGCGCCGGTCGATCAGGTCGAGGACCTGGGTCACCTGCTCGTCTTCGATCTCCTGCCCGGCGTAGGCGATCACCTGGTCGAGCAGGGTCTGGGCGTCGCGCATGGAGCCGTCGGCCTCGCGCGCGATCGCCAGCAGGCTGCCGTCGCTGATCTTCACCTTCTCGGCCCGGGTGATCGTGGCGAGGCGCTCGACGATCTCGCTGGCGGCGATGCGGCGCAGGTCGTAGCGCTGGCAGCGCGAGACCACCGTGAACGGGATCTTCTCCGGGTTGGTGGTGGCGAAGACGAACAGGCTCTGGGGCGGCGGCTCCTCCAGGGTCTTCAGCAGCGCGTTGAAGGCCGCCGCCGACAGCATGTGCACCTCGTCGACCACGAAGATGCGGTACTTGCCCGGCGCCGCCGCGTAGCGGATCGACGCGATCAGCTCGCGCACGTCGTCGACGCTGGTGCGGCTCGCCGCGTCGATCTCCTGCACGTCGGTGGAGGTGCCGGCGGCGATCTCGGTGCAGGCCGAGCACTCGCCGCAGGGCGTGTCGGTGGGGCCCTTGTCGCAGTTCAGGCAGCGGGCCAGGATGCGCGCCAGCGTCGTCTTGCCGACGCCGCGCGGTCCGGTCAGCAGGATGGCGTGGGGCACGCGGTCGCTGCGGATGGCGTTGCGCAGCGGCGTGGTGACGTGGGACTGCCCCGTCACGTCGTCGAAGCCCTGGGGGCGCCACTTCCTCGCCAGTACCTGGTAGGTCATGGGGGAGACCCGCCTCGCTCGACTCGACCGTGTGTGATCGCCCTGTGGCCCGGTGACCCTGCCGACGAGCCGGGATCGCAGGGCACCCCCAGA
>JBNLVK010000097.1:0-5111 GCA_050618055.1 Myxococcota bacterium
CCTCCGTTCTGTCAGAGTTGGTCGTGCAGGGCGCGCGTCGTCAGCAAACGGCGAGACGGGCCTCGAGGACGAGGAGGAATGCGAGATGATCAGGTACGTGCTGCTGGTCTTCGGAGTGATCGCGATCGCATCGACATCTTCGAGTGGCTTCGAAACCAGGATCGACGGGAAAGAAGTCGACGTTCCGGTCTGCGGAGGAATCGCCGGTCTCGTCTGTGACGAAGATCAGTGGTGCGACTTCCCCGACGAGGCGGTCTGCGGCGTCGCGGACTACTTCGGTACGTGCAGGGACAGGCCGGACTTCTGCCCGGAGATCTATCTTCCGGTGTGCGGATGCGATGGAAGGACCCACGGAAACGCGTGCAAGGCCGCGGCGGCGGGTCAGGACGTCGCGTACGAGGGCGAATGCAAGGCGCGCTAGCCCGGGCGCTAGAGCTCCTTCCACTTCCGCAGCCACGCCCAGGCGGTGGCGACGATCGTGTCCAGGTCCGAGTGGGTCGGCTCCCAGCCGAATTCCCGTTTGAAGCTGGTGGGGTCGGCGACCAGCTCCGGGGGGTCGCCGGGGCGGCGCGGGGCCTCCTCGTGGGGGACGGGCCGGCCGGTCACCCGCTCGATGGCGGCCAGCACCTGGCGGTTGCTGCTGCCCACCCCGGTGCCCAGGTTGCGCGGACCCACGCTGCGGCCGGCCAGCAGCGCCTCCACCGCCCGCACGTGGGCGTCGGCCAGGTCGCTGACGTGGATGTAGTCGCGGATGCAGGTGCCGTCGGGCGTGGGGTAGTCGGTGCCGAAGAGCTTCATGGGTCCCCGCAGGCCGGCCACCGCTTCGAGAGCCGAAGGGATCAGGTGGATCTCCGGCTCGTGGCACTCGCCGGCGCGTCCCTCCGGGTCGGCACCGCAGGCGTTGAAGTAGCGGAGCGCCGCCCAGCGCAGCCCGTGGGCCGTCTCGCTGTCGGCCAGGATGCGCTCCACCATCCACTTGGAGGCGCCGTAGGGGTTGATCGGCGCCTGGGGCGTGCCCTCGGTGATCGGCACGTGCTCGACCGCGCCGTAGGTGGCGCAGGTGGACGACAGCACGAACGCCTTGCAGTCGTGCTCGAGCGCCACCGCCAGCAGCGTGGCCGTTCCCGCCACGTTGTTGCGGTAGTACTTCAGCGGGTCGGCCACCGACTCGGGCACCACCAGGTAGGCGGCGAAGTGCAGGATGCCGTCGAAGGGTCCGTGCTCGGCGAACACGCGACGCATCGCGTCTTCGTCGCCCACGTCGCAGCGCACCAGCGGGCTCTCGCCGGCCAGGAAAGCCCGGCCCTCGCGCAGGTCGTCGACGACGACCGCGTCGTGGCCGGCCTCGCGAACCGCGATCAGCGTGTGGGAGCCGATGTAGCCGGCTCCGCCGGTCACGAGCAGTTTTGCCAAGGGAACCTCGCTCGGGGAGTGGTATTGTTGCAAGACCATGGAGATCGTCCACACGGCGCGTGCGGACTCCCCCATCGGACCGCTGCGGCTGGCCTCCACCACCGCAGGACTGGCCTACGTCGAGCTGCCCCACGCCAGTGGTCGCGGACTCGACGGCTGGCTGCGGCGTTGCCTTCCCGACGCGACCTGCGTCGAGGGCTTCGCGCCGAACCGTCTCGCCATCAAGCAGATCCTCGAGTACCTGGACGGCAAGCGCAGCGAGTTCGACCTGGAGCTCGACCTGCACGGCACCGCCTTCCAGATGGAGGTGTGGACGTCGCTGCGCGACATCCCCTACGGCGAGACGCGCAGCTACGCCGACCTGGCCGAGACGATCGGCAGGCCGAACGCGGTGCGCGCGGTCGGCACCGCCAACGGCGCGAACCCGCTGTCGCTGGTCGTGCCCTGCCACCGTGTGATCAACGCCGACGGCAAGCTCGGCGGCTACGGCGGCGGTCTCGAGCTGAAGCGCCGGCTGCTGGCCATGGAGAAGGCGGGCCCGAGCCAGCGGCGGCTGCTCTAGCGCGGCTTCTGCGCGACCAGCTCGATCTCGACCTTCGCGTTCAGGGCGAGCTGCGAGACGCCGACGGTGATGCGCGCCGGCGGGTCGTCGGGGAAGAACTCGGAGTAGACCCGGTTCATCTCGCCGAAGTCGGCCATGTCGGTCAGGTAGACCGAGACCTTGGCCACGTCGGACAGCTCGGCGCCGGCGCCCTGCAGGATGGCGCGCAGGTTCTCGAGGGTCTGGCGCGTCTCGGGTCCGATGCCGCCGGGGGCGAGACCGACACCACCCGGTGTGGTCCCCAGCGTGCCGGACACGAAGACGAGGTCGCCGACGATGCTGGCGTGGGAGAACTGGGGAAGCCGGCCCACGTCGGGGACGACGACCCTCGGGGGTCCGCTCATGGGCGCGATCCTACCACGCGCGTCACGCGAAGCCGGACGCCAGCCGCGGCCACGGCGCCTCGGCCTCGAAGCGCGCCGCCGCCGCCAGCACGCGCGCGTCGTCGTGGCGGCGTCCCACGATCTGGAGGCCGAGGGGCGCCGCGCCCGGGTCCGGGATCGGCAGCGACGCGGCCGGGTGCCCGGAGAGGTTGAAGACGTAGGTGAGCGCGACCGACGCGAGCATCGACACCGGCGCGCCGTCGATCTCGGCGGGCGGCGGACCCTCGGCGGCGAAGGCGGGCGTCGCCACGGTGGGCAGCAGCAGCAGGTCGACGTCGTCGAAGACGCGGGCCAGCGCCTGCACCAGGGCGTCGCGCTCGAGCGCCGCGCGCGAGAAGTCGGCGGCCGACATGTCGGCGCCCGCCCGGGCGATGGCGCGCATGAACGGGTTCACCTCGTCGGCGCGCTCCTCGAGGAACGGTCCGTAGAGACCGAGCACGTCGGGGGCGCCGAGCACGCGCCAGGCCGACTCGGGGTCGGGCAGCACGACCGGGACGTCGCGCTCCTCGAAGCCCGCCGCCGCGACCAGCTGCGCAGCGGCGCGGCGCACGCGCGCCGCCACGTCCGGGTCGCAGCGGGCGAAGCCCAGGTCGCTCGTCCAGGCGACGCGCAGTCCCGCGAGCGGCTCCTCGTCGACGGCGCGCTCGAAGGCCACGGCGGGCTTCGGCAGCGACAGCGGATCGTGCTCGTCGGCGCCCACCACGCAGTCGAGCAGGCGTGCCGCGTCGCGCACCTCGCGCACGAGCGCGCCGTAGTTGCGCAGGTTCGGCATGCCCACGTAGCCCGGACCGCGCGGCACGCGGCCGTAGGTGCCCTTGAAGCCGAACACGCCGCTGTAGGCCGCGGGAATGCGCAGCGACCCTCCCGAGTCGGAGCCGGTGGCGAAGGGCACGAGTCCGGCGGCCACCGCCGCCGCCGATCCGCCGCTCGACCCGCCGGGGGTGCGCGCCGGGTCCCAGGGGTTGCGGCACACGCCGTAGAGCTCGGACGCGGTGAAGGAGGCGGCGCCCATCTCGGGTGACGCGGTGAGCCCCAGCGGAATGGCCCCGGCGGCGAGCAGCCGCGTCACCTGGGTCGACGTGGTGGTGGCGACGCGGTCGGCGAAGACCCGGGCCGCCAGGGTGTGCGGCCAGCCCGTCACGTCCTCCAGCACCTTCACGCCGAAGGGCACGCCGGCCAGCGGTCCGGCCGGCTCGCCGCGGGCGAGCGCCGCGTCGAGGGCGTCGGCCCGGGCGCGGGCGCCGGCGGCGTCCAGGTGGACGAAGCAGCCGAGCCCGCCGTCGTGGGCCTCGATGCGCGCCAGCTGGTGATCGACCAGCGCGCGCGCCGGGACCTCGCGCGCCGCGACCCGCGTCGCCAGCTCCCGGACTCCCTGTTCGTGCAGCGCGCTCATCGGCGTACCCTGTGGCGGTGATCGCGACGCAGGATGTCACGTTCCCCGGACCCGGGGGAAGGCCGCAGCGCGCCGCGCTGTGCGAGCCCGAAGCCGACGCGGATGCGCCCGCTCCGGCCGCCGGTCGCCCCGCCCTGCTGGTGCTGCACGAGATCCTGGGCCTGAACGACGACATCCGGCGCATCGCCGGCCGCTTCGCCGAGGCGGGCTACGTGGCGCTGGTGCCCGACTACTTCGACGCGGACGCGTCGCGGCCGGTCTGCGTGTGGCGCGCCATGACCGCGCTGCGACGCGGCGAGGGTCCGGTGTTCGAGCTGCTGGCCCGGGCCCGCGACTTCCTGGCCGGGCGCCCCGGGGTCGACGCCGCGCGCCTGGGCGTCGTCGGCTTCTGCATGGGCGGCGGCTTCGCCCTGCTCTACGCGGCCCGGGCGCGCCTGCGCGTGGCGGGCACCTTCTACGGCGACGTGCCGAAGCAGGCCCGGGCGCTCGCAGGCATCGGTCCGGTGTGCGGCGGCTACGGGGCCCGCGACGCCGTCTTCGGTCGGGGGGGCGCCCGGCTGGCCGCCCACCTGGACGCCCTGGGCGTCCGCCACGACCTGGTCACCTACCCGGACGCCGGTCACAGCTACATGAGCCGCCACGGCGGCGCGCTGGCCGTGCTGGGGCGCCTGGGCCCCCTGCGCGCCGCCTACGACGCGCCGGCCGCCGAGGACAGCTGGCGCCGCATGCTGACCTTCTTCGGCGAGCAGCTGGGGCACGAGACGGCCCCGTAGCCGCCGGGAGTGGTGTCGGTCACACACCCCTCCGGCCGTCTGCCGAAGCCTGGGGGGAGGGGCCGGGGTGCCTCCGGGGGATCCCAAATGACGCTTGCCGGTGGGGCCGGGTCGGCGCACGCTTCCGGGGAACGGCGACCAACCAGGAGTGCGTTGTCCTTGGCGGATGCTCCGCGCCGGGCGGCGGGTCCGTCCTCGACGCCGAGGCCGGAACCGGTGGCCCGAGCCCGATCGACCGACACCGCGCCCGCCGTGCGGCGGCTGCCCGTGATCCCGGAGCGCTACGCGCTGCGGGAGAAGGACGGGCAGCGCTTCCTCGAGTGCGACGAGGCCCCGCGGCTGCGGGCCGTCGTCGATCCGGAGATGGCGGTCTCCCGCTCGGAGGCGGCGGCCCTGGGCGAGCGCGTGATCCTGCTCGACGGCGCCGGCAGTTTCGGCCCGCTCATCGACAACGAGCAGCAGCTCTACAACCTGGACCACCACGCCGGCTGCGAGCGCCTGTTCACCCTGTCCACCTGCGAGCAGGCGCTGCTGCTGGTGCAGAGCGA
>JBNLVK010000098.1:0-17064 GCA_050618055.1 Myxococcota bacterium
GTGCGGCGTCCCGGCCGCGCCTTCGATCCGGCCGCGCCCGACGCCACGCCGGAGCACATCCTGCGCGGCGCGGTGGTCGACGCGCTGGGCTGGTGGCCCTGTGCGCCGGAGCCCTGGGAGGGACCGCTGTGCCGCGCGCTGCGCGGCGCGCTGCCGCTCGCCCGTCCCCACGCCTTCGCCGGGGGCATGGGGACGCTGGCCGCCGCCGTCGCGCAGCCGCTCGACTTGGTCACCGACTGCGAGGTGCTGCGCGTCGAGAGCGACTCGGAGGGCGCCTACCTGGCCTACCGCCGCGGGGCCGGGGCCTACGCCGCCGAGCGGCGCGAGCGCGCCGACGCGGTGGTGGTGGCCGCGCCCGCCACGCGAGTGGCGCGCCTGTGCCCCAAGCTCACGCCCGAGGAGCGCGGCTTCTTCGAGGGGGTCCGCTCCGAGGCCGGAGTCGTCGTCCACCTGATGTTCGAGCGCGCGCCCGAGCCGACCTCGCGCAGCGTGCTGCTGGGTCGCGAGAGCGGCCTCGAGGTGTCGGCGCTCCACGCCGAGCACGCCCGCGCCGGCGCCGCACCCCTGGGCGCCGGACTGCTGCGCGCGCAGCTGGCGCCGCGCGCAGCGGCGCGCATGTTCCGCGCCAGCGACGCCTCGATCGCCGACCTGGTGGTGGAGAACCTGGCCTACTCGCCGGTCGGACCGCGCACGCCCGACGACTACGCGGTCTGGCGTCACGCGGACCTGGCCCCGCGCTTCGACGCCGAGCACGCGCGGCGCCTCACCCGCTTCCTGCGCCGGCTCGAGCGCTCGCCGCGGCTGGCCTTCGCCGGCGACTTCCTGGCCGGTACGTCGGCCGACGGCGCCGTCGCCAGCGGACTGGCCGCCGCCCGGGAGATCGCGCGCGCGGTCTGACGTCGCGCGCTGGTAGCATGCGGCGATGGCCCACCCCGCGGACCCCGCGCGCCTGGCCGACCGCGAGGCCATTGCGCAGCTCAAGGCGCGCTACTTCCGCCTGCTGGACACGAAGGACTGGGAGGCGTTCGGCGACGTGTTCACCGCCGATGCCCGCATGCAGAACGGTCCGGAGGGGCAGCCGCCGGTGGAGGGTCGCGCGGCGATCGTCGACTACGTGCGCCGGGGCGTCGCCGACCTGGTCACCACCCACCAGGGCCACACGCCCGAGATCGAGTTCGCGTCCGCGGACGAGGCGCGCGGCGTCTGGGCCATGACCGACCGCCTGCGCGGTCCGGGGGGCTTCGCCGTCGACGGCTGGGGCCACTACCACGAGACCTACCGGCGCGGACGCGACGGTCGCTGGCGCATCGCGTCGACGCGGCTCACGCGCCTGCGGGTCGAGGGCTCGAACCCGGCGGTGGTCCGCAGCCTGTGGCCCGACGCGCCGGACTGGGCGATCGACGGCCGGGAGTGACGCCGCTCGACTGCATCGCGCGCGGCTTCCCTGGCCGCGCCGCCTTCGACACCGCCGTGTCGCGCGCGCTGCTCGACGCGGTGGCGCGGGGCGAGCTTTCCGAGACGCTGCGCCTCTACCGGCCGGACGACGTGGTGGCGTTCTCGGGCACCGACGCCCACCGGCCCGGCTTCCGCGACGCGGTGGCCGCGGCGCGCGCCGCCGGCTTCGACGCCTCGCTGCGCCTGGCCGGCGGCAGCGCGGCGCTGTTCACGCAGCAGAGCCTGGCCTTCGGCTGGTGCCGTCCCGACCCGGAGCCGCGGGCCGGCATCCACGAGCGCTTCGCCGAGATGGCCGACCTGGTGGCGGGCGCGCTGCGCGACCTGGGCGTCGACGCGCAGGTGGGCGCCGTGCCCGGCGAGTACTGCCCCGGCGACTACTCCGTGAACGACGGCCGCGGCCGCAAGCTGATGGGCGTGGGCCAGCGCATCGTGCGCGGCGCCGCGTGGGTGGGCGGCGTCATCGTGGTGGGCGGCGCGGCCCGCGCCGACGCGGTGCTGGAGCCGGTGTACCGGGCCCTGGGCCTGCCCTACACCGGAAGGGCGACGGGTGCCGTCGAAGACGCCGCCGGCGCGGAGGTCGACGTCGACACCGTGCGCGACGCCCTGCTGGCCCGGATCGCGTCGGAGCGCGGCGTGGCCGAGTCCGACTTCGCGCCGGCCGTGCTCGAGGCGGCCGCGCGCGGCGAGGCGCGCCACCGCGTCTAGGCGTCGACCTGTGCCGCCAGCGCCTCCGCCTCCTCCACCATCCCCTCGAGCAGCGCCAGGCCGCCGTCCCAGAAGCCCGGGTCGCTCACGTCCAGGCCGATGCGCGAGAGCAGGGCGGCCGGCGTATCGGATCCGCCGGCGGAGAGCAGCGAGAGATAGCGCGGTACGAAGTCGTCGCCTTCCTCGTCGTAGCGGTGCAGCAGCGCCAGCACCAGCAGCTCGCCGTAGGAGTAGGCGTAGCAGTAGAAGGGCGAGTGCACGAAGTGGGGGATGTAGAGCCACCACCAGGCGTAGTCGTCCGACAGCTCGACCGAGTCGCCGAACATGGGCCGGTTCGCGTCCATCCAGAGCGCGTTGATGCGGTCGATGGGCAGCTCGCCCTCCTCGCGCCGCGCCGCGTGCAGCGACTGCTCGAAGCGCGTCATCGCCACCTGGCGGAAGACGGTGGCGAAGGCGTCCTCGAGCTTGCCGCACAGCAGTGCCAGGCGGACCTTCGGATCGCTCTCCTCGCGCATCAGCCGGCGGAAGACCAGCATCTCGCCGAAGACGCTGGCCGTCTCGGCGGTGGTGAGCGGCGTGTCCTGCTCGAACAGGCCGTTGTGGGCCGCCAGCGACTGGTGCACCCCGTGGCCCAGCTCGTGGGCCACCGTCATGACGTCGCGCAGGTTGCCGGTGTAGTTGAGCAGCACGTAGGGGTGGACCGAGGGCACGGTCGAGGCGGAGAAGGCGCCGCCCCGCTTGCCCGGACGCAGCTCGGCATCGATCCAGTGCTCGGTGAAGAAGCGCTCGGCGACGTCGGCCATGCGCGGCGAGAAGTCGCGGTAGGCGTCCAGCACGATGCGCCGCGCGTCGTCGAAGCTGCGCTTGCCGCCGGCGTCGCCCACCGGCGCGTAGCGGTCGTGGTCGGCGAGGCGCGGGAGGCCCAGCAGCCGGGCCTTCAGCCGGTAGTAGCGGGCCACCAGCGGGTAGCGGGCCACGCAGGCGTCGAGCAGCGAGTCGACGCTGGCGTCGTCGATCTCGTTGGCCAGGTTCCGGGCCGCCATGGCTCCCGGGTAGCTGCGCAGCCGGTCGTCGACGGCCTTGTCCTGCACCAGGGTGTTGAAGATGAACGAGAGGGTGCGCGCGTCCTCGCGCAGGCCGACGGTGAGCGCGCGCGCGCCCTCCTTGCGCACCTCGCGCCGGGGGTCGTAGAGCAGCGAGAGCACCTCCTCCTCGCCCAGCTGCTGCACCTCGCCGTCCAGCGAGACCTGGAAGGTCATGTCGGCCATCAGCTCGTCGAACAGGCGCCCGAAGGCGTTGCGACCCGTGTTCGCGGTCTCGGCCAGGATGCGCTCCTCGGGCTCGGAGAGCACGTGGGGCCGGTAGCGACGCATGCTCGCCAGCAGGTGGCGGCGCGCGGCCAGCGCCGGGTCTTCGAGCAGCCCCGCGACGTGCTCCTCGTCGAGCGCCACCCACTCCAGCTCGAAGAACAGCAGCTCGTTGCGGATCGCGGTGGAGCGCTCCTGCACGTGCTGGAGCAGCGCGCCGTGGCGCGGCGTCGCCGTGTCGGCGGCGAACAGCAGGCCCGCGAAGGCGCCGGCGCGCGCGACCGGCTCCTGGATGGCCTCGTAGTCGTCGACGGCCCGGCACAGATCGGCGGCCGACAGCCCGGCCAGCTTCCCCCGGAAGCGCTCGGCGAAGGCGCGGGCGCCCGCCAGCCCCTCGTCGAGGGCCGCCTCCAGGGCCGGGTCGTCCGGGCCCGCGAACAGGTGGGAGAGGTCCCAGCGGACGCCGCGGGCCGGTCCGCCGTCCTTCGTCGCTTCGGCTTCGTTGGGCATGGGGCGCGGAAGATACACTGGCCGGCATGACGCGCCCCCGCGTGATCCTGCACGCCGACATGGACGCCTTCTATGCGTCCATCGAGCAGCGCGACGACCCCTCGCTGCGCGGCCGGCCGGTGATGGTCGGCGGCACCGGCAGCCGGGGCGTCGTCTCCGCCGCCAGCTACGAGGCGCGCGAGTTCGGCGTCCACTCGGCCATGCCCACCGTCGAGGCCCGGCGCCGCTGCCCCCACGGCGTCTTCCTGCGCGGCTCGATGCGCCGGTACGCCGCCGAGAGCAAGCGCATCTTCGAGGTGTTCCGGCGCTTCACGCCGGTGGTGCAGGGGCTCTCGCTCGACGAGGCCTTCCTCGACCTGACCGGCACCGAGCGGCTCCAGGGACCGGCCGCCGAGGTGGGCCGGCGGCTGCGCCGGGCGATCCGCGAGGAGCTCGACCTGCCGGTGTCGGTGGGCATCGCGCCGGTGAAGATGGTGGCCAAGATCGCCAGCGACGCGGCCAAGCCCGACGGCCTGCTGGAGGTGGCGCCCGACGGCGTGCGCGACTTCCTGGACCCGCTGCCGGTGCGCCGCATCTGGGGCGTGGGACCGGTGGCCGAGCAGCGGCTGCTGCGCCTGGGCTTCCGCACGGTGGGCGACGTGGCGCGCTGCGACGCGGAGCGGGTGCGCCGGCTGCTGGGACCCTGGGGCCTGCGCATCGCCCGGCTGGGCCAGGGCCGCGACCTCTCCGAGGTGGAGGCCTACCGCGAGCCGGTCTCCTACAGCGAGGAGAACACCTTCGGCGGCGACGTGCGCGACCGCACGGTGCTGGAGAGCACGATCATCGCCCACGCCGAGTCGGTGGCGCGGCGGCTGCGTCACGACGGGCTGGTGGCCCGCGTGGTGGTGCTGAAGCTCAAGCTGGCGCGGCGCGTGGCGGACGGTCCGCGCGGCTACCCGCTGCTCACCCGGCGCGTGACGCTGCCCGACGCCACCGACGACGGCGACACGATCGCGAAGGCGGCCAGCGCCCAGCTCACCCGCGCGGCCCTGGACGAGCCGGTCCGGCTGCTGGGGGTGGGGGTCACCGGCATCGAGCCGGCCGAGCGCGCCCAGCTGCCGCTGTTCGATCCGCCGGAGCAGACGCGCCGGCGCGGCGAGCTGAACCGCGCCCTCGACGAGATCGCCGAGCGCTTCGGCAACGACGCCGTGGTGCGCGGAGATGCGCGGGACCCGGAGCGCGCGGGGCTGTCGACGCAGATCAAGCGGGGGCAATGAGCCAGCCGGGTCTTGTGCGCCGCTCCGCTGGGCTCTTCTTTTTCGACTTCGCTCGCCTTCGGCTCGCTGCGCGCGCCGCTACGCGGCGCTTGCTAGCGCTTCGTCCACCGGTACACGCGCATCGGGGGGACGTTCAGCAGCTCGGTCTGCTTGCTGGCGTGGCCGAAGACCTCGTTGCCCAGGCCTTCCACGACGTCGCGCACCTGGTAGGCGACGAAGCAGCCGCCCGGCTCCAGCACGTCGTGCACGGCGCGCAGGATGTCGCGGCCCAGGGCGCGCGGCATGGTCGAGAAGGGAATGCCCGACAGGATCGCGTCGGGCGCCGGCAGCTGGTGCTCGTCCAGGATCTTGCGCAGGTCGGTGGCGCTGCCGTGGTGGACGAGCAGCCGCGGATCCTGCCAGCGGCCCAGCACGTCCACGAAGTGCGGGTTGATCTCGATGGCCAGCAGCTTCGCGTCCGGCTTCATGGCGCGCAGGAAGGAGCGGGTGGTGCCGCCGGTACCGGGACCCAGCTCGACCACCAGGCTCGCGTCTGCCAGTCCCGCGGTGCGCGTCACGCGCCGCTCCAGGAACCGCGAGCTCGGGATGATCGACCCCACCTGACGGGGGCGCTTCAGGAAGCCGGTGAAGAAGGCGAGCCGATCGTCGGGCTGCGGGCGCAGCCGATCGAGAGAGGCCATGGACGTCCTCCAGGTCGGATGTGGGGAGAGGGGGGTTGGGGGGAGAGGGGAATCCGCGGCCGGACTGTAGCCGATCCGCTGACCCCGGGTCTCGTTTTTTCGGCCCGGATTTCAGTCGTATACGGCATCGATCTGCCAGCTGCGGGACACGTGGTCGAAGCGCAGGCGCGAGACCGTTCCGTCGTGGGTGAGGACGTCGAAGTGGTCGAAGGCAAAGCGCCCCTGCTCCGACCACCAGCCTCCGGTGGTGCGCCAGGGACCCGCACAGCGCAGCACCGAGCCGTTGGCCACCGGGCTGCGCAGCGACGCGGGGCGGTCGCCCTGGAGGCGCACCTGGGCTGCCACCGGTGGGCGAAGCACCCGCAGGGCGAGCTGGGTGGTGAAGGCGTCGTCGCCGTCGTCGTGGCCGCGGCTCGTCGCCGGCTTCGGGGGGAAGGGGCGCAGGGCGAGTGCGTCCGGGTGGTGGCTGTCGGCGACCGCCGGTGCGCCGACGTGCCCGTCTCCGCACAGGCTCGAGAGCTCGGCCAGCACCTGGGAGAGGGTGTCCGGCGCCGGACCCGCCGGCCGGAACAGGTCGAGCTGGTCGCTGCGGGTCGCCACGCCGCGGGTCTCGACGCGGACCGTCTCGACCGCCGCCTCCGGCGCGCGCGCCTCCAGCGCCTGGTGCAGCAGGCGGATCAGCACGCGCAGGTCGCGGGTGGGGGCGGCGACGCCCACGCGGCGCACGTCGCGGCCCCCGCCGTCCAGGTCGAGCTGGAGCGACAGCGCGCCGCAGCCCAGGTGGCGCACCTCGAGCCGCGCCAGCAGGCGCGACAGCAGGCCCTGGAGCACGAACAACAGCGGCTCCTGGCGGTCGACCGGGTGCTCCAGGTCGACCGCCTCGACCAGCACGTCCTCGCTCCCGGCGGGCAGCGGCAGGTCGCGGCTGCGACCGCGGGCCAGGTCGGCCAGCGCCAGCGCGCCGACACCGAGACGCGTCACGAGCTCGCGCCGCGGCAGCGCCAGCAGGTCGCGCAGCGTGCGCACGCCGAAGCGCCCGAGCCGCTCGGCCAGCGCGTCGTCCGGGTCGAGCAGGTCGATGGGCAGCGGCGCCAGGAAGGCGGCCTCGCCGCCGGCGGGCACGACCCGGATGAGGCCCTCGCTCTCTTCGCCGCAGGGGCCCAGGCGCCGCGCCGCCAGGTGGGCCAGGTCCTGCGAGCCGGCGACCGCCACGTGGGCCGGCAGTCCCACCCGCCGCGCCCGGTCGCCGAGGGCGGCGGCGAAGCCCTCTTCGCTGTGGAACAGCGCGCCGATGCCCGACGCGTCGAGCAGCACGGCCGCCTCGCACAGGAAGGCGCCGGCGGCGCGGGGTCGCGGGGCGACGCGGGGCGAGAAGGCGAGGGCGACGTCGCGCAGCGCGTCGCGGGCGGCGTGCTCGAGGGAGGGCGACAGCACGCGCACGCGCAGTTCGCTGCACACGCTGCGCGCGTGGGTGACGCTCTGCCCGCGGCAGACGCCCCGTCGCGCCGCCTGGGCGGAGACCGAGAGCATCTCCGCCCGCGGACCCGGCGCCGACGCCACCCCCAGCGGCTCCCCGCTCCACTCCGGGTGCGCGCGCAGCTCGGCCGCCAGCGGCAGGTCGGGGACGAGCAGGCACGCCGTTCGCGTGCCCATGCTCAGGCCGCCCGGGTGGTGGAGAGGCGGACCGACGCGACCCGCTGCGCCGGACCGCTGCGGTGCCGCGCGACGCGCGCCTCGATCGACAGCCCTTCGAGCAGCGGACGGGTCCCGCTGAAGTGGGCGCGGCCCGGCTCCATCTCGAGCACCAGCTCGGCGTGGGTTCCGGTGGTGCGCGCCTCGCTGAGCACCACCAGCGCGGTGCCGGTGCCGGAGGCGCTGCGCGCCAGGCGCTGCCAGGTGGACGCGGGCAGCTCGCTGCGATCGCCGCGGGCCAGGTCGAGCAGCACCAGGGCGAAGCCGTGGGCGTCCTGGAGGCATTCGCAGCAGCGCACCGCCTGGCGCAGGGCCGGCGGACGCACCCACAGCACCCGCTCCAGCACCACGCCGGCGGCGTGCGCCGACGGCGGATCGAAGGCGGCGGCGACGTCGACCAGCGCCACCGTCTCGCCGCTGCGGGTGGCGCGGGCCAGCAGCGCCTGGCCGACCGAGGTGCGGCCCGAGGAGGCGGGCCCCGCGATCTCCGAGAGCCGTCCGGTGGGGAAGCCCCCGCCCACCAGCGCGTCGATGTCGGGCAGACCGGTCGCCAGCCGGGGCGCCCGCTCCAGCGCCAGGGCGCGGCTGCCGCGCTGGAGCCGGGAGCCCAGGTCGCGCAGCAGCCCGTCCACGGCAAGCCGTCGGGCCGCCGGCGGCGCCGGGGCCCCTTCGGATCGGGGGGTGGGGGACACGAAGAGCGATTTTCGCTCTAGTTTCGTGTCCCGGTCAAGGGCGTTCTTCGCCCGGGAAGTCGGCTACTTGCGGTAGCCGCCGGCCACCACCAGGTCCTCGCCGGTCACGAAGGCGGAGGCGTCGCTGGCCAGGTAGAGCGCCGACCCGACGATCTCCTCCGGCAGGGCGATGCGCTTCTGGAGGGTCGAGTTGCGCGCGCCCTCCACGAACCCGGGCACGCTCTCGGCGCCCTTCAGCATGTCGGTCATGAACGGACCCGGCGCCAGCGCGTTCACCCGCACGCCGAGGGACGCCCACTCGGCGGCCATCACCTTGGTGAGCGTCAGCAGCGCCGCCTTGGCCGACGTGTAGGTGGCCTGTCCCGGTCCGCCCGAGTAGGCGCCGACGGTGATCACGTTGATGACGACACCGCCGCCGGCCTCGCCCATGCGCGGCGCACACAGGGCCGCCAGCCGCATCGGACCCTTCACGTTCACCGTGAACAGCTTGTCGAAGTACTCGCTGGTGACGTCGGTGATGGGCAGCGTGGCCGGGTTGATGCCGGCGTTGTTCACCAGCACGTCCAGGCGACCGAAGCGCTCGTAGACGCGATCGACCAGGGCCGGCAGCGCGTCCCAGTCGCCCACGTGGCAGGGCGCGGACAGCGTCTGGCGTCCGGTGGCCTCGGCGATCTCCTTGGCCGCCGCCTCGCAGGCGTCCGCCTTGCGGCTGGTCACCACCACGTCTGCGCCGGCCTCGGCGAAGCCCTTCGCCATGGCCAGGCCGAGCCCGCGGCTGCCGCCGGTGACCGGGGCCACCTTTCCGGAGAGGTCGAAGAGCTTCGTCGCGTTCACGTATCCCTCAGGCCGGCTTGATGCGCACGCGTCCGCCGTCGACCGCCAGCCGTCCCTCGGCGAACAGGCGGATCGCCTCGGGCACGAGCCGCCGCTCGACCGCCTGCACGCGCCCGGCCAGCGTGTCCGGCGTGTCGTCGTCCCGCACGGCGATCGCCTCCTGGAGGATGATCGGCCCGTGGTCGTACTCGTCGTCGGCGAAGTGCACGGTGGCGCCGGTCACCTTCACGCCGGCCTCGAGCACCGCCTCGTGCACGTGGTGTCCGTAGTAGCCCTTGCCGCAGAAGGCGGGGATCAGCGCCGGGTGGACGTTGATCACGCGGCCGGCGAAGCCGCGGGTCTCGAACACCGACAGGAAGCCGAGCAGGGCCACCAGGTCGACGTCGTGACGGGCCAGCTCGGCGTGGAGCGCGTCGTTGAAGTCGCCCAGGTCCGGGTGGTCGCGGCGCGGCACCGCCACGGCGGGAATGCCGCGGCGCCGGGCCCGTTCGAGGCCCCCGGCACCGGCCTTCGAGGCCAGCACGACCACCACCTCCGCCGGCACCGACCCGTCGTCGATGCGCTCGCACAGGTTCTCGAGGCTGGTGCCGGAGCCGGAGAGCAGGACCGCGACGCGCAGGGGGGCCATGGCGCCGGCGAGTCTACCACCCCGAGGGCGGCATTGACGCCCGCCCGCCGCGCCGCGAGACTGCCGCGCGCATTGGAGGCACGATGACGACGCTGATCTCGGGCTCGGTGGCGCTGGACCACATCATGGTCTTCCCCGACGAGTTCTCGAAGCACATCCTTCCGGACAAGGTCCACGCGCTGAACGTCTCGTTCAACATCACCAGCCTGAAGACCCACTTCGGCGGCTGCGCGGCGAACGTGGCGTACCACATGCGCTGGCTCGGCGGCGATCCGCTGATCCTGGCCACCGTGGGCTCCGACTTCCGCGCCTACGCCGAGTGGCTCGACGAGCACGGCGTGCGCCGCGACCACATCCGCGTCTACGACGACGTGCGCACGCCCCAGGGCTTCGTCACCACCGACCTGGGCGGCAACCAGATCTGGGCGTTCTACGAGGGCGCCATGGCGCGGGCCCACGAGGTGCGTGTCGAGGACGTGAAGGACGAGCTCCAGCTGGGGCTGGTGGCGCCCAACGGCAAGCAGGCCATGGTCGAGCACGCCCGCGCGCTGAAGGCCCGCGGCGTTCCCACCTACATCGACCCGAGCCACGGCCTGCCCATCCTCTCCGGCGAGGAGCTGGTGGAGATGATCGAGGGCGCCGCCGGCTACTTCGTGAACGACTACGAGTGGTCGCTCACGCTGGAGACCACCGGCCTCTCCGAGAAGGACATCGAGTCGCGCTGCCAGAGCGTGATCATCACCAAGGGCGCCGAGGGCTCCGAGATCCGCAGCGGCGGCGAGACGATCGCGATCCCGCCGCTGACACCGCAGCGCGTCGTCGACCCGACCGGCTGCGGCGACGCGTACCGGGCCGGCTACCTCTACGGCGTGAGCCAGGGGCTGCCGCCGGAGGTGTCGGGCCGCATGGGCAGCCTGTTCGGCTCCTGCCAGGTGTCGGTGCCCGAGCCCCAGTCCCTGCGGCTCGACCTCGACGCGTTCCGCGAGCGCTACGAGGCGGCCTTCGGCCAGCCCTTCTGACCGCGATCGCTGCGCCGGACACCGCCGTCGTCGGCGGCGGCGTGGTGGGGCTGGCGGTCGCCGCCGCGCTGGCCCGGGCCGGACGTCCGGTCGTGCTGTTCGAGCGCGACGACGGCTTCGGCCGCGAGACGACCTCGCGCAACAGCCAGGTGGTGCACGCGGGCCTCTACTACCCGGAGGGCTCGCGCAAGGCGCGTTCGTGCGTGCGGGGTCGCGAGCTGCTGTACGAGCGCTGTGCGCGCGAGGGCCTTCCGCACCGGCGGCTCGGCAAGTGGGTGGTGGCCTGCGAGGACGCCGAGCTGGGGCGCCTCGAGGCGCTGTGCGCGCGGGGCACGGCGAACGGGGCGCCCGGCCTGCGCATCGTCGACGGCGCCGAGCTCGCCCGCGCCGAGCCCTGCGTGCGCGGCGTGGCCGCCCTTCACTCGCCGTCGAGCGGCATCGTCGACGCGGCGGCGCTGTGCCTGTCGCTGGCAGCCGAGGCCGAGGCCCACGGCGCGACGCTGCTGCGGCGCACCGCGGTGGTCGCGATCGAGCCGGCCGGCGCCGGCTACCGGCTGGTGGCCGAGACGGACGGCGAGCGCAGCGCGGCGCAGGTGGCGGCCGTCGTGAACGCTGCCGGCCTCGCGGCGGACCGGGTCGGCGCCCTGGTCGGACTGGACGCCGCCGCCCGCGGCGAGGCCACCCGCTTCTGCAAGGGCGACTACTTCGCGCTGGCGCCGGCGGCGGGCGTCACGCTGTCGCGGCTGGTCTACCCGCTGCCGAGCGGCGCGGGCCTCGGCATTCACGCCACCCTCGACCTGGGCGGTCGCATCCGCCTGGGTCCGGACGCCGAGTTCGTGGCGGCGCCGCGCTACGACGTCGACCCCGCCAAGGCCGGCGTCTTCGCCGACGCGGCGGCACGCTACCTGCCCGCGCTGGGCGGCCGCGCCGACTGGCTCACGCCGGACCAGGCCGGGGTGCGCCCGCGGCTGGCCGGTCCGGGCGAGGCGCCCCGCGACTTCGTGGTGCGCGAGGAGTCGGCGGCGGGGCGGCCCGGCTTCGTCACCCTGGCGGGCATCGAGTCGCCGGGGCTCACCGCGGCGCTGGCGATCGGCGAGGAGGTGGCGTCGTTGCTGCGCCCGCTGTAGCGCAGGGGCCTGGCGGGCGCGCGCGAGCACCACGGGGCGGTCGCCGTGTACGACTCGGCCCAGCAGCGGCGGGAGGCCTTCTACGCGTCGCGGCCTCCACCATGCGCCGGATGCGCGCCTCGATCCACAGGTCCGCGAAGGCCAGGCTCAGCCGATCGACCTCGACGCCGTCCACGAACACCAGGTACGCCGGGAAGCTCGAGGCGTCGAACGCGTCGAGCACCGCGCCTTCGCGATCGGCCTCGACCGCCACGAAGCGCGCGCGCCCCCGAAACTCGCGGGCCAGCTCCTCGATGACCGGCAACTGCCGGACGCAGTTGTGTCAGTAATCGGCGAAGAGATCGACGAAGACGACGCCCTCGCTCGACGCGATCGTCGTCCGCGCGTTCGCGCCGCCGATCCACTCGAGGGCTGCGTCGCCGGGCGCCGGCTCCGCCGACGCGGGCAGCGACGCGAGGAGGGGAATGCAGACGAGCAGCAGCCGGATCATCGGACCTCCAGTCCGCGTGCGATGAACTCGATGACGTCGGCACGCGTCGACGCGGGCTCGAAGGCCTCGGGCTCCCGGTCCCACTTGATGTGCACGGCCCAGGTCGCGACGGTCTCGACCAGCAGGCGCGCGGCCAGGCGCGGATCCGCGTGGGGCCGGATCTGCCCCGCGCGCATGCGCTTCTCCATGTACTCGGCGAGCTGGCGGCGTGGCGCCACGCGGCCGTGGCGCTGCCAGAGGGGACCGACGTCCGGGTGGTCGGCGGCGCGATCCATCAGCTTGATGGCCTGGCAGTTGCGCTCCTGCACGTCGTAGAGCTCCGCGACGACGCCGCGCAGCTCCGCGCCGATGTCGTCGGCGCGCTCGCGCTCGAGAGCCTCGGCCAGGCGCGGCAGCACCGACTCCTGCTCGATGCGCTTGGCCACCCACTCGGCGGTCTCCTGCGGGCCCGGCGCCGCGACCGGCAGCTCCCGCGGCAGCGCGATCTCGCTGCGGCGGTCGGCGTGGCGCTGGCACAGGGCGAACAGGCTCTCCTTGCTCTCGACGTAGAGGTAGAGCGTGGCCTTGGAGACGCCGACGGCGTCCGCCACGTCCGACATCTGGGTGCGCCGGTAGCCGCGCGCGATGAACTCCTCGGTGGCGGCGCGCACGATCGCGTCGAAACGCCCGGGCGGGATCTTGCGCGGCACGGCTACCCCTCGTCCTGCGCCGCCAGCGACGTCGCGGGGGCGTAGACGTGGAAGGTCTGGACCAGCAGGAGGTCGAAGCGCCGGGTGCGTCGGTAGCCGGCCGACTCCATCTCGGCGTCCATGGCGGCGGCGTTCGTGGTGTGCCCGGCGCTCGGCAGCCAGCGCAGCGGCACGCCCAGGTCGTCCCGGTCGTCCAGGTGCGCGACGCGGCCGCCCGGCGCCAGGTCGGCCTGGAGCCTGCGGAAGTAGTCGACCCGCTCCTCGATGTGGTGGTAGGTGAGACAGGTCATCGCCAGGTCGATCTGGCCGTCGGGCAGCAGGGGATCGTCGTAGCGTCCGTGGACGACCCGGACGTTGGCCAGGCCGTCGCGGTGCACGCGCTCCACCAGCGCCGCCACCTTCTCGGGCTCGACCTCCACCGCGTAGACCACGCCCTCCGCGCCCACCGCTTGCGAGAGCCAGGGCAGCCAGTAGCCGTCTCCGGCGCCGATCTCGGCGACGCGCTGGCCCGGCTGGACTTCGAGCGCCGCCACCACCTGCGCCGGCCGCTGCCAGCCGTCGCGGCCCGAGACGAGCAGGTCGCCCACGTCGACCTTGCTGCTGCAGCCCTGGCAGCCCAGGGCGAGCAGCACGCCGAGGTACGCGGCGGCCAGAACGAGGGCGGATCGGAAGGTGGGCACGAAAATAAATAACCATATGAGTTAGTTATAATCAAGTCGAAACCGAATTCCCAGGTATTCCGATGGGTTGTGGCCTAGTCGGACCCCTCGGCCAGCGGGATCACGTGGCCGAAGGCGGTGCGATCCGGCTCGGACGACAGCTCGAGCCAGCCGGGCTCGGCGTCGCCGCGCACGCGCACCACGACCGCCGTGGCGTCCTGGTCCGGGGCGCGGCGGTGGGCGGCGCTGACGATGCGGCTGGCCAGCACGTGGGGGGCCAGGTCGCCGGACACGCGCACGATCTCGTCGCTCTGCACCACCTCCTCGGCGCCGTCGGTGCACAGCACCAGGGTGTCGCCGGGCTGGAGATCCAGGCTGAAGACGTCGCTGTGCGGATCCCGGTTCCGGCCGCTCGAGCTCGCCTCGGTGGCGTCGTCGTCGAAGGTCAGCTGGCGCGCCCGCTCGCGTCGGATCAGGTACGCGCGGCTGTCGCCGCGGTGCCCGATCACGCCCAGCCGGCCGTGGGCGAGCAGCACGGTGACCGTCGTGGCCAGGCCCTCGAGCTCCGGCTCGCGCCGGGCCGCCTCGCCGACGGCGCGCAGGGCGTGGTCCATGGCCTCTTCGACGACGGCGCGCGCGATGCGGTCGGTGCGGAAGTCGAGATCCTCCTCGACCCCCTCGACGAACTCCTCGACGGCGCGGGCGGCGGTCCGGGCGGCGATCTCGCCGGCCGGCGTGCCGCTGGCGCCGTCGCACACGACGTAGAGCCCGAGCCCATCCTCGACCAGGAAGGCGTCCTCGTTGTGCCAGCCCTCGCCGCCGGCGCGGGACGCTCCGGAGCCCTCCGTACCCATCGCCTTCCCCCTGCGACCGCCTGCGACTGCCTGCGACTGCCCGCGACTGCGCGCGACCGGTCAGGGTGCGCCGTCGCCGGTCGCGCCGTCGGGAAGATACCCCAGCGCCCGCAGGCGTTCGGCGATGCCCGGGTCGATGTGCACGCCGCTGCGCCGCAGGGCCTCGCTGGCGGCGCCGCGGTGGGCCTCCAGGCGTCGTCGCTGGCGCGCGGTCTCGCGGGGCTCCATGGTGGCCAGGTCGACGTTCTCCTGCGGGTCCACCCGCCGGTCGAAGAGCTGCTCCCGGGGCTCCTTCCCGTCGCGGTTGTGCACGTAGGTCCAGGTGCCGTCGGAGAGCGTGTGCTGCACGCGCGCCTCGGCGAACAGCGGCTGGCCCAGCGCGGCGAAGGACGGACGGTCCCGCTCCGCTTCCTCGCCCAGCAGCAGCGGCAGCAGCGAGCGGCCCTCGAAGCTTCTCGGGGCGGGCACGCCGGCCAGCTCGAGCAGCGTGGGCGCCAGGTCGAGGTTGCGCACCTGGGCGCGCACGCGAAGCGGGGCGACCGGGAAGGGCGGCCGGATCACCAGCGGCACCGCCACCTGCGACGTCAGCACGTTCTTCGCGTGCCCGTTCACGCCGTTCTCGCCGAAGGCCTCGGCGTGGTCCGACGCCAGCACGAGCACGCTGCGATCGAGCCAGCCATTCCGCGCCAGCTTGCGGCGCACGCGCGCCACCACGTCGTCGACCCAGCGCACCGCCGCCAGGTAGGCGCCGCGGTCGTCGCCGCCGTAGCGGTGGTACTCGGGCGGCGCCGCGTACTGGTGCACGTCCATGAAGTGGAGGTAGAGGAAGAAGGGCGCCGAATCGCCGGCCTCGGCGTGGGCGTCGAGCAGCCGCTCCGCTTCCTCGTAGACGCGGTCGGCGTGGGCCCACACCGACCGGCCGCGCACGAGGCCGCCGCCGGCGTGGGGGAAGCGGTAGCGCTCGAAGCCCTGCTGGACGCCGAAGCTCGGATGCAGCCAGCCGTTGGTCTGCACCGCCCAGGTGCGGTAGCCGGCCTCCCGCAGCACCTCGGCCAGGGTGGTGGCCTGGTCGTCCAGCCCGTCGCGGGCCTCGCGCACGCCGTGGCTGCGCGGCCACAGCGACGTCAGCAGCGAGGTCATGGAGATCTTGGTCCAGCTCGACTGGGCGCGGGCGTTCTCGAACAGCCAGCCCCGCTCCGCCCAGGCGCGCAGCTCGGGCGTCGTGTCGCGCTCGCTGCCGTAGGGGCTGGTGGCGTCGGCCCGTAGCGTGTCGACCAGGAAGAGCACCAGGTTCGGCGGCGCGGCGTCGGCCAGGCGTTCCCGGACCTCGCCGGGCGCGACCTCGCCGCCGCAGGCGAGCCCGGCGAGGGAGAGGAGTGCCAGCGTGGCGGTGCGCGCCCTCAGTCGAGCCACAGCACCGCGGCCGCCGCGTTGTCGCCGGATCGGTGGTCGCGGTGTGCGGCGATCGCGCGCTGCACCAGGCCGCGGGCGGCGTGCAGGGGGCGCAGGTCGGGCTGGGTCGCGGCCCCTTCGAGCACGGCGAGCTGGACCGCGCCCGCCGGATCGCGCACGCCGATGCCCTTCTCCGACAGACCGTCGGTGGCCAGCACCAGCGCGCAGGCGTCCTCGCCCGCGTCCAGACGCGCCAGCTCGACGCGCACGCCGTCCTCGATGCGCTCGCGGCCCAGCGCCGGGTCGCCCAGGTAGACCGACTCGGCCCCCAGCGGCGCCAGCTCGCGCACGCGATCGCGCCCGGCCAGGAAGGCGTGGCTGTCGCCGACGGACAGGGCCGCCAGCCAGCCGTCCCGCGGCCGAAGCAGCGCCACCGACAGCGTGGTGCGGCTGCGGTCGGAGCGGCTGCCGGTGGTGGCCTTCAGGATGGCGACGTTGACGTCGCAGGCCACGTCGACGGCCTCGGCGGTGAAGCGCACGTCGAGGGCGATGGGCGCCGGGTCGAGCCAGCGTCCCGCGTGGGCCTCCAGCACGTGCTGCACGGCAGCCTCGGCCGCCAGCGCGCCGGCGTGCCCGTCGGCCACGACCGCCAGCGCGCCCCATTCGGACAGGGCGAAGGCGGCCACGTCCTCGTTGGGATCGCGGTGGGGGTAGGTCTTCTCGGCGCCGCCGCGCGACAGTGCCAGGGCGGCGCGCCGCTCGGCGACCGAGGCGACCTCGCCGATCCGCACGTGGTCGGCGCCGCGAAGCGTGGCGGTGGACATGGGGGGCCGAGCATACCCCGTCGCACGCCGCGAACGTCCCCTACGCCGCCTTCTTCAGCTCGCGGCGCGCGCCGGCGTTCACCACGTGGGCCGGCGGCTCGCGGATGTCCCACACCAGGCCCAGCTTCTCGAAGCCCTTCAGCAGGTAGTAGGTGACGTCGATCTCCCACCAGCGGAAGCCCTGGCGGGTGGAGGCGCAGTAGTGGTGGTGGTTGTTGTGCCAGCCCTCGCCCAGCGTGAGCAGGCCGAAC
>JBNLVK010000099.1:0-9548 GCA_050618055.1 Myxococcota bacterium
GAGGCCGCGGTGCGCGGCCTCGCGGTCCGGGCGGGGCGAGGGGCTAGGCGTCGTCCGGCGCGTCGTCGAAGCGCATGCGGTGGGCGGCGTAGAGGCTGGCGTACACGCCGCCCTGGTCGACCAGCACGTCGTGGGTGCCCTCCTCCACGATGCTCCCCTCGTCGACCACGAAGATGCGGTCCGCCATGCGCACGGTCGAGAAGCGGTGCGACACGAGCAGCGTCGTGCGGCCCTGGGTGAGCTCGTGGAAGCTCTTGAAGGTCTCGTACTCGGTGCGGGCGTCCAGGTTCGAGGTGGGCTCGTCGAGGATCAGGATGGCGGCGTCGCGGGCCAGGGCGCGGGCCAGCGCCAGCAGCTGCCACTGGCCGCCGGACCGGTCGTGGTCGCCGAAGCGCCGTCCGAGCAGCGTCTGGAGCCCGTCCGGGGTGCTCTCGACCAGGCGCGTGAGCCCGGCGCGCGCGGCGACCTCCTCGACCTCGTCGGTGTTGCCCAGCAGGCGCTGCCAGTCGCCGAAGGCGATGTTCTCCTCGAGGGTGGCCTCGAAGCGCACCGGCGCCTGGCCCACGTAGGCGATGCGGTCGTGGAAGGGGCGCACCGCCAGGCTGCGCACGTCGTGTCCGTCGATGCGCACGCTGCCCTTGTCGGTGTCGTAGAGGCGCGCGATCAGCTTCACCAGCGTCGTCTTGCCGGCGCCGTTCGGACCGACGATCGCCACCGTCTCGCCGGCGTGGATGTGCAGGTCCAGGTCCTGGACGACGGGGCGCTGGGTGCCCGGGTACTGGAAGGTGACGCCGCACAGCTCGATCTCGCCGCGCATCTCCGGCAGCAGGACGCCGTCGCCGTCGTCGATGCTGGGCTTCTCCTCCAGGAACTCGTTCAGGTCGCGTACGAAGAGCACGCGCTGCATGAAGTCGGTGAGGGAGGTGACCATGCCCGTGCTGGTTCCGCGGAAGCGGATGGCCGCGGCCAGGTAGGTGACCAGCGCACCCAGCTCGAGCGTACCGGAGAGCGTCTGGGCCGTGACCGTGCCGGCCGCCAGCAGGAAGGCCAGCGAGAAGCCCACCGCCAGCAGTGCCCGGCCCAGCGCCATGCGCCGCAGCAGGTAGCGGTTCACGTCCACCAGCTCGCGCATCGTCTCGCTGAAGCGCTCGGACAGCAGCGGCGCCAGGCCGAACACCTTGGTGATCGGGACGGCGCCCTTCTGGGTCATCAGGTTCGAGTAGTAGCGGGCCTGGCGGCGGCGGGTGGTCTTGGTGCGGTGCAGCAGGAAGCGCACCTTCGCCATGTGCCAGCGGAAGATCAGGAAGGGGATGGTCACGCCGGCCAGCGCCAGGGTCACCAGCGGCTGGATCCAGAGCATCACGCCCAGCAGCGAGACGAACTGGATCACCGAGGTGATGCTCCCGTAGATCGACGAGACGAAGTGCAGGTAGCCGCGGCCCGGATAGCGCGACGCCCGCGTCAGGATGTCGTGGTTCTCCTTCTGCTCGAAGAAGGCCAGGTCCAGGGAGGCGGCGTGCTCGATCACCTCGCGGTTGATCAGCACGCTCATCTCGTCGCCCAGCCGCTCCTCGGAGTAGCGCCGCGCCACCTGGCCCAGGCCGATGGCGGTGAGCAGGAAGGCGGTGAGCAGCAGCCAGGGCAGCACCTCGCGGAAGGCGGGGTCGTCGCTCTGGAGCAGCGTCTCGACGTCACTGACGATCGCGCCCGACAGCAGCGCCAGGCCGGCCGGGATGGTGGCGACCACGATGGCGGTGATCGCCATGGTGGTCGAGTGGAGCTTCGAGGTGATCCAGGTGCGGCGCAGGCCCTCGAGCGCCGCCCGCCAGGCCTCCTGCCAGGTCAACGGGCCAGCTCCCCGGGCGAGCCGGCGGCCAGGCCCGGTCCGGCCAGGCGCCGCGCGGCCCGGCGGTACAGTCGGTCGAGCAGCGGCAGCGGCACGATCATCAGCGCGAACAGCCAGCTGCGCGCCCCGCCCGCGCCGGTCCAGGCGTGCAGCAGCGCCTGGCTGCGCAGCAGCAGCGTGCGTTGGTTCCCGCGTTCATGGAGACCCACGATGGCGTCGCGCTCCTCGAGGAGACCGGGGTGCTCGCGGCAGAGCGCCTCGAAGGCGTCGCAGGACCGGCTCTTCCAGAGCGGCCCGGCGGCCCCGTTCCCGCCCGCAGGCGTTCGTAGCAGGGTTCGGGCCAGTCCGCAGTCCTCGGGGTAGAAGAGGGTGGTGCGTCCCGACCTCCCGAAGAGGCTCCGCACCCGCTCGAGGGCGGCGAACAGCAGCGGTCCGAACCAGGGAAGCTCGCGGAGCGCCGGCTGCCAGTCGCGCACCGGCCGCGCGAAGGGGCTCCAGACCGCCAGGATCAGCAGCATGGCCGTGGCCGGCAGGAAGAAGACCTTCATGGTGAGCAGCGTGCCCACGTGGAACCCCGCCAGGAGCACCAGCCACCAGCGCTGGAGGTGGGGACGGAAGGCCGCCGCCATCGACACGAACTCCACGTAGAACACGGCGAACAGGCCCAGGTTCGCCAGCAGCGGGTGGTCGAGCACCAGCTCGACCAGCACCGGCGGGTTCTCGAAGCGGTAGGCGCGGTTCAGGAAGACCGCCGGCACCAGGCTCCAGTCGAGCAGGCGCGCGTCGCCCCGGACCAGCGCCTCGACCGCCCCCCAGATCTTCAGCGCGCCGGCCCAGGAGTAGGTGAAGAGCAGCGTGGCCAGGCCGCCGAACACCACCATCAGCGAGCGCCGCTTCTCGTCGTCGCTGGCCAGGCGGTGCAGTCGGGGGGCCAGGGCGAAGAAGAGCGCCAGGTACAGCATGGTGTAGGTGCGGTGCTGGACGCCCTTGTAGGTGTACCAGAGCGCCAGGAACTGGAAGAGGCCGACGAAGGCCAGCACGCGCGGCAGCACCCGGTGCGGCATCAGCAGGGCGGCGGCCGCGCCCCCGACGCAGAGCACCACGATGAGCGTCGCGCCCACCTCCCACGGCACGAAGTGCAGCCACAGCACCGGCCACATCGGATCGAAGATCGACGCCTCGAAGTAGCGCCCGCGCGGCGCCTTGTTCACCACGTACCAGAGCAGGAAGGCGTAGTAGGCGCGGAAGAGCGGCACGATGCGCGCGTACTGCGCGTCCAGGTCGCGGAAGATCTCGCGTCCGGGGACCTCGGTGTGTCGCCAGAAGCGCTCCACGAAGCGCTCGAACCAGGCGCTCACGACGCGTCCCGCTTGCGCTTCGTGCGCCGCTTGTTCGGGTTTCGCTTCTTCGCGAACTTCGCATTGCCCTCGTCCGGGAAGGCGAAGCGCGCGCCGGGCGTCGGGGGCGGCTGGTCGGCGCCGGTGACGAACGGCCCGAAGCTCTTGCGTCCCATCAGGTGGTACTCGTGGGGCCGCGACCGCTCGAGCACGAGCTGGATCTCGTACTCGGCGTCCGGACCCACGATCTCGCGCTCGATGAACTCGCGGTAGCGGGCGGCCTCCGCCTCCTGGCCCCGCTCGGTCAGGCGCACGAAGCCGTTCATCAGCAGCCGGGCCTGGCCGCTGCGGACCAGGCCGGCCGGGTTGTCCGGGTCGCTGGCCGGGGCGGGGGGATCGAAGCGCTGCTGGCCGCGGCGGTGGAGGACCAGGTCGAAGTCGTTGAAGACCTTGTCGATGCGGTGGAACATGCCCCAGGCGCTGAACGGGAAGATCTCCACCTGGTACGTGATCCAGCGGCTGAAGCCGAACACGAAGCAGAAGAGCATGAAGCCCGGGACGAATCTGCGGATGGCGCGCTCGCTCATGGCCCAGGCGGCCAGTCTAGCAGTGGCGCTGTCGACCGACGCCACGGGCTGTTAGGCTGGCGTGCCTTCGGGGGCGGCATGGACGACGGGACCCGCATCTTCGGTATCGGGCTGAACAAGACGGCGACGTCCTCGCTCAAGCACGCGCTGATCGCCCTGGGGATCGGACCCATTCCGACCCAGGCCGAGACCGCCGCCGCGCGCATCGTGGAGGACGTGCTCCACGGCCGCGACTTCGAGGGGGCGCTGGCCTTCGCCGAGCGCTTCCGCGCCTTCGAGGACCGGCCCTGGAACGTGGGCGACATGTACCGCCGCCTCGACGAGCGCTTCCCGGACAGCCGCTTCGTGCTGACCGTCCGCGACGAGGACTCCTGGTGGAGGTCGGTGGAGCGCTGGGTCACGGTGGTGAAGCCGTGGACCCGCCAGCGCTACATGCAGCACCTGGGCGCCGACGATTTCGAGCGGGAGCCCATGATCGCGGGCTACCGGCGCTACAACGAAGGGGTCGTCCGCTACTTCGCGGAACACGGGCCCGAGCGCCTGCTGGTGATGGACGTGGTGGCCGGCCAGGAGTGGGAGGTGCTGTGCCCGTTCCTCGGCCTGCCCGTCCCGGACGAGCCCTTCCCCCACAAGAACCGCCAGGGCTACCGGGAGCTGCGCGCCGAGGAGCAGCGCGCCCGCCGCGTGCGCCCCCGGGTGAAGCAGTGCTTCTCCTGCGGAGCGCGCGTGCCGCGCCGGCGCAAGCCGCGCACGACGCTGCGCGACGACCGCGGCCACCGCATCCACGGCGGTCCGCTGGGCGCGGCCCAGAGCCGGCTGCGCGACCGGGTGATCGACCTGCGCGAGGAGGTGCTCGAGCGCCGCGAGCTGCGCCGCCGCACCAGCGAGCGCCGCGCCGCGCGGCAGGTCCGCCGGCTGCGGTCGCGGCACCCGGGGCTCGGCCTCGACGACCTGGCCGTGGTCTGCTGCTACTTCGACACCCACGGCTCCGCCGACCGGCTGCGCAACTACCAGGCCTTCCGGCGCCACGTGCAGGACGCCGGCCTGCCGCTGCTGACCGTCGAGCTGGCCTTCGACGACGCGCCCTTCCGCATCGAGGACGACGGCGACGACGTCGTGCGCCTGCGCAGCCGATCGATGCTGTGGCAGAAGGAGCGGCTGCTGAACCTGGGCATCCAGGAGCTGCTGCGGCGCGGCTACGCCAAGGTGGCCTGGCTCGACGCCGACATCCGCTTCCTCGACCCGTCCTGGCCCTGGCAGATCGCCGCCGCGCTCGAGGACGCCTCGCTGATCCAGGTGTTCGAGGAGTGCCGCGTGCAGCGTGGTCCGGGCATCGCGCCGCTGCGGGGCGTCTCCGGCTTCAAGTACTACCTCGACCGCGGCCGGCTCGAGGCCCAGCGTCCGCGGCGCCAGAGCCTGTGGAAGCGCGGCTATCCGCGGGGCTACAGCGGCTTCGGCTGGGCGGCGCGCTCGGAGCTGCTGAAACAGGTGCCGCTGTACGACGGCGCGGTGGTGGGCGGGGGCGACAAGCTCGTCTACCTGGCCAGCCTGAAGCGCGACGAGCGCTGGGACGGCACGGTGAAGGACTGGTTCAGCTCGACCGTTCCCGCCTGCTCGACCTGCGGCTACCAGAGCCGCGCCCCGGCCTGGAGCGACCACTACCGGAGCTGGGCCGAGCGCTGGGGCGCCGCGGTCGACGGACGCATCGGCTACGCGCGCACGATGATCGAAGACTCCTACCACGGTGAACGGGAGGGCCGCCGCTACGCCAGCCGCCACGAGATCCTGCTGCGCCAGGAGTTCGATCCGGCCGCCGACCTGCGCACCGACGCCGACGGCCTGCTCGAGTGGGCGTCGGACAAGGAGGAGATGCACGAGGACGTGCGCGAGTACTTCCGGCTGCGCGCCCAGGACGAGTCGGACCCGGACCCGGAGGCGCCGGCGAAGTGAGCGGGAAGGTCTGTCTCGTCACCGGCGTCGGGCCCGGCACCGGCGCGGCGATCGCCCGGCGCTTCGCGAAGGGCTACCGGGTGGCGATGCTGGCCCGCGACGCGGAGCGGCTGGCCGCGCTCGAGCGCGAGATCCCGGACGCCTTCGGCTTCCCCTGCGACGTCAGCGACGAGGCGGCGCTTCGCGACACGATCGAGCGGGTGCGCGGCGACCACGGCGCGCCCGAGGTGGTCGTGCACAACGCGGTGGGCGGCGCCTTCGGCGACTTCCTCGCCATCGACCCGCAGGTGCTGCGCCGCAACTTCGAGGTGAACACCATGGCGCTGCTCCAGCTGGGCCGGCTGCTGGCGCCCTCGATGATCGAGCAGGGGCGCGGCGCGATCGTGGTGACGGGCAACACCGCCACCTACCGGGGCAAGGCGGACTTCGCCGGCTTCGCGCCCACCAAGGCGGCGCAACGCATCCTGGCCGAGTCGATGGCGCGCACGCTGGGTCCGCAGGGCGTGCACGTGGCCTACCTGGCGATCGACGCGGTGATCGACGTGCCCTGGACGCGCAAGGCCTTCGCCGGCGCGCCCGACGCCTTCTTCTGCAAGCCGTCCGACATTGCCGACGAGGTCTGGCACCTGGCCCACCAGCCCCGCTCGGCCTGGACCTTCGACGTGCAGATCCGCCCCGACGGCGAGGCCTGGTAGGCCCGTCCCGGTCAGCCGGCCTGGCGCGCCCGGGTCTTCTCCGCCGCCACCGTCAGCACCACGGCGGCCATGATCTCGATGGAGACGAAGGTCGTCGCCAGGTCGGCCCCGTGGACCAGCCAGGCCAGCGTGCGCAGCACGGCGGCCAGCAGCAGCATGCAGGCGGCCACCAGCAGCCACTCCCGCTTCTGCTGGACGGCACCCAGCAGGATCAGGCCCGACAGGGTCACGAAGAAGGCGCCGAAGTCGCCCACCTGGGTGCTGCGCCCGAGGCCGTCGAGCAGCGGCATGCCCAGCCCTTCGGCCGCCGACTCCGGATCGATGATCCAGCCCAGCGACTGCACCGCGAACAGCACCCCCAGCAGCCCGACCAGGATGCGCAGCGTCACCGGCATCACAGGATCCACTCGGCGGGCGACTTCTGGCCGGCGAACAGCCGGTCCTGGAAGCGGCGCATGCCCTCGAGCCAGCGGTCGACGTCGGCGGCCTTGCGCCGCGCGTACTCGGCCACCTCCGGGTGGGGCAGCACGTGGAAGCGCTCCTCGGCCAGCGCCTGCATCACCGCGTCGGCGACGTCGCTCGACTGGAGCACGCCGTCGCCGGACGCCACGCCCGGACCGCCGACCAGCTTGTCCGCGTCCGGGCTGTTCGGTCCGATGTTGGTCTCGACGGCCTGGGGGCAGAGCACCGAGACCTTGATGCCCTTGCGCCCGTAGGTCATGGAGATCCACTCGGCCAGCGCCACCGCGGCGTGCTTGGTGACGGCGTAGGCCATGGAGCCGATCTGGCTGAGCAGTCCGGCGGCGGAGGCGGTGTTCAGCAGGTAGCCGCCGCCCTGCTCGATCATGCGCGGCACCACGGCGCGCGCGGCATACACATGGGCCAGCACGTGCACCTCCCACATGCGCTGGAGGTCCTCGTTGGGCGTCTCGAGCCCGCCGACCGTGACGTAGCCCGCGTTCGACACGAACAGGTCGATGGGACCCTGCTCGCGCTCGGTGGTCTCGACCAGGCTGCGGACGGCGGCCTCGTCGGAGACGTCGAGCCCCACGCCGCTGCCGCCGATGCGGGCGGCGACCGCCTTGGCGCCCGCCTCGTCGCGGTCCGCGACGACCACGTGCTTCGCTCCCTCGGACCGGAAGCGCACGGCCAGCGCCTCGCCGATGCCGCTGGCGCCTCCCGTCACCACCACCACCTTGTCACCGATCTCCATGGGGCACCTCCTCTTCGCATCCTATCAGCCGGCGCGGCGGCGGATCGAGCGCACGAGCCACGCCCAGGCCGCCACGAAGAAGAACAGGTTGGCGGCGTCGCGCGCCAGCAGCACCGGGAAGGGCCAGTCGGGTCGCCCCGCAAAGTCCCAGGGGCCCAGCAGCCAGGGGCTGCCGGTGAGCCACACGTAGAGCCCGTAGACGTAGGCGGTGGCCACGATCGACGCGGTCCAGGCGATGCGCGCCGGGAACAGCAGCCACAGCGGCAGCGACCAGGCGAAGTACTGGAAGGCGAAGGCCTGGGTCAGCCCGTAGAGCGTGGCGTAGCCGGCGCCGACGTTGCGGGCCAGCGCCAGGGCGCCGCGCTGGTCGCGTCGCAGCCAGGCGCAGAGCAGCAGCGGCGCCAGGCAGATCCAGGTGTTCCAGTCGATCCAGCGCTGCTCGACCGATGCGGGCAGCGTGCCGTCGGGCAGAAGGTTCTGGATGCCCCAGACCAGCTCGCCGGTGCGCGTCTGGAGCACCAGCCCCGGGTAGAGCCAGACGGCGCGCACCACCGCCGCCGGATCGACGAGCAGCGCGGGGGCGTAGCCCACCAGCGTGGTGGCGACGCCGGCGGCGGCGAAGCGCAGCCGCGCGCGGGCGTCCGGCAGCGCGAAGAACAGGACGGGCGCCGCCAGCAGCCCCGGGATCTTCACCCACAGGCACAGTCCCAGCGCGGCGCCGGCCAGGGCCGGTCGCCCGCGGGCCGTGCCGTGGATGGCGAGCAGCACGAAGAACGCCACCGCCGCGTCGCTGTTGCCCTGGTACGCCGAGTACACGACCGCCAGCGGATGCAGCCAGTAGGCCGCCGCGATGGCGAAGCGCTTCGGGTGGTCCGCCAGCACGCGGACCAGCATTCCGGCGGTCGCCGCGTCGAGCAGGGCGAAGGGCAGCCGCCACAGGAAGCTGAAGCTGGCGACGCCGGCCTCGGCCAGCCAGGCGAGCCCCGCCAGCACCGCCGCGATGGGCGGCGGGTGGTTGAAGGGCGGCAGCGCGCCGATGCCCGGCGCCACGGCGCGGCGCGTCTCGTAGTAGCCGACGAGACCGCGCTCCAGCAGCTGGTCGCCGTGGGCGCCCAGGATCGGCGCGTCGAGCGATCCGTCGGTGGCCAGCAGCAGGAACGCGCGCCACGCGGCGCCGAGCACGCCGACGACCCACAGCAGGCGCGTGCTCACGGCCGCGGCCCGTCAGATACCGAGCTGCTCCGCCAGCGCCTCGCGGTGGTGGGCCGCGTCGCCGAACAGCAGATCCGACGCCTTCGCCCGCTTGAAGTAGAGGTGGGCCGGGTGCTCCCAGGTGAAGCCCATGCCGCCGTGGACCTGGATGGTGTCGGCGGCCGCGCGGAAGTAGGCCTCGGAGCAGAAGGCCTTGGCCATGTGGGCCGACTCCAGGAAGTCGGGCGCGTCCTCGGCGGCCGAGAAGCAGGCCTTGTAGGCCGCCGACTTCGCGAACTCGACCGACACCAGCATGTCGGCGCACATGTGCTTGATGGCCTGGTAGGAGCCGATCGGCCGGCCGAACTGGAGGCGCGTCTTCGCGTAGTCGACCGACATGTCGAGACAGGTCTGGGCGCCGCCCACCTGCTCGGCGGCCAGCGCCGCCAGGGTGAGCCCCAGCACCTTCTCGAGCGCCGCGGTCTGGTCGCCGTCGGAGAGCTTCCGGGCCGGCGTCGACGACAGCTCGATCTGGGCGAGCTTGCGCGTCAGGTCGAGCTCGGGGAGCGCCGTGCGCGAGAGCCCGGCCGCGTCGCCGGCCACCTGGAAGAGCTCGAGGCCCGCGTCGGTGCGCGCCACCACCAGCAGGTGGTCGGCGCTGTGGCCGTCGAGGACGAAGCACTTGGTGCCGGTGAGCTCGAAGCCGTCGCCCTTGGCCTGGGCGGTGAG
>JBNLVK010000100.1:0-26827 GCA_050618055.1 Myxococcota bacterium
CCTCCTACGCCAGCGAGCTGCGGCCCGAGAGCGACGCGCGGGTGGACGAGATCCACGACCGCGATCCCGCCCGCTACGCCCGCGCCCTGGAGGCGGCCCTCGAGACCCTGGCGGACGAGGAACGCCTGGCGTTCACGCGATCCGACGCGGGCTGGGTGATCCGCGACGCACCCGGCGTGCTCGGTCGGCGGCGTCGCCTGCACCGCTGGGCGGCCAAGGGGGCCGGCGCCGCAGCGCTGCTGAAGAGCGCCTTCACCTTCGGCGACTGGCTGCCCTACGCGCTGTGGAAGATCGAGCGCCACACCGGCACACGCCTCGAGCCCACCGAGCGCCAGCGCCGCCACCCGCTCATCTTCGCCTGGCCGCTGATCTTCCGCGTGCTGGCGAAGCGCGAGCTGCGCTAGCCCGGCTCCGGATCGTCGCCTGCGGGCAGCAGGAGATCCTCCAGGAAGAAGGCGGAGAGCTGGGCCCGGCCGCCGAGCCCCGATTTCCGGTAGACGGCGACGGCGTGCTGCCGGACCGTGCGTTCGCTCTTGCCCTGGAGCGCCGCGATCTCCTTGTGTCCGTAGCCCTTGAGCAGCAACAGGGCGGTCTCGCGCTCGGCGGGCGTGAGACCCCACCGGCGGAGCTGGCCGTCGATCTCCTCCCCCAGTCCGCGCAGGATCTTCTCGGCCCGGAGGCGCCAGGCGTCGCGCTCGGCACCGCGGGCCTCCAGCTCCGTGCGCGTCTGCGCGAGCGATCGGCTCGTGTCCCGCCAGCCGAGCCACAGGTAGGCGACGGCGCCCAGCGTGAGCGCGAGGAGACCCACCTCGAACAGGACGTGGAGGCTCCAGGGCGTCGCCGGTCGGTCCAGGACGAGGTCGACGGCGCCCCCGACGGCGATGGCACCGAGCAACAGGGTCGCGAGCCAGCGGAATCGCGTTCCGACATCTGCCGGATCCATCCGGACCTCCCGTCGTCGAGGGCACGTTCTGCCCGCCCTCCGACGTCCGACGGATGGGCACGACGCGGACGAAACCTAGCCTGCCCGACGAACGCCACACCGGAGGAACCGACCATGATGCCCGATCCCCTTCACCCCGCCGTCGTGCACCTGCCCATCGCACTCGCGATCCTCCTCCCGGGGCTCGCGATCCTCGGGATCTTCGCGATCCAGCGCCGCCTGCTTCCCGCGCGCAGCTGGGCCCTCATCGTGCTCCTGCAGGCCGCCCTCGTCGGCAGCGGCTGGCTGGCGCTCGAGACCGGCGAAGACCAGGAGGAGCGCGTCGAGCGGGTCGTGGCGGAACGCCACATCGAGACCCACGAAGAGGCGGCCGAGCGCTTCCTCGCAATCGCCGGCATGGGCCTGATCGCCACCGGAGCCGGCCTCCTTCCCCAGCGGATGGGAGTCCTGGGACGCGTCGCCGGGACCCTGGCGACGTTCGCGGTGCTCGCGGCCGGCATCTCCGTCGGCCACAGCGGCGGTCAGCTCGTCTACGTGCACGGCGCGGCCAGCGCCTACGTCGACGGCTCCGGGGTCGCGGCCACCGCCCGCCACCTGGAAGACGACTGAGCGAAGACTTCTCGATGCGGCCGGGGGCGCGGAGCCCCCGGCGCGCGCAACCCACACGGAGGAACGAAGCATGACCCGCAGACGAATCACGCTGTCCCTCGCCACGGCAGGCCTGCTGCTCGGCGTAGCTCCCCTGGCGGTCGCCCAAGAGGGCGTCGCACCGGCCGACGAAGCGCAGGCCACCCGCCCGGCAGCGGGCGAGCCGGCCCGCGATCGGACGCGCGGGCGCGAGCTGATGACCGAGGAGGAGCGCGAGCGGCACCGACGGGAGATGCGTTCGAAGACGACCGCCGAGGAGCGCGAGCGGACGCGGCGCGAGACGCACGAGCAGATGCAGGAGCGCGCCCGCGAACAGGGGGTGGAGCTGCCCGACGCGCCCCCGCCGCGCGGTAGCGGGCGCGGCGCAGGCGGTGGCGCTGCGCGCCGGGGCGGCCGGAGCTAGGCGCAGTCGAACGCCCGGCTAGCCGCCGATCGCGACCTCGCGCTCGCGGTCGAGGGCCCGGGCGAGGCCGGCCACCAGGTCGCGCAACGGGCCCATGGCGCTCTCCGCGTCCCCGTTCACCAGTCTGCCGATGCGCCGGATCAGTGCGCGCTCCGCGCCGGCGATGGCCTCCCGACCGGCGGGCGTGAGCTCGAGCATGATGCCGCGGCGATCCGTCGGCACCGGCACGCGCTTGAGCAGTCCCGCACCCTCCAGTCCGTCGACCAGCGAGGTCAGTGTCGGCCGGCTGACACCGACCGAAGCGGCAAGCTCGCTTGCGCGCTGCGGGCGACCGGACACGGAGACGAGCAACCGATACTGGGGAAGGCTGATCCCCGCACCCTGGCACGTCTGCTCCGCGACACGCGCGAGCCGCGCCAGGACACGGATGGCCGCGGTCGCTTCCTCCTCCCCCAGAGCCTTGGTCAGACCACTCGTCGACATCGCTGGTCAGTCTCCCTTACTGGACGCCGCTCTCAGTATCGCTGACTCGATGTCACCTGAGAACCCCTCAGAATGGCCGATTTCCTGACCATTCTGGACCGGAACGACCTGGATTGTGTCGTGTTCCCGGACAGCTCGGGGGCTACCTTCGGCTCCGTGAAGCGCACCGTGCTCATCACCGGAGCGTCTTCCGGCATCGGAGCGGCCACGGCCCGGAGGCTTCTCCGGTCAGAGCATCGGGTCTTCGGCACCACCCGGCATCCGGCCGCGCTGGCGGCGGATGCCCCCGAGATCGAGTGGGTGGGCATGGACGTCCGCGACGAGACGTCGGTCCGGGCCGGCGTCGACGGTGTGCTGGCGGCGGCACAGCGGCTGGACGCGGTGGTCTGCAACGCCGGCTTCGGCATCTTCGGCAGCGTCGAGGAGGTGCCGCTCTCCGAGGCCCGCGGCCAGTTCGACACGAACTTCTTCGGCACCCTAGCGACCCTGCGCTGCGCCATTCCGGCGCTGCGCATGGCCGGCGGCGGGCGGATCGTGCTGGTGGGCTCGCTGGCGGGCCGCGCTCCCATCCCCTTCCAGGCCCACTACTCGGCCAGCAAGGCCGCGGTCGAGGCGCTGGCCTGGTCGCTGGCCAACGAGCTGAAGGCCTTCGACGTGTCCGTGCACCTGGTGGAGCCGGGCGACATCCGCACCCCGTTCAACCAGAGCACCGACTTCCGGCCCTCGAAGCAGTCGATCTACGGGGCCGCCATCGAGCGCTGCCGCGACGTCGTGCAGCACTCGCTCGACGACGCGCCCGAGCCCGCGATCGTGGCCGACGCCATCCACCGGGCGCTCACCGAGCCCCGCCCGCGCTTCCGCTACGCGGTGGGCCGCGAGGCGCTGGGGGTCGCCATCGCCCGCCGCCTGCTCCCCGACCGCTGGGGCCTGCGCCTGCTGGGGCGCCATTTCGGCGTCTAGGCCGCCTGCGCTACCGTGGTTGACTCTCGAGTCAACCCCCTCCCCGAGAGCTTCCCCCTCACGAGACGGCGCGGGACCCAAGGCCCGCAGCCGAAGAAAGGATCCCCATGGGCAACAAGGTGTACGTGGTCGGCGTCGGCATGACGAAGTTCGAGAAGCCCGGCGGCCGCGACTGGGACTACCCGGACATGGCCGAGGAGGCCGGCAAGAAGGCCCTGGCCGACGCCGGCATCGACTACTCGGAGATCGAGCAGGCCGTGGCCGGCTACTGCTACGGGGACTCCACCTGCGGCGAGCGCGCCGTCTACACCCTGGGGCTCACCGGCATCCCCATCTACAACGTGAACAACAACTGCTCCACCGGCTCGACGGCGCTGTTCATGGCCAAGCAGTTCATCGAGGGCGGCCTGGCCGACTGCGCCCTGGCGATCGGCTTCGAGAAGATGGAGAAGGGCTCGCTCGGGGTGAAGTACACCGACCGCACCAACCCCATGGACAAGCACGCCCAGAAGATGATCGAGAAGCGCGGCTTCGAGAAGGCGCCGCCGGCGGCCCAGTTCTTCGGCAACGCCGGCCGCGAGCACATGGAGCGCTACGGCACCAAGCCCGAGCACTTCGCGAAGATCGGCTGGAAGAACCACAAGCACTCGGTCAACAACCCGTACTCCCAGTTCCAGGACGAGTACAGCCTCGAGGACATCCAGAACGCGCCGATGGTCTTCGAGCCGCTGACCAAGCTCCAGTGCTGCCCCACGTCGGACGGCTCGGGCGCGGCGATCCTGGCCAGCGAGGCCTTCGTGCGCAAGCACGGCCTCGAGGACCAGGCCATCGAGATCCTGGGCCAGACGATGACCACCGACTACCAGAGCTCCTTCGAGGACAGCTCGATCAAGCTGGTGGGCTACGACATGACGAAGAAGGCGGCCGAGAAGGTCTACGAGCAGGCCGGCATCGGGCCGGAGGACGTGGACGTGGTCGAGCTGCACGACTGCTTCTCGGCCAACGAGCTGATCACCTACGAGGGCCTGGGCCTCTGCCCCGAGGGCAAGGCCGGCGAGTTCATCGACTCGGGCGCCAACACCTACGGCGGCCAGGTGGTGATCAACCCCTCGGGCGGTCTCATCTCGAAGGGCCACCCGCTGGGAGCCACGGGCCTGGCCCAGTGCGCCGAGCTCACCTGGCAGCTGCGCGGCCAGGCCGACGCCCGGCAGGTGGAGGGCGCGAAGGTCGCCCTCCAGCACAACCTGGGCCTGGGCGGCGCCGCGGTCGTGACCGCGTACCGCAAGGCCGACCTCGCCTAGAGAACGCTTCCGGGGCGGCGGGCGCGTCCCGCCGCCCCGCCCATCCCTTCCGCCCTCGCGCGCCCACGGACGGAAACGACTCGATGCGACCCCTCTACGAAGGCGTCGTGGCCGAGGAGGAGATCGACCACCTCGGCCACATGAACGTGCGCTTCTACCTGGACAAGGCCCTCCAGGCGACGCGAACGCTCGCCCACGGGCTGGGCCTGGACGCCGCCGCCCAGGAGATGGGCGGCGTGGTCGGCGTGCCGCACCTGTTCACCCGCCACTTCCGCGAGCAGCTCGCCGGGGCGCGTCTGGTCGTGCAGGGCGGTGTGCTGGGCGCCCGCGGCGACGGCCTGCGCTTCTACCACGAGCTCCAGAACGTCGAGAACGGCGAGCTGGCCGCCAGCTTCGTGCACGACGTCCAGCTCGAGGACGCGGAGGCCCGCAAGCCGATGCCGCTGCCCGAGAGCGTGGCGGCGCGGGTGGCCGAAGAGGTCGCCGACCTCCCGGAGCGCGGACGCCCCCGCACCCTCGACCTGGACGCGCGCCCCCGGGAGATCCCGCTCTCCCTGGCCCTCTCCCGCGGTCTCGCCATGCGCGAGCCGCGCGTGGTCGGCGCCGACGAGTGCGACGAGGACGGCGTCCATCTCGTCTCCCGCCACCAGGACCTGGTGTGGGGCGGCATCCCCTTCCCGCCCCGCGAAGGCGACGGCCCGCTGATGCGGCTCGCCGACGGCACGCCCTTCGGCTGGGCCACCCTCGAGAGCCGCGCCACGCTGCACCATCTGCCGCGGGTGGGAACGCGCATCCAGAGCTTCGGCGCCGAGGTCGAGATCGCGCGCAAGACGTCGGTGCGACACCACTGGGTGTTCGACGTCGACACGGAGCGGCTGGTCTGCACCAGCCAGATCGTGAACCTGGCCTTCGACATCGGCGCGCGCCGCGCCATCGAGTGGCCGCCGGAGATCCGCGCGGACCTGGAGCGCAGGTTCCACCCGGACCTCCGCTGATGGGCGCGCCGGAGCCGCACCGCGTCGCCTGTGGCGACGTGGAGATCGCCTGCTTCGAGTGGAATCCGGAGCTGCGGGGACGGGGACCGACGCTGCTGCTGGTGCACGCCACCGGCTTCCACGCCCGCTGCTGGGACCCGGTGCTGGCGCGCATGCCGGCGCACCACGCCGTCGCCGTCGACATGCGGGGCCACGGCCGCAGCACGAACGTCCCCATCGAGCACTGGGCCGACCTGGGCCGCGACCTGGCCTGCGTGGCGGAGGCCCTCGACCTGCGCGACGTGGTGGGCGTCGGCCACTCCATGGGCGGACACGCGCTGTGCGACGCGGCGGCGCTGGCCCCCGACCGCTTCCGGCGCCTGGTACTGCTCGATCCGGTGATCGCCTCGCCCGACGCCTACGGCGGCGGCTGGAAGATCCAGATGCCCGAGGGCGAGCCCCACCCGACCGCCAAGCGCAAGCGCCACTTCGACTCGCCGGAGGCGATGATCGAGCGCTTCCGCGACCGCGACCCCTACGCGGGCTTCACGCCCGACGCCCTGCGCGCCTACTGCGAGCACGGCCTGCTGCCGCGGGACGACGGCGACGGCTTCGACCTGGCCTGCCCGCCGGAGGTCGAGGCCAGCGTCTACATGACGAGCCGCACCAACCCGGACGTGCACGCGAGCATCCGCGCGCTCGCGATCCCGGTGCTGGTGGTGCGTGCCAAGCTGCCCCCGCCGGACCGCACGCTGATGGACTTCGCCTCGTCGCCAACCTGGCCCGCGCTGGCCGGCGAGTTCGCCGACGGTCGCGACCTCCACCTGGCCGAGCACAGCCACTTCCTGCCCATGGAGATCCCGGAGCGCATCGCCGCGCTCGTGGAGGAGGAGCTCAGCGCCTGACCGGCGTGGCGCGCGACCGACGGCGCCGCAGCGCCGCCCGGGCCAGCGCGTAGGCGATCACCAGCTCGCCGCCCAGTCCGCAGGAGAGCTGGATGCTGTCGGTGTCGGTGCTCTCGATGCCGAAGTCGATGCAGCCCTGGTCGGCGGCCGCGCCGCCCTGGGTGGCGGTGCAGAAGCCGTTGCTGTTGCAGGGCGCTCCGCCGCAGTCGCCGGTGGCGTTGCACATGCGCGGCAGCACGTCCTCCTCACACGCCCCGTCGACGCACTCGATGCCGCAGTCCGAGTCGTCCATGCACGCCAGACCGAAGCGGGGCCCGCCGGCGCAGACGCTCGCGACGCACTCGGTGTCGCCGTCGAAGCAGTCGTACTGGGTGAAGCAGGCCACCGGGCTACCGGGGATGCCGAAGTCGACGTCGCCATCGTCGTCGTTGTCGATCCCGTCGTAGCAGGTGCGGTTCTCGAGGTCGAAGAAGGGCTCGGTGCAGCTCGGATCCTCGTAGTCGATCAGCGTGTCGCCGTCGTCGTCCAGGTCGTTGTCGCAGGCCGGGTCCTCGAGGTCCGACCAGGCGTTGCGGCAGCCCGGGTCGTCGGGCCAGTCGACCAGACCGTCGCCGTCGTCGTCGACGCCGTTGTCGCAGGCCGGCGTCGACTCGTCGTCGTCGGCCGCCCCGGTGCAGCCCGGGTCCGCCCCATCCTGGAGCCCGTCGCCGTCGTCGTCCCGGTAGTTGTTGCACTGGGGCGACTCGGTCCCGGACGACGCGTCCAGGCAGCCCGGGTCTTCGGGGAAGTCGGTGCGGAAGTCCATGTCGTCGTCGAGGCCGTTGGCACAGTCCGGGTGCTCCGAGGGATCCAGCGCGCTCGCGCAGGAGGCGTCCGCGCCGTCGACGGCGCCGTCCAGGTCGTTGTCGATGCCGTCGGAGCAGTCCGGCAGCTCGGAGCGGTCGATCGCGCTGGCGCAGCCCGGGTCGGCCAGGTCGACGGCCCCGTCGGCGTCGTTGTCGACGCCGTCGTTGCAGGCGAGCAGAGGCACTCCGCTGGGCGCACCGGCGCCGGCCTCGGCCGTGCCGGCCGGGTCGAACACCATGTTCGCCGAGTAGAAGTCGACGTAGAAGGTGGCGACCCCGGCCATGTTGGCCTGGTGGTCGCCCACCGTGAGCGCCAGGATGCCGAGCGTCGGCAGCTCGAGCTGGCCGAGCGTATCGGTGCCGAAGAACACGCCGAGCGGGTCGACGATGCGGTCGACCAGCACCCCCTGGGCGCCGTTGACCGGATCGACGCGCACGATCTCCGTCTCCTGGCCCGCGGGCGCCTCCAGCAGCCACAGGACGAAGCCGTTGGGCCCCACGTCGAGATCGGCGGCGACGTCGAGCAGGCCGCCCGACGACGCCAGCGCCAGCGCGCCGCTCTCCGGATCGACCTCGTACAGTGACGCCGCCAGTCCCGATCCGGGCTCCGGCGAGTCGGCGACGTAGAGGCGGCCGTCGCTGCCGGTCGCCAGGCGGTTCGGGTTCGCCAGCAGCCCGGCGTCCACCAGCACCTGCACGTCGCCGCTGGCCGGATCCACCTTCACGATGCGGCCGTCGAGGGCCGCGCCGTCGGCCGGCCCGGCATCGGCGACGATCAGCGCGGTGCCGACGCGCGCCGTGTCGCGGGGCCGGTGGACGGGCGGCAGGCCCGAGATGCCGCCGGTGGCGGCCACCACCTGGATCGTGCCGTCGGGGCGGATGCGCTTCACCACCACCACGTCGTCGAACAGGGCGTCGTTCTCGTGGGTGGCGAGCACGCTGCCGTCGGGCTCGCTCCACAGCCCGCCGATCACCACGGGCAGCCGCACGGCTCCGCTCTGGAACATCACCAGCACGTCCCCGGTGTCCGGGTCGATCGCCTGGATGCTCAGCGTGTCGGTGGCGTCGAAGGTGGGCACCAGCACGCGGCTCGGACCGAGCGGCGGCGGCGGCGGCACCGCCGGCGTGTAGACGTACTGGACCGTGACGACGCCCTCGAAGGAAGTGGACTGCGCGGCGATCGGTCCGGTGGTGACCGGCGGCAGCATCAGCATCTCGACGTCGATGCCCGGGTCGCCCGGCAGCGCCGCCAGCTCCCAGTCGGCGCGCACGCCGTTCACCGCCGTCGGCGGGCTCAGCAGCGGGCCACTGCTGGCAGGCAGGGCGAAGCCCAGCACGTCGGACGCGGCGTCGAAGGTGAAGTCGTGGGAGATGGCCAGGATGCGCGGCGACGGCAGCGTGCTGAGCCCCGCGTGGGTGTAGACCGCGTCGGTCTCGAACTCGAAGCCGCGGCCCGACGGGCTGAAGAAGCGCTGGCTCATCTGGATGGTCGCGAGCTGGGGGGGTCCGCCGGTGCGGATGAAGGCCTGGACCAGGTTGCCCTCGATGCGCACGATCACGCGATCGAGCGTGCCGAGCGACGGATCGAAGGGGTCGAAGGCCACCGCGTCGAAATTGCCGGATACGGTCCGGGTCTGGGTGATCAGGTCGGCGCGGGCGGGCGTCGCGCCGGCCACGAGCGCGAGCGCGAAGCAGGCGAGCATCGCGGCCATCCGGTCGACCCGACGTCGCCGCGCGCGCGACGTCCTGCGACGGCCCAGGAGGCCCAGGCCGACGGCGCCGACGGCGAACAGTGCCGCCGTCGCGGGCTCGGGAACGATCCAGAGCTCCAGCCGGACGACGCCCGGGATGGTGACGTCCGGCGCCAGCGAGCTCGTCACCGCCATGGGCGCGACGAGCCGGATCGACCAGGCGCCGCCGACGGTCTGGCTCGTGCCGCCGGTGGTGGCGAGCGTCGACACCACCTCGCCGAGGACCGTGCGGAAGGCGCTGGCCGGTCCGGTGGTCCAGCCCGCGCCGAACAGGCGGGCCGTGGCCGGCAGCGAGCTGTTGATCGCGGTGGTGACGCCGCCGCCGCCCACCACGCCCAGCGGGATCGGCAGCGTCGCCAGGGGCGATCCGAACGTGCCGAGCACGCCGATCGCCAGCAGTCCCTGGAGGCCGCCCCGCCCCTGCAACGCGCCCCCGCCGCCGCAGGTCACCGGGGTGTGGGGGACCGGGCAGGCCGGCTCGCCGGCACCGACGGCGATGACGCCGTTCGCGCCGGAGACCTGGAACTGCACGATCGGTGTGAGCGGCACGCTCGGCATCAGCGTCACCATCGTCGAGAAGGCCCCGGCCGGGAGCGAGAGGTGGGTCGGGCCCGCGCCCACGGGCCCGGCGCCGTTGACCACCGCCACACCGCTGCCGTTCACCGTGACCGGAGCGAGGCTGCCCAGCTGGAGGGTCAGCGTCCCGGTGAACGGCAGCGGCACGGCCTGCGCAGCCCACGGCAGCACCAGGAGGGTCGACAGCAGGATCGGGAGCGAGAGCCGGCGGTGTCGCAGCATGGCTTCACAATGGTGTGTCGGCTCGCGCAGGGAAATCGCAAGAACAGGGGAGGCCCCCGCGGGTCAGGCGGCGGAGCGCCGCGTGCGCGCCGCCACGACGCACGCCAGGGCGATCAGTCCCACGCAGAACACCTGGTGCACGGTGAGCCAGGCCCCGCCGCCGGAGGCCGGCCACAGCACGGCGGCCGGCTCGTGATGGCGAAGCCAGTCGAGCCCGATGCGCGTGCCGGCCAGCAGCAACAGGCAGGCCGCGAACACCTGCCCAGCGGCGCGGCCCGCCCGCTCCCAGCGCAGCACCGCCGCGAAGCCCGCAAGGGCCAGCAGCGCCGCGTAGAGCTGGGTCGGGTGCACGGCGACGTCGCCCAGCGCACCCGCCGCCGGCGAGTCGACCGGGAAGCGCACGCCCCAGGGAAGCGAACAGGCCAGCCCGTGGCAGCAGCCGTTCAGGAAGCAGCCGAGCCGGGTGATGGCCTCGCCCAGCAGCACCGACGGGGCCATGGCGTCGGCGTACGGCAGGAAGGGAAGGCGATGGCGCGCGAAGAACGCGGCGGCGGCGGCCAGCGCCAGCGCGACGCCGCCGTGCATCGACAGGCCCAGCCCCGCAGCGGGTCCGCCGCGCAACGGGTTCAACGCGGCGAATCCGTCGGCGAAGACCTCCGGATGGGTCGCCAGCCACAGCAGCCGCGCGCCGACGAAGGCGGCGAGCGCGATCCAGAGCGCGGCGTCGACCACCCGCTCGCCGTCGAGCCCGCGCGCGTCGGCGCGGCGGCGCGCGACGGCGATGCCCACGGCGAAGGCGAGCACCAGCGCCACGCCGTAGGACGCCACCCGGTAGCCCGCCAGCTCGAACAGGATGGGATGCATCGTCCTCGCTTCCGGAAGCTATGGTACGCGAGACCGGAAGAGGCGAGTCCGTTTGAACCCCCAGGCGAACCACGCGCTGGCGATCGCCCTGAGCGTCTTCGCCCTGCGGGCCCTGCTCGCGGTGGACGCGCGGGTGCTCGACCCCGACGGCCTGCTCGGCTGGTTCACGTTTCCCACCGGCGTGTGGTTCCCGCTGGTGGCGGCCGGTGCCGGGTTCCTCGCCTGGCTTCGCGTCGACCGCTGGCGATCGCTGCCGGCGGCGCAAGGCGTGCGCGCGACCGCCGCCTTCGCCGTGCTGGCCGGGCTCGCCGGCCTGTGGGCGCGGCTCACCGGCGTGGCCGACGTGTGGGTGTTCGCCGCGCTGTTCGCGGCCGCGGCGCTGGCGGCGCGGCGCGGCATGGCCGGCGTGCGCGTGCAGCTCACCCCGCTGCTGTTCCTGCTGTTCGCCGTGGCGCCGCCGCCGCGGCTGGTGAACGAGGCGTTCTGGTGGATCCAGAGCGTGTCGGCGGACGCGGCGACCGCCCTGTTGCACGCCAGCGGCGCGCCGGTGCTGGGCCAGGGCATCGCCCTCACCACCCCGACCGAGGTCTTCGGCATCGTCGAGAGCTGCACGGCCCTGGGCATCCTGATCGTGCTGACCGCCGGGGCGGTGCTGGCACGCGAGAGCCTGTCCGGCGCGGGACGGCGCTCCTGGTGGCTGGTCGCCCTGGCGCCGCCGATCGCGCTGCTGCTGAACCTGGTGCGCATCACCACGATCGTCCTGCACCCGCCGCTCAACCGCGTCCACCACCTGGGCCAGTGGGCGACGCTGCTGGCGCTGGGCGCGGTGCTGCTGGCCCTGCTGGCCCGCGTCCTGTCCCGGCCGGGGGGCGCTCCGGTCGCGGCGCCCGGGCCGGGCGCGCCGCCGGGAGCTTCACCGGGTACGGCGCACACCGCCCTGGCGGTCGCCGCCCTGCTCGCCGTGGTGTCTCTCGTGCCGCGGCCGACGCCCCGCGCCGAGCTGCCGATGCCGCCGCTGCGCTCCATTCCCACCCAGCACGGCGACTGGACCGCACGCGACGTCACCCTCGACCCGCTGTTCCTGGGGTTCGTCATGTTCCGCGAGTCGGTGGCGCGTCGCTACGAGCGGGACGGCGACGTGGTCGACCTGTTCGTCGGCGAGGCGTCGCCGCGCAGCACCGTCTCGAGCCCGTTCTCGCCGAAGACGCTGCTGCCGGGTCTGGGCTGGGTGCCGGTGCGCGGACCCGAGCGCGACCCGGCGAGGCTCTCGCCGCCGCCGAGCCAGACCGCGTGGGTCGCGCGCGACGCGGCGCGCTGGTGGGTCGTGCAGTGGCGCTTCGGCGATCCGGGGCTTGCGGCCGAGAGCCTGCGCCAGCTGCTGGCGCTCGACGCCTCGCCCTTCGCCGCCCACCGGCCGCGGCGCGTGATCCGGCTGGCGACCCCCGTGCGCGATCTCGACGCCGACGGCGTGGCGCTCGCGCAGCGGCGGCTGGCCGACTTCGCCGACGCCTTCGACGCGTCCCTGTTTCCCGACGCACCGGTCGCTTCCGCCGGTTCCTCCGACGGGCCGTGATATGCTGCGCCGGCCTCGGAGACGCGGTCTCCGGGCCCTGGGAGGGGGAGCCGTGCCGCAGCCCAAGCCGTGTCCCGGGATCGTGGCGCTGTGGATCGGCGCCCTGCTCCTGCCCGGCGTCGCCCAGGCTTCGGCGGCGGCGCTCGATCGCGAGCCGTGCAGCGCCAACGATCCGCTGCGCCGGCCCTTCTTCGGTGACACCCACGTCCACACCGCCTACTCCTTCGACGCCAGCAGCCAGGACACGCGCAACACGCCGCGCGACGCCTACCGCTTCGCGCGCGGCGAGGAGGTGGGGCTCCAGCCCTACGACGCCGACGGCAAGCCCCTGCGCAAGGCGAAGCTGCGGCGCCCCCTCGACTTCACCGTCGTGACCGACCACGCCGAGGCGCTGGGCGAGGTGCGCATCTGCCGCGACCCGGAGCACCCGGGCTACGGCGGCGACTTCTGCTGGATGTACCGGACGTTCGGACCGTTCGCGTTCAACGCCATGGCGATCCGCACGGTGGTCGGCAAGCAGCGTTTCGCCTACTGCGGCGAGGACGACCGCATCTGCCTGGAGGCGGCGGGCGTCGTGTGGGGGGACATCCGCGACGCGGCCGAGGAGGCCTACGATCGCAGCTCCGCCTGCCGCTTCACCAGCTTCGTGGGCTACGAGTGGACGGCGTCGGCCGGCACCGGCGTGAACCTGCACCGCAACGTGGTGTTCGCCAACGAGAACGTGCCGGCCTATCCGACCAGCTGGGTCGAGACGCCGTCGGCCTGGGACCTGTGGCAGCACCTCCAGCGCGACTGCATCGAGGGCACGCCCGGCTGCGACGTGCTCACCATTCCCCACAACTCGAACCTCTCCGGCCCGGGCCTCATGTTCGAGTCGGCGAAGCTCACCGGACCCGAAGACGCGAGCCAGCCGGTGGACGCCGAGGAGGCGCGGCTGCGCCAGCGCTGGGAGCCGATCGTCGAGATCATGCAGCACAAGGGCGAGTCCGAGTGCCTGCTCGGCGGCGACACCACCGACGAGGAGTGCGGCTTCGAGAAGCTGTCGTACAACAGCTTCGCCGGCGTCGGACGCTTCCGGCAGCTGAACCTCTCGCAGGACCTGGCGCCGAGCCGGAAGGCCATGGTGCGCGAGGCGCTGAAGAAGGGTCTGGCCATCGAGGGCCTCGTCGGCGCCAACCCGCTGAAGTACGGCATCGTGGCCAGCACCGACACCCACCTGGGCACGCCGGGCCTGGTGGCCGAGGACGACTCGAAGGGCCACGGCGGCGCCGGCATGCAGGCGGGCCTGGCGAAGGGCCTGCCCGACGACCCGGAGTTCAGCCCCGGCGGACTGGCGGTGGTCTGGGCCGAGGAGAACTCGCGCGAATCGATCTTCGCGGGCATGCAGCGGCGCGAGGTCTACGGCACCAGCGGCACGCGTCCGACGCTGCGCTTCTTCGGCGGCTGGGGCTACGACGACGACCTGTGCAGCGCCGACGACTTCGCCGCCCGGGGCTACGCCGGCGGCGTGCCCATGGGCGGCGACCTGCCGCCGCGCCCCGACGGTGCCGACGCCCCCCGCTTCGCCGTCTGGGCCCTCCAGGACGCCGGCAGCGCGGGCGTCCCGGGCACGCCGCTCCAGCGCATGCAGATCGTGAAGGGCTGGAGCGACGGCGACGCCACCCACGAGCGCGTCTACGAGGTGGCCGGCGGCGACAACGGCGCATCGGTGGACGTCACCACCTGCGACCGCCGCGGCGACGGCGAGAGCCAGCTCTGCTCGGTGTGGAGCGATCCCGACTTCGAGCCCGAGCAACGCGCCTTCTACTACGCGCGCGTGCTCGAGAACCCGACCTGCCGCTGGAGCCAGGCGCTGTGCGTCGACGCCGGCATCGACTGCTCGGAGCCCGCCTCGGTGCCGCGCGGCTTCGCCGCCTGCTGCGCGCCGGACCACCGGCCGGTCATCCAGGAACGCGCCTGGTCGTCGCCCATCTGGTACGCACCCTAGGAAGCCGATGCCCCCCACTCCCTCCCAAGGCGGAGAGTCGTTCTCCCCGCGCTACTCGAACTACGTGCTCGGCGTGCTCTTCGTCGCGTACGTCTTCAACTTCATCGACCGGCAGATCATCTCGATCCTGCTCGAGCCCATCAAGAAGGACCTGCAGGTCACGGACACCCAGATGGGCTTCCTGACCGGGACCGCCTTCGCGATGTTCTATGCCACGCTCGGCATCCCCATCGCGCGCTGGGCCGACTTCGGCGTGCGCCGCTCGATCATCGCCATGGGCACCGCCCTCTGGAGCCTGATGACCGCCGCTTCGGGCCTGGCCCAGAGCTTCTTCCAGATGTCGCTGGCGCGCATCGGCGTGGGCGTGGGCGAGGCCGCGCTCTCGCCGCCGGCCCACTCGCTGCTGGCCGACTACTTCCCGGTGGAGAAGCGCGCCACCGCGCTCGGCGTCTACTCCATGGGCATCCACATCGGCATCCTGTTCGGGGTGGTGGCCGGCGGCTGGCTCGACGAGTTCTGGGGCTGGCGCATGGCGTTCGTGGTGGTGGGCCTGCCCGGCGTGATCGTGGCCCTGCTGGTGCGCTTTACCGTGCGCGAGCCGGTACGCGACACGGGCAGCGAGATGCCGTCGGTCTCCGAGGTGGTCCGCTTCCTGTGGTCGCTGCGCTCCTTCCGCCACCTGGCCTTCGCCACCGGTCTGGTGGCCTTCGCCGGCTACTCCTTCGCCACCTGGGCGCCCACCTTCCTGCGGCGCGTGCACGACATGTCGGGCGGCGAGCTCGGCACCAAGTACGGACTGGTGCTCGGCGTCGGCGGCGCCATCGGGTCGGTGCTGGCCGGGCTGGTGGCCGACCGGCTCGGCAAGGCCGACCGGCGCTGGTGGCTGCGCGTGCCCGCCTTCGCGGCCGCCGGCCCCCTGCCCTTCACCCTGCTCTTCTTCTTCCTGCCCGACCCGGACTGGGCGCTGGCCTGCGTCTTCCCGGGCCTGATCATCGCCGCCATGTACCAGGGGCCCGTGTTCTCGACGGTGCAGACGCTGGTGCACGTGCGCATGCGCGCGGTGGCGTCGGGCATCCTGCTGTTCGTCATCAACATCATCGGCCTGGGGCTGGGCCCCCAGTCGATCGGTTTGCTGAACGACCACGTGTTCGCGAGCTACGGCGACGAGGCCATCCGCTACTCGCTGGCCCTGGTGTTCGTGGTGATGGGAACCTGGGCCGCAGTGCACTACCTGCTCGGGGCCCGCGCGCTGCGCCAGGACCTCGAGGCGGTGCACCGCGCGAGCTAGGCGGGTGCGAGGCAGGCGTGCAGCGCCCGGGCCAGCTCGTCGAAGACCGGGTCGTCTTCGTCGCTGCCGAACAGCAGCGGGTTGTGGAAGGCCTGGGTGAGCACCATGAGGGCGCGGACCAGCACCTCGACGTCTCCCCGGCGAACTGCGCCTGCGTTCTGGCCCAGGGAAAGGAAGCGGCGGTAGCGCTCGAAGGCGGCGGACTCGTGCTGGCGGTAGGTCTCGCGCAGGGCGGCGCTGCCCGACATGGCGGCCTGGGCCGCGCGGAACACCAGCGAGTTCTGCGCGAAGAAGCCGGCCATGCCGCCGGCCCAGCGGCGGCAGCAAGCCTCGAGTCCGTCCTCGAGCAGCCGCTCCACCGTCACCTCGGCGTCCACGTAGTCGACCAGGTCGTCGAGCACGCGCGAGAAGGCGGCGGCCAGGGCGTCGTTCTTGGTCGGGAAATGGGCGTAGAAGGTGCCGGCGGAGACCTCGGCCCGGACCGCCACGCGCTCGGCCGTGAAGCTCCCGGCCGCCGCGATCTCCTCGCGGGTGGCCGCGGCCAGGCGGGCCCGGGTGCGTTCGCTCTTGGACAAAACCGGAGTCATACTATGATTCTTTGCCCACAAGCTATAGCATGACTCTGGTTTTGAACGCTGGCGAGACGACCGAATGAACGACTACCAGGCCCTCCACTTCGAACGCGTGGGCGACGTGCTGCGCGTCGCGATCGATCACCCGACGAGCAGGCTGAACGCGGTGGACGCCCTGCTCCATGAGGAGCTGGCCCGCGTGTTCCGCGACCTGAAGCGCGAGGATCGGGCCCGCGCGGTGCTGCTGACCGGTCGCGGGCCCGCCTTCAGCGCCGGCGGCGACTTCGCCTGGTTCCCGAGCCTCGACGACCTGGAAAAGCTCGAGCACCTGCGCCGCGACGCCAAGCAGATGATCTGGGACCTGCTGGACGTGCAGCTGCCGATCGTGGCCGCCGTGAACGGGCCGGCCGTCGGACTGGGCGCGTCCCTGGCCCTGCTCTGCGACGTGGTCTACATGGCCGACACGGCGACGATCGCCGACCCCCACGTGAAGGTGGGCATCGTGGCCGGCGACGGCGGCGCCGCCATCTGGCCGCTGGCCGTGGGTCCGGCGCGGGCGAAGGAGTACCTGCTGACCGGCGATCCGGTGCCGGCCGCCGAAGCGGAGCGCATCGGCCTGGTGAACCGGGTGGTGCCCGCCGCCGAGCTCGACGAAGCCGCGCTCGCCTTCGCCACGCGGCTGGCCGAAGGCGCGCCGCTGGCCGTCCAGTACACCAAGGCGTCGGTCAACAAGTGGGTGAAGGAGGCGCTGAACGTGGCCTTCGACACCTCGACCGCGCTGGAGATCGTGACCTTCCGGAGCGACGACCACCAGGAAGCCCTGGCCGCGCTGAAGGAGAAGCGCAAGCCGAGGTTCTCGGGGCGCTGAGGAGGATCGGATGAGCGAGATCGGACTCTACGAGGCCATGAGCACGCTGCGGGCGGTGCGCCGCCTGCGCCCCGACCCGGTGCCCGACGACGTGCTGCGGCGCGTGATCCAGGCGGCGAGCTGGGCGCCCACCGGCGGCAACGTGCAGCCGTGGCGCGTGGTCGCGGTGAAGGACGCGGCGAAGAAGCAGCGCCTGGCCGAGCTCTACGCCGTGCGCTGGCAAGCCTACGCGAAGGAGCACCAGGAGATGCTCGCCGGCGCTCCAGAAGAGATGCGCAGGAAGATGGAGAAGACCTACGCCGCCGGCGACTACCTGGCGGAGCACTTCCACGAGACGCCGGTCGTGCTGGTCTTCTGCTTCAACCCGAAGATCATGGCGATCACCGACGCGAAGCTCGACCGCGTCTCGGTGGTGGGCGGCGGATCCGTCTACCCGGCGGTCCAGAACGCGCTGCTGGCCGCGCGGGCCGAGGGGCTCGGCTGCGTGCTGACGACGCTGCTCTGCCAGTGCGAGCCCGAGGTGCGCGAGCTGCTGGCGATCCCCGAGCCCTGGGGCACGGCCGCGGCGGTTCCGCTGGGCTATCCGGTGCTCGGCGGCCACGGGCCCATCTCGCGCCGCCCGGTCGAGAAGCTGGCCTTCAGCGACGCCTGGGGCGAGCCCTTCGGCGGCTGAGGACCCGATGTACTTCGCCGACGAGCCGGAACACGTCACGATGCTGCGCGAGACCCTGCGCCGCTTCGTGGCCGAGGAGATGCCGAAGGACGCGGTGCGCCGCTGGGATCGCGAGCACGCGTTCCCGCCCGAGCTGTTCCGCAAGCTGGCCGGGCTGGGCGTGTGCGGCCTCACCATCGACGAGGAGTACGGCGGCCAGGGCCGCGACGTGGTGGCGGCGGTGGCGGTGATCGAGGAGCTGTGTCGCGGCGGCGCCTTCGCCGCCGGACCCTTCATCCACTGCGCCTTCTACGGGGGCATCAACGTCTCCGAGAACGGGTCGGAGGAGCAGAAGCGCGAGCTGCTGCCGCGGCTGGCGAAGGGCGAGCTGCTGTTCGCCTACGGACTCTCCGAGCCCGAGGTGGGCGGCGACCTGGCCAGCGTCGGCACCACGGCGCGGCGCGAGGGCGACGAGATCGTGCTGAACGGCTTCAAGCGCTGGTGCACCGGCGCCGACTGGGCCGACTACATCTACTGCCTGGTGAAGAGCGATGCCGACGCGCCCCGCTACCGGAACCTCTCCCTGGTGCTCGTCCCCACCGACCGGCCCGGCATCCAGATCCATCCCATCGAGCACGCCAACCTGCGCTACACGCTGTCGTCCGACGTGATCTTCGAGGACGTGCGCATCCCGGCCGCGAACGTCGTGGGCGGGGAGGCCGGCTGGAACAACGGCTGGAGCATGCTGGCCGGCAAGGCCCTCGACGTCGAGAAGATCGAGATCACGGCGGTCGCCTTCGGCATCGCCCAGGCGGCGATGGAGGAGGCCTGGGAGTACGCCCAGGAGCGCAAGCAGTTCGGACGTCCCATCAGCGGACACCAGGCGGTGCGCCACGCGCTGGTCGAGGCGCGCACCCAGCTCGAGGCCTGCCGTGCCATGCTCTACCGCGGCGCCTGGCTGGCCAACGAGGGCCGGCCCTGTGCGGTCGAGACGTCGATGGCCAAGCTCTTCGTGGCCGACACCGCGGTCGAGATCGCGCTCACCTGCCAGCGGGTGATGGGCGCCTACGGCCTGGCCGAGGGACACGACATGGAGCGCCACGTGCGCGACCTGCTGGGCATGCCCATCGTCGGGGGATCGTCGAACATGCAGAAGAACAACATCGCCAACTTCCTGGGCCTGGCGACCGGAGGGAAGCGATGAGCGCCGACGTGCGGGCCGCCGCCCGCGGCTTCACCAAGGAGCTGCTGGAGCGCGCCGACGAGATCGAGGAGCTGCGGCGCATGCCCGCCGACCTGGCCCGGCGCTTCGGCGAGGCCGGCCTCTACCGCACCTGCGTGCCCGAGGTCTACGGCGGGCTCGAGCTGCCCCCGGCCGAGACGATGGAGGCCATCGAGACGCTGTCCACCGCCGACGGCTCGGCGGCCTGGTGCGTGTTCATCGGCGCCACCTCGGGGACGGTGCTGGCGCTGCTGCCGCCCGACTCGGCCCGCGAGATCTTCCACCGGCCCGACGTGCTGCTGGGCGGCGTGTTCGCGCCGCGCGGCAAGGCGGTCGCCGAGGACGGCGGCTTCCGCGTGAACGGCCACTGGCAGTGGGGCTCGGGCACCCAGAACGCCGACTGGGTGATGGGCGGCTGCCAGGTCGTCCGTGACGGCGAGCCCGAGCGCATGAAGAGCGGCGCGCCGCGCTCGCGCATGATGATCGCCCCGCGCAGCGAGATCGAGTTCCTCGACACCTGGCACGTGTCCGGCCTGTGCGGGACCGGCAGCACCGACTTCGTGATGAACGACCTGTTCGTGCCCGAGGGACGCGCCGGCGGCATCGGCAGCGACGGACCGCTCGAGCGGCCGCTCTACGCCTTCCCCCAGTTCGGGCTGCTGGCCATGGGGATCGCGGCGGTCTCGCTGGGGCTGGCGCGGGCGGCGATCGACGCGCTGGTGGAGATCGCCGGCGGCAAGACGCCCTCCGGCAGCTCGCGACCGCTGGCGGCGCGTCCGGCGGCCCAGGCCGATGTGGCGCGGGCCGAGGCGGGCCTGCGCGCGGCGCGCGCCTTCTACTACGAGACCATCGAGCGCGCCTGGCAGGCGGCCGTGGCCGACGGCGCCATCTCGGTCGAGCACCGTCGCGACGTGCGCCTCGCCACCACCCACGCCACCCGCGAGTCGGCCGCCGCCGTCGACCTCATGTACCACCTGGCCGGCGGCACCTCGGTCTACCGGACCTCGCCGCTCCAGCGCATCTTCCGCGACGTGCACGTGGCGACCCAGCACATGATGGTGAGCCCCTCGACGCTCGAGCTGACCGGCCGCCTGTTCCTCGGTCTCGAGACCGACACCTCGCTCTTGTAGGAGACCCGTGTCGTCCCGCCTCCGGGTCGGCCCGCTGGCCGACGACCAGATGCTGACCGGACCGCTGACGCGGCGGCGCGAGCTGCTGACGCGGGTGCGCGAGAGCGGCCTCGACCACGTCTTCGTGGCCGACCACGTGAGCTTCTTCACCGGCCTGGGCATGGACGGGCTGATCCAGGCCGCGACCGTCGCCGCGCTGGATCCGGCCCTCGAGGTGCACGTCGGCGTGTACCTGCTGGCGCTGCGCCACCCGCTGCCGGTGGCGCGGCAGATCGCCCAGGTGTGCGAGTCGGCGCCGGGGCGGCTGGTGCTGGGCGTGGGGGTGGGCGGCGAGGACCGCCACAAGATCGACATCGGCGGCGTCGATCCGCGCAGGCGCGTACGCCGCACCGACGAGAGCCTGATCGCGCTGCGGGGTCTGCTCAGCGGCGAGCCCACCAGCCACGACTGCGAATTCTTCCGCTTCGAGGACGCGCTGATCCGCCCCGCTCCCGACCCGCCGGTGCCGATCGTGGTGGGCGGGCGCGCCGACGCGGCGCTGCGACGCGCCGCCCGCCTGGGGGACGGCTGGCTCGGCGTCTGGAGCTCGGCCCGGCGCTATGCCGAGGTGGTGCGCCGGGTCGAGAGCGAAGGCGCCGACCGGGGCGTCGCCTGGCGCCACGGACTCCAGGTCTGGGTGGGACTCGACGCCGATCGCAGCGTGGCCCGCGAGCGCCTGGCGCGGCGCATGCAGGGCATGTACCGCATCCCCTTCGAGCGCTTCGAGAAGTACTGCCCGTACGGCACGCCGGCCGAGATCGCCGACTTCCTGGCCCCCTACCTCGCGGCCGGCTGCCGCACCTTCAACGTGATGGCGGTGGCCGACGGCAGCGAGCGGGCGGTGGACGGCGTGGCGGATGTCCGCGAAAGGCTGGCCGCCGCAGTGTAAGATCGGCGGCTCGCACAGGAGACCTGCCATGGCCATCGAAGTGCTCGCCGACGTCGTCCGTACCCACGCCGCGTCCCAGCCCGACAAGGACGCCCTGCTCTTCGGCGATCGCCGCTGGAGCTACGCCGGGCTGGCCGACGAGTCGGCGCGGGTCGCCCAGGCCCTGCTGGCCGAGGGCGTGGCTCCCCAGGACCACGTGGCCGTGCTCGACAAGAACGCGCCCGAGTACTTCACCTTCCTGTTCGGCGCGGCCATGGTGAACGCGGTCACGCTGGCCGTGAACTGGCGCCTCGCCCCGCCGGAGATGGAGTACATCCTGAACGACGCCGAGGCGCGCGTGCTGCTCGTCGGCGAGGAGTTCCTGGGGCACCTCGAGAAGATGAAGCTCGAGACCGTGCGCAAGGTGGTGGTGGTCGGCGCCGCCGGCGACCTCACCCCCTACGAGGAGTGGATCGGGGCGCACGACCCGGTGGACCCGAAGGTTCCCTCGGCACCGGGCGACACCTGCTACCAGCTCTACACCTCGGGCACCACGGGCCTGCCGAAGGGCGTCGAGCTCACCAACCGCAACCTGCTCTCCGCCATGCGCGTGGGCGCCGTCGAGTGGTCCTTCGACACGCAGTCGGTGAACCTGGTCGCCATGCCGCTGTTCCACATCGCGGGCAGCGGCTGGGGCATCGCCGGCTTCCACTGCGGCGGACCCAACATCCTGCTGCGCGACATCGACCCGGGCGAGATCCTGCGCGTGGTGCCCGAGCACCGGGTGACGAACGCGCTCTTCGTTCCGGCCGTGCTCCAGGTGCTGATCAGCGTGCCCGGCGCCGCCGACGCCGACTTCTCGTCGGTGCGCTCCATCGTCTACGGCGCGTCGCCCATCAGCGAGCCGGTGCTGGTGGGCGCCATGCAGGCTTTCGGCTGCGGCTTCGTCCAGGTCTACGGGCTGACCGAGACCACCGGGGCCATCAGCGCGCTGCCGCCGCAGGACCACGATCCGGGCGGACCGCGCGCCGAGCTGCTGCGCTCGGCGGGAAGGCCCTGGGGCGACGTGCAGGTGCGCATCGTCGACGCCGAGACGGGCAAGGACGTGACCGACGGCCAGGTCGGCGAGATCTGGATCAGGAGCGCCCAGAACATGCGCGGCTACTGGAAGAACGAGCAGGCCACCGCCGAGGCCTATCCGGAGGGACGCGACGCCGACGGCATCGGCTGGTTCCGCTCCGGCGACGCCGGCTTCCTGAAGGACGGCTACGTCTTCATCCACGACCGTGTGAAGGACATGATCGTGTCCGGGGCGGAGAACGTGTACCCGGCCGAGATCGAGAACGTGCTGATGGGCCACGACGCGGTGGCCGACGCGGCTGTGATCGGCGTGCCGTCCGAGAAGTGGGGCGAGACGGTGAAGGCGATCGTGGTGCCCGCCGCCGGCGCCGACTTCACCGACGACGATCTCATCGCGTACTGCCGGGAGCGCCTGGCCCACTACAAGTGCCCGACGTCGGTCGACCGGGTCGAGGCCCTGCCGCGCAACCCGTCGGGCAAGATCCTGAAGACCGAGCTGCGCGAGCCCTACTGGAAGGGGCACACGCGGCGCGTCAACTGACCATCCCTTCGTAGGACCCCTCGATCAGGTCGTTCGCGCCCACTCCCAGCTCCACCATCAACGCGTCGACCTTGCGCAGCTCCTCCGCCTCGCTCGACGCCGCGCCGTCGAACACCGCCTCCAGCTCGAGGAAGGTCCCGAGGCCCTCGACCCGGTCCAGGTGGATGCGCACGTTGTCGACCAGGAAGATCTCCCGGGCCTTCTTCACCACCTTGTGCACGCCCAGCATCTCGCCGAGCGTGCGCTTGAGCTGCGCCGGGTCGGGCACCGGCAGCACCTGGTAGTCGGAGCGCCTGGGTCCCGGCCGGTCGGGACGCAGGTAGGGAATGAGCTGCCCCCCGGACAGGCTCGACTCGCGCAGCTTGAGCCGCCCCCGCGGCACCGTGAAGTAGGTGTCGGTCTGCTGGTCGACGCCCAGGTGGCGCGTCGCCAGCCGCTCGGCCACGGCGCGCGCCGCCGACGGATCGGCGCAGCGCGCCTTGATCTCGATGTTCGACGTCGCTTGCGTCGTGTCACCCGGCGATGCCATGCTCCCCCCGATCCACGCGCCCCCGCGGACCCGAGAGCAGGTTGACAGAGCCTTCGCCCGAAAGCACGGGGTCCGCGCGCGTCTTCACGCCGCCCCGGGAGGATCCGCGTCTCAACCCGGCGCGCAAGACGGTCTACGCCAGCGGCGACTTCACGGTCAACACGGCGCTGGTCGCGCTCTCGATGATCTACGTCAGCTACTTCCTGACGCAGGTGGCCGGAATGCGCCCGGAGCTGGCGGGCGCCGTGCAGCTGATCGCGCGCGCCGTCGACGCCTTCACCGACCCGGCCATGGGGCGCATCTCCGACCTGTGCCGCTGGAAGCTGGGCCGGCGGCGCCCGTTCTTCCTGCTGGGCGCCGTGCCGCTGGGCATCTCCTTCGCGCTGCTCTGGTCCGACACCACGGGCTGGTCCCAGGGCCAGATGTTCGCCTACTACACGGCCGTCTACGTGGTGCTCAGCCTGTCGCTCACCTGCGTCTCGGTGCCCTACCTGGCGCTCCAGCCCGAGATGGCGATCGGCTACGACGCGCGCACCTCGCTCAACACCTACCGCAACGCCGGATCGATCGTGGGCGTGCTGGCGGCGGTCACCTTCCCGTCGGTGGCCGGCGCGCTGGGCGGCGGCCCGGCGGGCTACGCCCTGGCCGGCGTGGCCTTCGGCGTGCTGCTCGCGCTGCCCTGGTTCGCCATCTTCGGCGCCACCTGGGAGCGCCCCGAGTTCCAGTCGCGCAGCGCGAGCATGTCGTTCCTGGACGGCGCGCGGCTGGTGGCGAAGCACCACGCCTTCCGCCGGCTGACCGGCATGTACCTGTGCGGGCGCGTCGCCATGGACCTGGTCGGCGCCATGCTGATCCTCTACTTCACCCACTGGATGGGCCGCAGCGGCGACTTCCAGATCATGATGATGGTCTTCATGGGGTCGGTGCTGTTCTGGCTGCCGATCTGGCTGCGCCTGTCCATGCGCATGGAGAAGTCGACCACCTTCGTGATCGGCACCTCCATCTGGATCGTCGGGCAGATGGTCTTCCTGTTCGCCACGCCCGGGTGGCCGCCCTGGACCATCTTCCTGTTCGCGCCGCTCACCGCGTCGGGCTACGCGCTGGTGGACCTGATGCCCTGGTCGATGCTGGGCGAGGTGGTCGACGAGGACGACCTGGCCAACGGCGAGCGGCGCGAGGGGGTCTACAACGGCTTCTTCATGTTCCTGCGCAAGCTGGCCGGCACGGTGGCCGTCTTCCTGGCCATGACCCTGCTCGGCCTGCTGGGCTTCACCAAGGGCGACGAGCAGCCCGAGGCCGCCGTGACGGCCATCCGCTGGATGACCTCGATCGGCCCCTGCGTGTTCCTGGCCGCCTCCATCTGGTTCGCGCGCGCCTACCCGCTCACCCGCCTCGAGCACGGCCGCATCCTGGACGCGCTGGCGGCGCGCGACCAGGGGGGCGAGGCTACGCGCCCGTAGCCGGCAGGTAGGCGGCGGCGAAGCCCAGCAGCAGGGCGAAGCCGCACATGTCGGTGACGGTGGTCAGCACCGGACCCGACGCCAGCGCCGGATCGATGCGCATGCGCTTGAGCGCCAGCGGCACCACCCCGCCGAGGGAGACGGCGACCAGCGTGTTCAGGGCCAGCGCCGCACCGACCACGGCGCCCAGCAGCGCGTCGCCCTTCCACAGCCAGGCCGCCACGGCGATCAGCACGCCGAGGGCCGCGCCGTTGATCACGCCCACCGACATCTCCTTGAACCAGACGCGCAGCGCGTCGACCGGTCGGATCACGCCCAGCGTGAGCTCCCGCATGCTGACCGCGACGGCCTGGTTGCCGGAGCAGCCGCTCATGTCCGAGACGATGGGCAGGAAGACCGCCAGCGCGATGGCGGCCTGGAGCGTCTCCTGGTGCAGCGCGATCACGCTGGCGGCCACCAGGTTCAGCACCACGTTCACCGACAGCCACGACAGCCGGCGCCCGGAGCGCGACCACACGGGCATCGAGCGCAGCTCCTCGCCGCCGACGATGCCCTGCGACTTCAGGTGGTCGCTCTCGGAGCGGTCCTCCAGGGCCTCCTGGACGTCGGCCCGCCGGACCACGCCCACCAGCACGTCGCGCTCGGCCACCACGGGCACGCCCACGAAGGCGTGCTCCTCGAAGACGTCGCGCAGCTCGTCGAGCGGCAGGTCCGCCGACACGCGCAGCGGCTTCTCGATCATCAGGTTGCGCAGCGGCACGTGGTTGTCGGCGAGCAGCAGGTCGCGCATGGCGAGCACGCCCACCAGGCGCCCGTCCCGGGCGGTCACGTAGCCGTACTGGACGTCGTAGTCGCGGTAGCGCTCGGTGTTCGCGCGCAGGTCGTCGAGCACGTCGCCCACGCGGGCGTGGGCCGGGTAGCGGAGGTACTCGGCGACCATCAGGCCGCCGGCCAGGTCGGGCGGGTAGGCGGCCAGGCGGCGGGCGATGCGCGCCGCCTCCGGCTCCATGCACCCGAGGATTGCCTCGGCGTGCTCCTCGGGGATCAGCGAGAGCAGGTCGGCCTGCTCGTCGCTGCGCAGCTCGCTGGCGATCGACGCGGCCCGGTCCGGCTCGAGCCCCTCGATCAGGTCCGCGGCCTGCACCTCCGGCAGGGCCTCGATCACGCGACAGGCGGCCTCGGGCCGGAGCAGCGCCAGCACCTTGTGGCGCGGCTCCTCCCGCAGGTTCGCGAACGCGCGGGCCGTGTCGGCGGGCGACATCTCCTCGAGCAGGTCGGCCACCTCCGACGCGTCCCCGCGCTCGGCCGACGCGGCCAGGTCCACCCAGGGCGTGCCTTCGGTCTCTTCGGCTTCCACGGCGTCTCCCGGTGCGAAGCCGCCGGAGCGGCTCACTGTTGTTGCTGCTGCTGTGCGGCGGCGTCCGAGTCTTCGCGGCGCCTGGCGGCCGCGGGCGGCTGCTCCTGGAAGACGGGCACGTCGAGCTGGCCGATCTCCTCCTGGAGCCCCGCGACGTCCTTCGGCGGAGCCACGCGGGTCTCGACCGAGGCGGTCAGCGTCTCCCGCGTGCTGCCGATGAAGATGCCGCGGTTGGGCGGAACGTCGTCGTAGTCGCGGCCGCGCGCCACCACCACGTAGCGCTCGTCGGGCATGCAGTCGTGGGTCGGGTCGAAGCCCACCCAGCCGTGACCGGCCACGTAGGCCTCGACCCAGGCGTGGCTCTGCGACGGCTCGTCGCCGCCCCGCTCCACGTGGAGGTAGCCGCTCACGTAGCGACACGGGACGCCGCGCAGCCGCAGCACGCCGAGCATCACGTGGGCGAAGTCCTGGCACACGCCGCCGCCCTCCTGGAGCAGGTGCTCGGTGGTGGAGCGGTAGTCGGTCACGCCCTTGCGGTAGTCGAAGCGCTCCAGCAGGTGATGCCCCACCCCGGCGATCTGCGCTCCGAGCGACGCGTCGCGTCCGACCGGGACCTCCCGCTCCAGCGCCTCCAGCGCCGCGCTGCGCGCGACCGGTCCCCGCAGCTCCAGGAAGTCGAGCAGCGGACCGGGCCCGGCGCCGCCCGGCGCGGCCGCCAGGCCCTCCAGGTCGACGGGCACCGGGTGGGTCTCCACGGCGGATCGCACCAGGATCTCGATGCGGTCG
>JBNLVK010000101.1:0-4378 GCA_050618055.1 Myxococcota bacterium
CCATGCGCAGGGCCACCCCGTTGCGCACCTGGTCGAGGATCACGCTGGGCCGGTGGTCGGCCAGGTCGTGGGAGAGCTCGACGCCGCGGTTCACCGGTCCGGGGTGCATGACGATGGCGTCGTCCTTGGCGTAGCGCAGCTTCTCGCGGTCGACGCCGAAGGTGGCGCTGTACTCGCGCACGCTCGGGAAGTAGGCGCCGGCCAGCCGTTCGTTCTGGATGCGCAGCGCCATCACCACGTCGGCGCCGTCGATCGCCTCGCGCAGCGACGTGAAGGCCTTCACCCCGAGCTGCTCGATGTGGGGCGGGATCATGGGCGGCGGGGCGGCGATGCGCACCTCGGCTCCCAGCTTGGAGAAGGCGTAGATGTTCGAGCGCGCCACCCGCGAGTGCAGGATGTCGCCCACGATCGTCACCGTCAGTCCGTCGATGGAGCCCTTCTCCTGGCGCACGGTGAAGGCGTCGAGCAGGGCCTGGGTGGGGTGCTCGTGGGCCCCGTCCCCGGCGTTGATGACCGGCGCCGACAGCACGCTGGCGATGCGGTGCGGAACGCCCGCCACCCCGTGGTGCACCACCACCGCGTCCGGCTCCATGGCGTCGAGCGTGCGGGCGGTGTCGAGGATGCTCTCGGCCTTGGTCAGGCTCGAGCTGCCGGGCGAGAAGTTGACGACGTCGGCCGAAAGCCGCTTGCCCGCGATCTCGAAGGAGGCCCGCGTGCGCGTCGACGGCTCGAAGAAGAGGTTCACGATCGTGCGCCCGCGCAGGGTCGGGACCTTCTTCACCTCGCGCTCGCCGATCTCGCACATGTGCTCGGCGGTGTCGAGGATGCGTTCGATCTCGGCGCGCTCGAGGTCCTCGATGCCGAGCAGGTTCCGTCCGATCATCCTTCCCCCCCGTCGGATGCGGATGCGTCGCGCGTGTGCACGACGACGGTCAGCGGCCCGCCGTCGACCCCGAGGAGGCTCACCTCCTCCTCGGCCTGGGTCGGCACGTTCTTGCCGACGTAGTCGAGCTTGATGGGGAGCTCGCGGTGGCCACGGTCGACCAGCCCCACCACCTGCACGGCCTTGGGCCGGCCGAAGTCCATCAGCGCGTCCATCGCCGCGCGGATCGTGCGCCCGGTCTTCACCACGTCGTCGACCAGGATCACGACGTGGTCGTCGACGGCCGACGGCATCTCGGTGCGGCGCAGCGCGGGGCGCGACGCGCGCGTGAGCAGGTCGTCGCGGTAGAGGGTGGTGTCGAGCACGCCGACGGGCACGTCCAGGTCGGCGATCTGCTTCAGGTTGGCCGCCAGGCGCTGGGCCAGCGGCACGCCGCCGTTCGGGATGGCCACCAGGTAGAGGCGCTCCGGATCGTCGGTGCGCTCGATCACCTCGTGGGCGATGCGCATCAGCGAGCGATCGATCCCGGTCGCATCGAGCAACACGCGTCCGGACGCGGGGGCGTCGGGCGTGGAGGTCGAAGGCGCGCCGTCAGTGGGCGCGCCGGGGGCGCTTTCGGGGGTCACGGGGAGCACTTTCTCCGCCTCACGGGACGGAATTAAAAGCGGACAGCAGGAGCATACCGACGGCGTTCCCCGCCGCCAAGTGGCGCGGCTCCGAGGGGGCGGCCGGCGAGCGGCCTCCTCGACTGGTTCGTCCACTCCGGGCCCGCCCAACCGCAGCCCCGGCCCCCTGCTCCCACCCCGTCGCCGCATGAGGCCCCGCAGCCTCCGCGGGCAGCCCGGCGCGGCCTCAACGCCTTCGGATTCCGCTCGCCGTCCGCCCGCGTTGCCGGGAGGCGGTCGGGGGCGCGAATCCGCAGGCGTCGAGATCGGCGGAGGGCCCCTGCATTTCGGGGCGCCAGTCGATACCGACCGCCCGTGCGAATGAACCGGGGTTGTGCGGCGGGGGCCCGAAGCCGAGCGAACCAGTCAAGGAGCCGCGTCCCCGACCGCCCGCCTCGGCGCAGCGCCGATAGGGAGGTCGCCCCTACCCGTCCTCGATCCGGAGGGCGGCCAGGACGGCCTCCTGGGGGATCTCCACGGATCCCACCCGCTTCATGCGGCGCTTGCCCTCCTTCTGCTTCTCCAGGAGCTTGCGCTTGCGCGTGATGTCGCCGCCGTAGCACTTGGCGGTGACGTTCTTGCGCAGGGCCTTCACGTTGGTCCGCGCGATCACCCGGGCGCCGATGGCCGCCTGGATCGCCACCTCGTACATCTGGCGCGGGATGAACTCCTTGAGCTTGCGCACCAGCTCGGTGCCCCGGTGGTAGGCCTTCTCCCGGTGGACGATCAGCGAGAGCGCGTCGACCGGGTCGCCGTTGACCAGCACGTCCAGCTTCACCAGGTCGGCCGGCGCGTAGCCCACCAGCTCGTAGTCGAAGCTGCCGTAGCCGCGGGTGACGCTCTTGATGCGGTCGTGGAAGTCGAGCACCACGTCCGAGAGCGGCAGGTCGTAGCGCACCTGCACGCGCGAGCCGTGGTGGTGCATGTCGCGCTGGCGGCCGCGGCGGTCCTGGCAGAGCGCCAGCACCGGACCCAGGTACTCGGGCGGCACGTGGATGGTCGCCAGGATCATCGGCTCCTCGATGCGATCGATGTCGGCCGGGTCCGGCAGGGCCGCCGGCGTCTCGATCTCCATCTCCTCGCCCGAGTTCATCACCACCCGGTAGCGCACGGTGGGCGCCGTGGAGATCAGGTCGAGGTCGTACTCGCGCTCCAGGCGCTCCTGCACGATCTCCGAGTGGAGGAAGCCGAGGAAGCCGCAGCGGAAGCCGAAGCCCAGGGCGGCGCTCGTCTCCGGCTCGTAGACCAGCGACGCGTCGTTGAGCTTCAGCTTCTCGAGGGCCACCTTCAGGTTCTCGTAGTCGTCGGCCTCCACCGGGTACAGACCGGTGAACACCATGGGCTTCACGTCCTGGAAGCCGGGCAGCGCCTCGGTGGCCGGCGCCCGGGCGTCGGTCAGCGTGTCGCCGATGCGCACCTCGGCCAGGGTCTTGATGCCCGCCACCACCATGCCCACCTCGCCGGCCTCCAGGCGCGGTACCTGGCGCGGGTGGGGATCGATCAGGTGCAGGGCCTGCACGTCGCGCTCCTGGGCCGCCGCCATCATGCGGATCGTCTGGCCCTTGGCGAGCGATCCGTCGATGATGCGCACCAGCATGATCGCCCCCACGTAGGGGTCGAACCAGGAGTCGAAGACCAGGGCGCGGGTGGGCGCCGCGGCGTCGCCCGAGGGCGGCGGCACCACCTCGACGATGCGCTCGAGCAGCTCCTGGATGCCCGCGCCCGTCTTCGCCGAGACCGGCAGGACGTCGGCGGCGTCGAGCCCCACCACGTCCTCGATCTCCTGGGCCACCTTCTCCGGATCCGCCGAGGGCAGGTCGATCTTGTTCACCACCGGCACGATCTCGAGCCCCGCGTCGACCGCCAGGTAGGCGTTGGCCAGCGTCTGGGCCTCGATGCCCTGGGCCGCGTCGACCACCAGCACGGCGCCCTCGCAGGCCTGGAGGGCGCGGCTCACCTCGTAGGAGAAGTCGACGTGGCCGGGGGTGTCGATCAGGTTGAGCACGTACTCGCGCCCGTCGGCGGCGGCGAAGCGGATGCGCGCCGTCTGGGCCTTGATCGTGATGCCACGCTCCCGCTCCAGCTCCATCTTGTCCAGAAACTGGTCGCGCTTCTCCCGGGTCGACAGCGCGTTCGTCGCGTCCAGCAGCCGATCGGCCAGCGTGCTCTTGCCGTGATCGATGTGGGCGACGATGCAGAAGTTGCGGATGTCGCGCTGGTCGGTCACGTGCCCCGCCCGCCGCCTTCCCCGCGGCGGGCCAGCTCCTCGATGAAGTAGTCGCGGGTCTTCTCGAGGCCCTCGCTCACCGGCACCCGAGGCGCCCAGCCGTCCAGCACGCGCTGCGCCAGGCCGATGTCCGGACGACGCACCTTCGGGTCGTCGGGCGGCAGCGGCTTGCTGACGATCCGGCTCTTGCTGTCGGTGATGCGCACGATCGTCTCCGCCATCTCGCGCAGCGACATCTCGTTCGGGTTGCCGATGTTCACCGGACCCACGTGGTCGCAGTGGAGCAGGCGGAAGATGCCCTCGACCAGGTCGTCGACGTAGCAGAACGAGCGCGTCTGCGACCCGTCGCCATAGAGGGTCACGTCCTCGCCGCGCAGGGCCTGGCGGAAGAAGTTCGGGATGGCGCGGCCGTCGTCGACCTGCATGCGCGGGCCGAAGGTGTTGAAGATGCGCACGATGCGGACGTCCACGCCGTGGTGCCGGTGGTAGGCCATGGTCATGGCCTCGGCGAAGCGCTTGGCCTCGTCGTACACGCCGCGGATGCCGATGGGGTTCACGTTGCCCCAGTAGCTCTCGGTCTGCGGGTTCACCTCCGGATCGCCG
>JBNLVK010000102.1:0-19352 GCA_050618055.1 Myxococcota bacterium
GATCGTGACCGGCAACCTGTTCGGCGACATCCTGTCCGACGAGGCGGCCATGATCACCGGGTCGCTGGGCATGCTGCCGTCGGCGAGCCTGGGCGAGGGCGGCGTGGGCCTCTACGAGCCGGTGCACGGCTCGGCCCCCGACATCGCCGGCCAGAACCTGGCGAACCCGCTGGCGGCGATCCTGTCGGCGGCCATGCTGCTCGAGCACAGCCTGGACGCGCCGGAGGCGGCCGGCTGGATCCGCGACGCGGTGGCGGCGGTGCTCGACGAAGGGCACCGCACCGCCGACCTGGCGGCACCGGGCCAGACCGCACTCGGCTGCGACGAGATGGGCGACCGGGTGCTGGCGCACGTCGAAGGGCAGGGCGGGTCGTGAGCGGACCCGGCCTGCGCATCGGCATCGTCGGGGCCACCGGTGCGCTGGGCGGCGAGGTGCTGGCCGCCCTCGACGCCAGCGACCTGCGCATCGGCGAGATCCTGGCCTTCGCCACCGACCGCTCGCTGGGCGAGGACCTGGAGTTCCAGGACCAGATCTACCCGGTGCGCACCGAGCCCGAGGGCGGCGACCTGCCGGGCATCGACCTGCTGTTCTGCTGCGCCCCGGCCGCCGCGTCGATCGAGTGGGTGCGGCGGGCGCTGCGCGCCCAGGTGCCCTGCGTCGACTGCTCCGGATCGCTGGCCGACCAGCCCGACGTGCCCCTGCGCGCGGCGGCGTTCGCGCCGCCGCCCGGTGCCGAGGGCGCGCCGCTGGTCGCCACGCCCAGCGGAGCGGCGCTGGCCTGGTCGCTGGCGCTGGCGCCCCTGCACCGGGCCGCCGGCGTGGAGCGGGTGGTCGGCACCGTGCTCGAGACGGCGGGCGCCGCCGGGCGCGACGGCATCGCCGCGCTCTCGCTGGAGAGCCTGGCGCTGTTCAACCAGCAGGAGCTTCCGGAGGACGCCCAGACGACGCGGCCGCTGGCCTTCGACTGCCACGGATCGGTCGGCGAGCTGGCCGACGGGGGCCGCACGACCGCCGAGGATGCGCTCGAGCAGGGCGTCCGGCGCCTGCTGGGCGCCGAGTTCCCGGTGACGGCGACCGTCAGCCAGGTGCCCGCCTTCGTGGGCCAGGCGTCGAGCCTGGCGGTGGAGCTGGCCCGACCGCTGGACCCGAAGGAGGCCGAGGACCACCTGGCCCAGGCGGACGGCGTGGAGCTGTGGGTGGAGGACGCCCTCGGACCGAACCTGCGCGCCTCGGCGGGTCGCGACGTGGTGATCGCCGGCCGGGTGCGGCGCGACGCCTCGCGGCCCCACGCCCTCCAGCTCTGGCTGGTGGCCGACGTGCTGCGGCTGGCGGCCAGCAACGCGGTCGCGCTCGCCCAGGCCCGGCTCCAGGTCCACTGATCCGCTGGTGGGCACCTTCCGCCTGCGCCTCGAGTACGACGGATCCGGCTTCGAGGGCTGGCAGGTCCAGGCGCGCCCCGGCTGCCCGACCGTCCAGGGCGCCCTCGAGGAGGCCTTCCGGCAGGTGACCGGCGAGCGGGTGCGGGTGGTGGGGTCCGGGCGGACCGACGCCGGCGTCCACGCCGAGGGCCAGGTGGCCAGTGCCGTGGTCGACACGCCGATGGCCCCGGAGAGGCTCCAGCGGGCGCTCAACGGGGTGCTGCCGGCCGGCGTAGCGGTGCTGGAGCTGGCGACCGCCCCCGAGGGCTTCGACGCCCGTCGGGACGCGCGCAGCAAGCTCTACCGCTACGACCTGTGGAACGCCCCGGTCCGCTCGCCGCTGCGGGCCGCGCGCTCCCTCCACGTGGAGCGGCACCTCGACCTGGCCGCCCTGCGCCGGGCGGCCGCCGACCTGGTCGGCACCCACGACTTCGCCTCCTTCCAGGCCGCCGGGTCCGGGGTCACCACCACCGAGCGGACCCTGCTCGCACTGGATGCCCGGGGGGAGGCCGGCGGGGCGATCGGGCTGAACGTCCTGGGCAGCGGCTTCCTGCGCCACATGGTCCGCAACCTGGTGGGGACGCTCCTCGAGGTGGGGGCCGGCCGCCGCGACCCGGCCGGCATGCCGGCCCTGCTGGCGGCCCGCGACCGCTCCCGGGCGGGGCCGACGGCCCCCGCCCGGGCCCTCACGCTGGTGCGCGTGGACTACGATTCCGTAGACGATTCAGCCGGTTCCGCTTGACCGACGCGTCCGGCTCGGGTATCCACTCCGCTCCCGAAGCCACGAGAAGCAGGAGCGAATGCGAATGGGCGCCCAAGCCCACCGAGCCACCCGGAGCGCCACGGCGGCGGACGTCGAGCGCCGCTGGATCGTGCTGGACGCCGAGGACCAGGTCCTCGGCCGCCTCGCCACGCGCGCGGCCACGATCCTGCGCGGCAAGCACAAGCCCGTCTTCACGCCCCACGTCGACACCGGCGACTTCGTGATCGTGGTCAACTGCGAGAAGGTGAAGCTCACCGGTCGCAAGCGCGAGCAGAAGACCTACCACCGCCACACCGGCTACGTCGGCAGCGTGAAGTCGACCACCGCCGAGCGCCTGCTCGACGGTCCCTACGCGGACCGCGTGGTGCGCCAGGCGATCCGCGGCATGCTCCCGAAGAATTCGCTGGGCCGGCAGATGCTGCGCAAGCTGAAGGTCTACGCCGGTCCGGATCACCCTCACGAGGCTCAGAAGCCGGAGGTCGAGAAACTTGGCTGAAGCCGCGGGCGTCGTCTCTGCGACCGGCAAGCGGAAGACCGCCATCGCGCGGGTCCGCCTGATGCCGGGCAGCGGCACCATTACCGTCAACGGACGCACCCTCGAGGACTACTTCCCTCGCGAGGCGTCGCGCATGATCATCCACCAGCCTTTCGAGGCCATCAACGGCGCCGGACGCTACGACGTGTCGGCCAACATCCACGGCGGCGGCCTCTCCGGACAGGCCGACGCGCTGCGCCACGGCATCTCGCGCGCGCTGGAGAAGTTCGACGAGGGCAACCGGGGATCGCTCAAGAAGCAGGGCATGCTGACCCGCGACGCGCGCAAGAAGGAGCGCAAGAAGTACGGTCAGAAGGGTGCCCGTGCCCGCTTCCAGTTCTCCAAGCGCTAGCTTTCCGTCTCGCACGAGACCCACGAAACGGGAGGCCGGCGCGGCCTCCCGTTTCTGTTTTCAGGATGGAGTCGAAGATGAAGGTCGCCGTCGTCGGAGCCAGCGGATACACCGGGCTCGAGCTGCTGCGCATCCTGCTGCGCCACCCGGAGCTGGAGATCGCGGTCGCCACCAGCGAGCAGCGCGCGGGGCGCGCCGTGGGCGAGGCCTTCCCGTCGCTGCGCGGACGCCTCGACCTGGCCTTCGAGGCCAACGACCCGTCGGCCATCGCCGGCCGGGCCGAGCTGGCCTTCGCGGCGCTGCCCCACGCCGCCTCGGCGCCCACCGTGAAGGTGCTGCGCGAGGCCGGGCTGCGGGTGGTCGACCTGTCCGCCGACTTCCGCCTCGAGCGGTCCACCTACGAGGCCTGGTACGGTGCCCACCCGGCCCCGGAGCTGCTGGCCGAGGCGGTCTACGGCGTGCCCGAGCTGTACCGGGACGCGCTGCGCGGCGCCTCGCTGGCGGCGGCCGCCGGCTGCTACCCCACCAGCGTGCTGCTGCCGCTGGCTCCGCTGCTGCGCGAGGGGCTGGTGGAGCCCACCGGCATCCACGTGGACGCCAAGTCGGGCGTGTCCGGCGCCGGCCGCAGCCTGGCCGAGGGCTACCTGTTCGCCGAGCTGGCCAACGACTTCCGCGCCTACAAGCCGGGCTACGCCCACCGCCACGCGCCGGAGATCGAGCAGGAGGCGTCGGCGGCGGCGGGCGCCGAGGTGCGCGTGACCTTCGTGCCGCAGCTGCTGCCGATCGTGCGCGGGATCGCCACTTCGGTGTACGTGCGGCCGCGCGCCGGCGCGAGCGCTGCCCAGGCACGGCAGGCGCTGGCGGCCGCCTACGCCGACGAGTCCTTCGTGCGCGTGCTGCCCGAGGGCGAGCTGCCCACGCTCGGCGCCGTCACCGGCAGCAACTTCTGCGACGTCGCCCTGGTCGAGGACGCGCACAACGACACCTGGATCCTGCTCTCCACCCTCGACAACCTGGTGAAGGGCGCCAGCGGCCAGGCCGTGCAGTGCGCCAACCTGATGTGCGGCTTCGAGGAGACCACCGGACTGCTGGAGCCGGCGCTCGTCCCCTAGACAAAACGTTGGTTTGCCGGGCCGTTGCACGTCGGGAATTTGACGCTCCCCGGCGACCACGATATAACCCGACAAACCAACTCGGTTCGGGATGGTGCCCCAGAAAATCCGGTTCCCCCTTCGCTCGCACGAGCGCGCTGCGCTCCGTACGTCGCCGTGACGACGTACTTCGCGACCGACCCGACGGAGGTGCGCGTCTCCGTCTGCGCGGTGGTGCGACGTCGCGAGGGATCGCGGGAGATCCTGCTCATGCGGCGCAGCGACAACGAGCATTGGGGACTGCCCGGCGGCTACGTCGAGCCCGGCGAGTCGGTGGTGACCGCGACCGCGCGCGAGGTGCGCGAGGAGACCGGCTACGAGATCTCGGTCGGCCGGCTGGTCGGTGTCTACTCGGATCCCTCGACGCAGGTGATCGAGTACGACGATCGCCGCCGCGTGCAGGCGATCAACCTCTGCTTCACGGCGGTGGCCGGGGCCCAGGGCGAGATGACGACGCCCGACGAGACCCTGGATCTCGGCTTCTTCGACACGGAGGAGCTGCCGCAGCCCTTCGTTCCGATCCACGAGGTGCGCGTGTCCGATGCGAACGCCACTTCTCGGCAAGTGAGGGTGCGATGACGTCCTGGGGGGTGGTGCGATGACGGCGAGGTCGACCAAGTTCATCTTCGTGACGGGGGGCGTGCTGTCGTCGCTGGGCAAGGGCCTGGCGGCGGCGTCGGCCGGGGCGCTGCTGGAAGCGCGCGGCCTGCGCGTCACGTTCCTCAAGCTGGATCCCTACCTGAACGTGGATCCGGGCACGATGAACCCGTTCCAGCACGGCGAGGTCTACGTCACCGACGACGGCGCCGAGACCGACCTGGACCTGGGCCACTACGAGCGCTTCTCCCGCGCCCGCATGGGCAAGGTCAACAACGTCACCGCCGGCAAGATCTACGACGCGGTGCTCGCCAAGGAGCGGCGTGGCGACTACCTGGGTGGCACCGTCCAGGTGATCCCCCACGTGACCGACGAGATCAAGGCGGCCATGCACGCCGCCGCCGAGGGCGCCGACGTCATCATCTGCGAGGTGGGCGGCACGGTGGGCGACATCGAGTCGCTGCCCTTCCTCGAGGCGATCCGTCAGATGCGCGCCGACGTCGGCCGCGAGAACACCTGCTACATCCACACCGCGCTGGTGCCCTACATCGCCACCGCCGGCGAGCTGAAGACCAAGCCGGTGCAGCACTCGGTGAAGGAGCTGCGCACGGTGGGCATCGCGCCGGACATCATCCTGTGTCGCACCGACCGCTTCCTGCCCAAGTCGGTGAAGAGCAAGATCGCGCTGTTCTGCAACGTCGACGACGACGCGGTGATCACGGCGAAGGACGTGGAGACGATCTACGAGGTGCCGACGATCCTGCACGGCGAGGGCCTCGACGACAAGATCACGCGGGTGCTCGGCATCTGGACGGGCCGCCCGGACCTGTCGCCCTGGGAAGACCTGGTGGACGTGGCCCAGCACCCGGAGACCGAGGTCACCATCGCCATGGTCGGCAAGTACGTCGACCTGACCGAGTCGTACAAGAGCCTGAACGAGGCGCTCTACCACGGCGGCTTCGCCCACAAGGCGCGGGTCAACATCGAGTACGTCGACTCGGAGAAGCTCGAGGACACCTCGGTGCTCGACGGCGTGGACGGCATCCTGGTGCCCCACGGCTTCGGCAGCCGCGGCGCCGAGGGCAAGATCCTGGCGATCCAGCACGCCCGCGAGCGGCGCATTCCCTACCTGGGCATCTGCTACGGCATGCAGCTGGCGGTGATCGAGTACGCCCGCCACGTGGCCGGACTGGAGGGCGCCAACTCGCGCGAGATCGATCCGGACACGCCGCACCCGGTGATCGACCTGCTGCCCGAGCAGCGCGAGGTCGAGGAGAAGGGCGCCACCATGCGGCTCGGCGCCTGGCCGTGCGTGGTGCGCCACGACACGCTGGCCTTCCAGGCCTACGGCGAGGAGAAGATCTCCGAGCGCCACCGCCACCGCTACGAGTTCAACCCGGACTACCGCGACCGCCTCTCCGGGGCGGGGCTGGTGCTGTCCGGCACCTCACCGGACGGACGCCTGGTCGAGATCGTCGAGGTGAAGGACCACCCCTGGTTCGTGGGCTGCCAGTTCCACCCGGAGTTCTGCTCCACGCCCTTCCGGCCCCACCCGCTGTTCGTGGCCTTCGTGGGGGCGGCGATCGAGCAGTCGGCGGACTGAGGGTCCGGGCCCGCTTGCGAAGCGCGCCGGGCTCCCCTAAACCCATGGGCCCTTGGGGGCGTTAGCTCAGCTGGCTAGAGCGCTGTGTTCACACCGCAGAGGTCACTGGTTCGAGTCCAGTACGCCCCACCACGTCGCCTCTTCCATGGGGCCCGGTAGCTCAGCTGGATAGAGCACCAGCCTCCGAAGCTGGGGGTCGCAGGTTCGAATCCTGCCCGGGTCGCCAGACTCTCCCGCCGACCGAAGGGGTCCACGCCATGTCGGGTCGCTCGCTGCTCGGGCTGCTGGGCCTTGCCGCCGCGGCGTTCCTCGCCTGCCAGATCCCGCCGCCCCGGCCCCACCCGTCGCTGGAGCCCATGTGGCGCGACTACCAGAAGCTCCCGCTCAAGCGGGCGCTGGCCCTGGCCGGGGATCCGGACCGGGCCTGGGTCGCGGCCATGGCCGGCGGAGCCGCCTCGCAGCAGGACGCCATCGACGTGGCGCTCGAGGGCTGTCGCCGCAAGCGCCTGGACCGGCGGCTGCGCGTGCCCTGCCTGGTCTACGCCGTCGACGACGAGATCGTCTGGATGCAGCGCTAGCTCGCGCCCGCGCCCGCGCTGACGGGCTCGGTCGTGCTCTCGCCGCCGTCCTCGGCCTCGCCCGTCTCCCCGGCGTCGCCTCCGCCGTCCGCGTACGGGTTGCGGGTGCCGAGCGTACGGGCCGCCTCGCGGCCCTCCTCGTCCAGCGGCGACTGCGCGATCCAGGCCTCGGCCGCCTCCGGATCGTGCTTGCTCCAGACGCGGGCGACGCTCACGTAGGCGCGGTTGCGCAGCATCGGATCCTCCAGGCGTGCGGCCCACTCGAGCGCCTGCGGGATCTTCTCCGGGTTCCTCTGGGCGGTGTGGGCCGGGTAGACGCGCAGCACCGGCAGCAGCCAGGGCTCGATCTTCTCGCCGTCCTGCGTCTCCTCGAGCAGCCAGGCGTCGAACTCGTCGGGGCGCAGCCGCCACCAGCCGCGATAGGCCCCGGACACCGCCCAGTCCCGCTCCTGACCCGGCTCCGCCCGCTTCACCCACGCCATGGCGGCCAGCCCGTCCTGGGCGGCCCAACGCTGGGCGATCAGCTGGCGCACGCTGGTGCCGAACTCGCCGTCGCAGACCGCCTCGCACCAGGCGACGGCCGCCTGGGGCTCGAGCTGCGCCAGCTCGGAACCCACCTGCCGGTAGACCGTGAGCTTGAACTTCGGGTCCTCGTCGGGCAGCGACTGGGCCCAGGCCATGATCGGGTTGGGGCCGTCGCGCAGGATGGCGCGCCGCGCGTAGACGCCCATCACGCGCTGGCGGTCGTAGCCGATGCCCAGCTGCCGGATGTAGTCCTCGAGACCGCCGATGCCCGAGTCGTACCAGCCCTTCACCAGCGCCACCTGGGCGGGCACGCCGTCCGGGTTCGGCACGACGTTCATCTCGGCGAGCACCTCGAGCGCCACGGCCGGATCGCGCTTCGCCAGCTCCTCCATGGCGGGCACGAGCGCCGCCAGCCGGTACGAGGCCGGCGCGCTGCGCACGGCCCAGCGCAGCGCCGCCTCGGCGTCGCGCTGCGCCCAGGCCCAGGTGAGCAGCGAGTAGTCGGCGATCGTCAGGTTCTGGCGCCGGTCCTCGAGGATCGGCTGGAGCGAGGGGATCTGTTCGGGCGCCAGGCCCCGCAGCACCTCCGCCAGCGCCTCGGTGCGCTCGAGACGGTCTTCGCCGGAGAGCGCCTCGCGGATGGCGCGCGTCGCCTCGTCGGCCACGGCGCCGCTGGCGAGCCGGCTCGGGGTGGCGGGCGGGGTGTAGTGCGCCCGCTTCTCGTACTTCGGCGTGGTCCACGCCGATTCGTCTACGGGCTGGGTCTGGCGCTCGACGTACCAGCCGCCCGCGGCAAAGCCGCCGACGAGCAGGGCGACGCCGATCAAGGCGAGTCCGATCTTCTGCATGGGCAGCGATTCTATGGTCGGCCCCGGAGGGGTCAAGTCCGAATCCGGCTCGCGCGGCGCCGTCGGTGTCAGGCTCGCGCAACCCGGGTCGCAACGCGCAGGGCGGTCCTGGCGTTTCGCGATCCGGGCGATTCGCACGCTCACGGCGCGGGCGACGCAGCCTCCAGCTCGCGCAGCAGGTGCAGCCCCAGCGGGTCGCCGGGCTCGATGGCGAGGAATGCCTCCAGGTGGGCCCGCGCCTCGGCGGGACGTCCCACCTGCCGCTTCAGGCGCGCCAGCACCAGCAGCACCTCGGGCTGCTCCGGCGAGACCTCGAGGAAGCGCTCCAGCACCTCGATGGAGGCGGGCGCGCCCCCCCGTCGCAGGGCCGCGGCGTTCGCCAGGTAGAGACGGCCCAGCTCCGCCCAGTCGATGCCCGCCAGGGCCACCGGCGGGTGCGTGTCGGTGGGCACCGCGGCCAGCGTCTCGAAGGGGTAGCCCTGCACGTGGTAGCGGAGCCGTCCCAGGTGGGTCATCACGCCGAGCAGCCGATCGCGCAGCGAGGGCACCGCGGCGCCCAGCGCGGGCACCACCTGCTCCACCTCGTACTGCACCAGCGGGCGCGCGTCGGCGCGCAGGGTCATGTGCTCCAGGTCGTTGCGCTGATCGCTGATGAGCGGAGCGTCGCCGTAGTTGCGGCGCAGGGAGGCGTCGTCCTGGACGATGCGCGCCAGCAGGTCGACCGGCTCGCGGACCCCGAGCCGCGCCAGCTCGCCGCGCACCGTGGGCGACGCGGCGAGCCGCTCCTCCAGCCGCGCCAGGTCGATGGGGGCGGGGCTCCCCAGCAGGATGAAGTCGGTGCCGAAGCCGGTGAACAGGAAGGTGTGGGGGAAGACCTCGAGGAAGGTGCGGATCGACATCTCCACCGCTTCCGGCGTCATCAGGAACAGCGGCAGCCACTGGGTCATGAAGCCGTCCGGCGTCAGGTGGGCGAGCACCTCCCGGTAGTACTCCTCCGAGTAGAGCCGGTAGACGCCGGCGGCCAGCGGCGGCGGCGGCTCGCTGGTGATCAGGTCGTAGCGGCGGTCCGAGAGGCGCAGGAAGTTGCGCCCGTCGTCCTGCACGAAGCGCACGCGCGCGTCCCGGTGGAAGTCGCGATGGAAGGCCGCGAACTCGGGCGCGGTCTCGATCACGCGCCGGTTCAGATCCACCACGTCGATGGCCTCGATGCGCGGGTGGCGCGCGATGGCCGATCCGGTGTTGCCCACGCCCAGGCAGATCAGGAGCGCCTGCTTCGGGTCCGGGTGGAGCAGCAGCGGGAAGTGGGCCATGAGGCGCATGTAGGTCTGGGCCGGCAGGTTGGTGGCCGACATCAGCAGGCGCCCGAAGAACAGCCGCGGCCTCCCGCCCACGTCGACCACGAAGGTGGTGTGGGCGCCGTTGCTCTTCACGGCGCGCACCGGGTGGGTGGCGGGCAGGCTGCCGGCGCGGAAGAAGCCCGGATCGAAGCGGGCGGGCACCAGCAGCGCCACCGTCGCGACGGCCGTCGCCCAGGCGGCGGGCCGCCAGCGGCCGAGCGGCGCCTCGGGACGCAGCAGGAACAGCCAGCCCACCGAAACGGCGAACAGCGCGACGAAGAGCTTCGACGCGTAGAAGTGGTTCACGAACGGCACCACCAGCACGAAGGCCAGCAGGCCGACGCAGAAGGCCGCCGTGTTGAGTCCGTAGGCCAGGCCCAGGTGGGTGCGTTCGCCCTGGAGCCGGTTGCAGGCCCAGGGCAGCAGCAGCGACACGAGGAAGTAGGGCGGGAGGACGACCAGGCCCGTGAAGCAGAGCAGCTGGGTCAGGGTCGCCGGGAAGTCGAGGTTGCGCATGCCCTCGAGGTTGGCGCCCACCGTCACGGCCGACGGCGTGACGCTGCGCTCGACCCAGTCGCGCAGGGCGTCGATCTCGGGCCAGACGAAGAGGGTGTAGAGCGCGGCGAGCACGAAGGCGCCGCGGACGGCACCCAGCGAGAGCCGCGGCAGCCGGTGCACGGCGGCGCTGGCCAGGAAGATGCCCAGGATCGCCCAGAACGAGATGAACGACATGGTCGCGCCCGGATTGAGCTCGATCACGAAGGTCACCCGCTTGAACAGGTCGCCCTCCAGGGCGCCGGCCAGGAAGCCGCCCAGCGTCACCAGGGCGAGCAGGCTCGCGGGCGCGCGCTGCGCGCCCGGTGGGGCCGCTGCCGTCGTGGCGGTCGGCGCGTCCTCCGACCCGGCGCCGGCCCCGGCGGCCGGCAACAGGAAGATCCCGCCCAGCGCGGCGTTGGCGACCGCCATGGCGAGGAGCGTGCGGTCGTGGCCGAGCTCGGGCAGCAGCAGGTACTGGCAGGCCACCACGCCGCTGCAGGCGCCCAGGGTGTTCACGGCGTAGAGCCGCGCCGGGAAGCGCGCCCCGCCCGGCCGCCCGGCGAAGTGGTCGCACAGCAGCGGGAAGGTCACGCCCATGAAGAAGCAGGGCACCAGCACGCAGGCCGACGCGGTCACCGCCTGGAGCGTGCGGTAGGCCAGCGAGGGAACGAAGACGCCGTCCGCTTCCTGGTAGGGGAACGATCCCAGCAGGTCGGCGGGCAGGGCGCCGCCGGCGAAGGTGAGTCCCACGGTCGCGGCGACCAGCAGCTCGACGGCGCCGTAGCGCTGCAGTTCCCGCAGGCCCACGCGGGCCAGCCGCTCACCGACGCCGCGCGAGCACAACGATCCCAGCGCGAGCCCGCCGATGAAGTTGGCGACCACCAGCGCGAAGGTCAGGTTCGTCGAGCCGAACCAGTCGGTGACGACGCGGAACCACGCCACCTGGTAGGCCAGGCTGATGAAGCCCGAGACGCCGTAGGCTAGGAGGATGCGCTTCACGAAGGGCTGGCTCGGGCGGCGAGCGGCGTCGTTGGGGCGCGCTCCGGCGGCAGGCTACCACGGCGCGGCGCCTGCGCGCGGGACGGCGGATCTGGTAGGATCGGTGCGTGCGCCAGACCGCCCGCCCGTCCGTCCTTCGCGTCGTCGCGCTGCTGCTGGCGCTCCTGCTCGTCGGCTCCTCGGCCGCCCACGCCCAGGAGGCGGCCGACCCGGCCGAGCCCGACGCTCCCAAGGGCTACTTCGTCGAGACCAGCCAGGTCTACCGGGGCAGCGTGGTGGCCTTCGACGCGGTGCTCCTGCGTCCGCTGGCCGCCGTGGCCACCGGCCTGGGCTTCGCCCTCTACGTGCCGGCCGCGCTCATGTCGCTGGCCGAGGGGCCGGACGCGCGCGAGGAGGCCTGGGAGCACTTCGTGGAGACGCCGGCCAAGGGCGTCTACGAGCGGCCGCTCGGCGACCTCTGATCCCGCGGGCCCGGCCCGGAGCGGCGGCGCCCCAGGACCGACCGGGTCCTAGAACAGGCGGAAGGGGGAGCGTCCGCGCGGACGGTCGCGGGCGGCCTCCCGGTCGCGGCGGTTGCGGCGCCGCATGCGGGCCTGGAGTCCCTTGCGCCGCGCCTCCAGCGAGTCCGGGTCCTGGCCCTTCGTCTCGCGGAAGGCGCAGAAGTCCTCGTAGGCCTTGATCTCGTGGCGCAGCTCCTGGCAGATCAGCTCCACCATGATCGCGTCGTCCAGGTAGCCGATGCCCGGCAGGCGATCCGGGATCATGTCCTCCGGATCGACGAAGTAGGCCAGCGCGTCGAGGATGCGGACGCGGTCGCGCCCCTCGAGCCGCCATTCCCCGTCGCGCAGCATGGCGATCAGCTGCTCGAGCTTCACCAGGCGCTCCAGCACGAACTCGGGCGGGTTCGAGTCGCGCGCCTCCTGCATCATCGACGTGGCGCCGCGCAGCACCCGGCGCTCGTCGCCGGTGTCCAGGCTCTTGCGGATGCGCTTCAGGCGGTCGCGGAAGTAGGCGAGGTCGCGGTTGCTGAGCTCGAAGCTGACCTTCACGCGGCTAGTCCACCACTTCGGCGGCCAGCGAGACGCTGGTGACGCCGGCCAGGCGCGCCGCGTCCATCACCTGGACGAGCAGGCCGTTCTTCGAGCCCTTGTCCGCCTGGATCACCACCGAGCCCTGCGGGTTCTCGGCGTGCAGGCGCTCGATGTTCGCGCGCAGCGCGCGCGGGTCGACCTGGCGCCGGTCGATCCAGATCTGGTCGTTCTCGGTGATCGCCACCAGGATGTTGCCGCGCTCCTTGCGCTCCGCCGTCGCGGCGGGCGGCCGACTGATGTCGATTCCGGCCTCCTTCACGAAGGAGGCGGTCACGATGAAGAAGATGAGCATGATGAACACGACGTCCAGCATGGGCGTCAGGTTGACTTCGCTCTCTTCCGTGTCGGTCTGGCGGCGTCGCCGCATGGGGGGATCTCCAGTGAACCCGGGCCCTTGGCGGCCGGACTGCGTAGGTTATGTGCCTCGGGGGGGTGAATCAATGCGTTTTTCCGACCGCGCCACCTGGTCCGCGGCCGGCGCCTCCGGCGCCGGGCCGCTGGGCGGCGGCAGGCGTCGCAGCAACTCCTCGATCGCCGCCGCCAGGTCGGGCGTCTCGCCCCCCTCGACGCGATCCTTCGCGGCTCCCCGCCACACCGAGCGGCCGCTCGCCAGGCCGACGTCGATCGAGAGCTGGAGCTCCTCGTAGCGGCGCTCCTCCACGTCGGTGCCCTCGATCCAGTAGGAGGCCGACGCGTCGTGACTCGAGAGCAGGTAGGGGGCGCGCGGGACGGCGACCATCTCGATCCGCGGCTGGAGCGACACGTGGAAGGTGAGCGTGAAGTCGGGCGCCAGCACGTCGCGGCGGAAGCCCCGCCGGGCCAGGCCGTCGGCGATCAGGCGCGACACGCTGGCGGCCAGCGCGATGGCGTCGTCCCGCGGCGCGTCGACCCGCGAGGCGTCCGTCGACCGCCAGTTCCAGGTGCGGAAGCGCTCGAAGCTCTCGTCGGCGTCGAACGCGACCTGCACCGGCGACGCGCAGGCGAGGAGCCAGGGCAGGGCGACGATCGGGACGAGCACTCGGGCGATCCGCATGCAGCTCCTCCCACGGGCAGGGTCGACGCTCAGGTCGGGTTCTCGGTGGCCTCGGCCTCGGCGGCAGCCGCTCCGGCGGCGGCCCGCGCCTCGTTGTCCAGGTGGGTGATCCAGCCGGCGGCGGCCTTCTTCGACTTCTCGTGCTGGCGCGCGCGGTTGAAGAAGCTGCGCGCCTCGCCGGGCCTGCCGTCGTTGTAGGTGGAGATGCCGAGCAGCAGCAGGGCCGTGCCCGGGGCGTCCAGGCTGCCGCGTTCGAGACCCTTCCGCAGGTTGGCCGCGGCCAGGTCCCATTCCTCGCGCTGCAGGTGCACCTGGCCCAGGCGCACGAACAGGTTGCCGTCCTCGGACAGCTCCGCCGCGCGCTGGAGCGGGGGCAGCGAGCGATCGTACTCGCGCGATGCGATCCAGCTGTTGGCGAGCAGCTCGAACGCCTCCTGGTCGGCCTCGATGATCCCGTCGGCGATGCCCTTCTCGATCACCTTGGCGGCCGGGTAGGGGAGGTCGGCGAACACGTAGGAGCGCGCCAGGCGCCGCAGCTCCTTGTCCTCGGTGAGCAGCCCCTGGGCGTAGGCCACCTGCTGCACGGCCAGCGAGCGCGGGTAGCGGTCGCGGGCGCCGTAGATGAGCGAGAGCTGCACCCAGTAGATCTTCTTGGGGAAGCGCAGCACCAGCTCCTCGAGCACCGGGGTGGCGCTGTCGTAGTCCTCCTTGCCGATGTAGAGCGCGGCCAGCAGCTGGAGCCAGGACTCCTTCGGCTCTTCGATCAGGTCGACCGCCGCCTCGGCGTTCTCGATGGCCAGCTCCGTGTCTTCCTTCTGGAAGTAGGCGATGGCCTTCAGGTAGTAGCCCATCGGGTTCGGCTCGGTGGCCCAGCGCGACCACTCGTCCACCGCCTTGATCGTGTTGTCCCAGTCCTGGAGGCCGCCATAGAGCTGGGCGATGCTGAAGCGGATGCCCACCTCGTCCTTCGGCGCCAGGATCTCCTGGGCGAGCACGCGCTGGAAGGCGTCGATGGCGCCCTTCGGGTCTCCGTCCAGGTAGGCGATGTAGGCCTCGAGGCGGAAGATGCGCGCCTTCTCGTGGGCGTTCATGCGGTTCACGTTCAGCTTGGCGAGCAGCGCGCGGGCGGCGGCCGGGCTCTCCTCGTCCATCGCCTCGCCGGCCGCCTTCAGGTAGCGGCCGATGCGCGGACGCACCGCCTGCTCCTTCAGCCGCCGGCGGACCGCGCGCTCGGCGTCGATGCGGGCGATCTCCTCCGGCGGGATCGCGCCCGCCCGGGCCGCCCACTTGCGCTCGGTCTCGGTGAGCTCGACGACGGGCTCCTCGGCCTGCTGCGCCGGGGCGGGCAGGGCGAAGCCGAGCGCCAGGACGAGGGCGAGGCCGCGACGGAGCCGCCTCATCGGCCCTTCCCCAGCTCGAAGCGCAGCCGCACCTGGACGCCCGTGCGCGCCACCGGGACGCCGCCCTCGATCTTCGGGTTGTACTTCCACTTCCGCACCGCGCGCAGCGCGGCCCGGTCGAACACGATGGCCGGCTGGGCGCCGATCACCCGCGGGTTCTGCACGGTGCCCACCGGGCTGATGGTGAACTCCAGGTCGACGTAGCCCTCGATGCCGCGCTGGCGGGCGCGGGGCGGGTAGTCGGGCTCGACGCGCACCAGCGGCACGATGTCGCGGTCGGCGCCGCCGGCGCCCAGGCTGGTCGCCTTCTCCAGCTCGGCGCCGGTGTCGATCATCGGCACGATCTCGCCCACCGCGTCCGACGGGTTCATGGCCTTGGCCATGTTCATCTGGGGCGGCGGCGGCTGCTGCTTCGGCTTCTCGCGCTTGGGGGGCTCGCGCTTCTTCAGCTCGGGGGTGTTGTCGCGCTTGAGCCGCACGTAGTCGACCGACAGGCGTCCGCCCGACTCGTTCAGCTCGCCCTCGACGTTGACGAGAAACTGCATCACCCAGAACAGCCCGAAGGCCGTCAGGGCTCCCATCCCAACCGTGAGCAGGTAGCGCAGCGCCATGGGGGCTCCGGCCGACTCCTAGTCCTTCACCAGCAGCGTATCCGCCACGCGCTCCGCCTCGCTCATGGCGAAGCGCCGCAGCTGGATGTGGAAGAGCATGCCGGACAGCGCACCCACCATGCCCGCCATGGTGGGCAGGGTGGCCTTGGACACGCCGGCGGCCATGCCCCGGGCGTTGCCGCTGCCGGCCACGGCCATCACGTCGAACACCTCGATCATGCCGGTCACGGTGCCGAGCAGCCCGAACATGGGGCAGACCACCACGATCGTGCCGATCAGCGGCAGGCCCCGCTCGAGCTTGAGCCGCACCTCCGAGATCAGCATGCGCCGGTACTGGCGACCCTCCCAGCTGGTGTGGTCGTCCCAGTCGTCCCACAGCTTCTTGGCGTTCTCCACCTCGCGCTTGTGCTGGAAGCGGAAGTACCAGAAGCGCTCGTAGATGAGCATCCACATCACCGCGGTCACCAGTGCGATGACGAGCAGGACGTCGCCGCCCCGCTCGACGAAGTCGCGGACCGCGAAGACGGCCTCAAGCTCCGGCACCGGTGTCCCTTGCCGAGCGCGCGGCGATCAGGCCCGCGCTCTGCTCGTCCAGGATGTCGATGATGCGGCGGCTGCTGTTGGCGAGCAGGTCGTAGAGCAGCACCAGCGGGATCGCCGTGATCAGGCCCAGCATGGTGGTGACCAGCGCCTCGGAGATGCCGCCGGCCATCATCTTCGGATCGCCGGCGCCGAACAGCGTGATCGCCTGGAAGGTCTGGATCATGCCGGTGACGGTGCCCAGCAGGCCGAGCAGCGGCGCCACCACCGAGATCGTCTTCACGATCCACAGCAGGCGCTGGAGACCCGAGGCCTCGCGCATCACCGCCTCGTCGAGCTTCAGCTCGAGGGTCTCGGCGTCGGCGTCGCGGTTGTTCTCGAAGACCGACAGCACGCGACCGAGCGGGTTGCCCTCGTTCACGTAGTCGCTCTTGCGCTGCGCCGCGACCTTGCGACCGGCGATGGTGATGCCCACCCAGCGGAACAGGCCCAGCACCAGCGTGATCACGCCGAGGGTGATGATCGTGTAGCCGACGTAGCCGCCCTGGTTGACGCGCTCGAGCGGGCTCGGCGTGTCGGTGAGCGCCGCCAGCAGCTGGCCGCGCGACGGGTCGACGGCCAGGGTGGCGAAGCCCTCGGTGGCCGACTCGAAGGACTCGACCGTGCCGAGGTACTTGGACGGCGGCTGGCGGGTCAGCTCGCGGAGCTTGCCCTCGGAGGCCTCCCAGACCAGGAACTTGCCGTCCGAGACGGCGCTGAACGGTCCGGCGCGCACGACCTCGCGCTGCTCCACGCTGCCCTCGGTGGAGAGCACGTCGGCCTCGAAGCGCACGACCTGGCCCTGCTGGGTCATCTCGCGCTGGAGCTCGTACCACAGGCGCTCCAGGTCGGCGGTGGAGGGCAGCTCCTTGCTGCGGCCCAGCCGGTCGAGCAGCTCCTTGCGCTGGCCGAGCTGGGCGCTGGTCAGCGACTCCCAGATGTTGCCGCTGGCCTCGGTGGCCACCAGGCGCACCGCGCCGAACAGCTCGCCCATCTGACCGAGGCGCTCGGCCAGGCGGGCCTCGTTCTCGCCGATGGCGCCCTCGTTCTCGTTGTAGACCGCCTCGAGGCGCTGCGACAGCGCCTCCTTCTGGGCGAGCAGGTCCTTGGCCTCGGCGAGCAGGCGCTCCTGCTCCTGCTTGGCCGCCTTGAAGCGCGCCTCGCGCTGGCGCTGCTCCTCGCTCTCGACCTCGAGGCCCTGCTGGACCAGGTCGAGCAGCTCGAACAGCGACTTCGGCGCGGGGCCGGGGGGCTTGGCCGGGGCGGGTTCGGCGGCCGCGGGGGTCTCTTCCTCGGCGGCCGCGTCCTGGGCGTCGGCGCTCGCCGCGGCGAACGCGACGGCGAGCATCAGGGCGATCATCGTCCAGCGCTTCATCAGATCGCTCCCTTCGCGTCGCTGGGCGCCGGAAGCGGCAGCCGGATCAGGTCGGGGGCCGCCTGCTTGCGCGCGATGCGCAGACCCTGGCGCAGCGCCGAGCGGTGGCTCGAGTCGAGCGGCACGAAGCGGCGCTCCTTCTGGCTCCACACGCCCTGCTCCTGCTCGTCGAGCGACTGGTAGACCAGCGCGATGCGTCCGAAGCGCAGGAAGTCGACGGTGGTCTCGCGGCCGTCGATGTCGACGGTGGAGCGGTACGCCTCGATGGTGCGGCCGTACTCGTTCTCGATCTGGTAGGCCTCCATGATCTGGCGGAACTTCTCGGCGGTGGTGACGTCGGCGCGGTTCATGAGGTTGCGCATGTCGGCCACGCGCTTGGCGCGCTCCTCGGCCAGGAACGGCACGTCGAGGGCGACGAACTGCTCGAGGGCGTCGATCATGCGGATCATCAGCGGCGTGACACTGCGGCTGACCGCCTGCACGCGCTCGAGCTGGTCGGACAGCGACGCCAGCTCGCGCTCCTGTGCGGTGATCAGGTCGCGCATCTGCCGGTTGTAGGCGTCGATCGACTCGATCTGCTTCCAGGTCGTGCGGTACTTGGCCAGCAGGTCGTCGGTCTCGTCCGCCAGCGAATCGATCCGCTTCTGGGACGCGGCGGCCGCGTCGTTGCCCTTGTCGCGCTTCTCGATCACCCGCTCGAGCGCCTTGCGCTCGGCCGACGGCTCCTCGTCTCCCTGGGCGAATGCCGCCGGCCCGCACAGGAGTGCCAGCACTCCCAGGGCGGCGAAGGCGGCGAACCCACGCATCGACCGGTTCATCGAATTCTCCTCGGAACCCGGGCCGCCACGCGATCCCCTGCCTTCGGGGATCCCCGCCCACCGGGGGGAACTTCACGGAACGGCGGCCGGAAGGGTCGGCATCCTAACATTTCACCGGGCCCAGGGGAGCCCGGATCGACGCTCACGGCCGAGCAGGTCGGGCCGAAGCCGGGCGGATCCCCGCTAGAACCTGTTGCGCTTCGCTCGGGGCGAACACGGGGAACAGGGCCGGGCGTGCGGCACCGGCCCGCGCCGCCGTGACCAGCAGTCCGGAGACCGGATCGCCGGGCGGCATGCGGGCCGCCAGGGGCGCCGCCGCGCGGCGTGCCTGTTTGCCCCGTCGCAGGTGGAGGAGCGCCCAGACGCGGCGACGCAGCGCTCCGACCGCGTCCGGTGTCTCGGCCAGCTGACGGTCCGCCAGCTCCAGCGTCTCCTCGTAGAGGCCCAGCGCGGCGGACCAGCGGCCCAGGCGCTCCCAGGCCTGGCGACGCAGCACCGGGTCGGGGGAGGCGCCGGCGGCGCGCAGCCGGTCGAGGTCGGCCGGGCACAGCCCGTGCTCCGCGGCCCAGCGGGGCGCGCGCTCGACGGCGAGGCGCGCGTCGAAGCCCCGCGTCGCGTCGAAGGGGACGCCGGCGCGCGCGTAGTACGCGGCCACGCGCTCCAGGTTCTCCCGGTTGCGCGGCAGGTCCCGCAGGTAGACGCCGCTGCGCAGATTGCGGAACACGGGAATCCAGCCGGGCATGCCCTCCAGGTGGGCCACGTTGCTCACCTCGGCGCGCGGCGACGCCGGGTAGACCGGAAGCCCGCTGCCGAAGAACACGTCGACGGCGAAGTCGTCGAGCAGGTCGGTGAGCGTGCGTCCGGCGGGCGGCGACAGCCTGCGCACCGCGCGGCGCGCGTCCATCACGCGCAGCGGCACGTTCAGCGATCCGTTCAGGAACACCCGCATGCGCGGCGCCAGCCAGTAGCCGAGGAAGTTCCCGTTGGCGTATTCGTTGTAGAGGTTTCCCCGAAGGCCCGCGTCCGCCAGGAACCAGACGGCGTGGCCGTCGACCTTGTTGGCCGGGTAGGGCTCGGCGTAGCTGGCCGGGCTCACCGCGCGGCTGACCAGCGGTCCGTCGCCGAAGCGCGCGAACCCGACCCCCGTGACCAGCGCCAGCGCGGCCGCCAGCAGCGGGCCGCCGCGCGCGCGCGCGGCGAG
>JBNLVK010000103.1:0-7592 GCA_050618055.1 Myxococcota bacterium
GGTTGGACATTTCGGTCAGAAATGTGCCAGATCCACCGCCGCTCCATAACCTGATTGACTGTTGGCGTGAACTCCTGGGTTCGGGCCTCGACAGGATTATGGTCGGAAGGCGGCCCCACGTCAAACGCTATTTCCCTCCCGGGGAGGCCTCCGTCGGGAGGCGCCGCCAGGGCCACCGGACCCCGGGCTGAATCGCCAGCTTTTCCGGGCCTCTCGGACCCACTCTGCAGGTAGATCCTGAGCGGGCGCCGGGACCGCCGGAGGTTGCCCGGGGGCCCCCGGCTGGTAGGTTCCGCGCCGTGACCGACCCGACCCGCCGCCCCCGCTTCTTCCTGCGCACCTACGGCTGCCAGATGAACGTCCACGACTCGGAGAAGGTGGCGAACCTGCTGCACCACGCGGGCTACGACGCGGCCCCCGCCGAGACCGACGCCGACCTGCTGATCGTCAACACCTGCTCGATCCGCGAGAAGGCGGAGCACCGCCTGTACAGCGACCTCGGTGCGCTGCGCGAGTGGAAGGCGGATCGCCCCGGACGCGTGCTCGGCGTGGCGGGATGCGTCGCCCAGCAGGAGGGCGACGCGATCCTGCGCCGCTTCGGTCAGGTCGACTTCGTCTACGGCACCCACAACCTGCGACTCGTGCCGGACATGGCCCACGCCGCGCGCGACGGACGGCGCTCGGTCGAGACGTCCGAGACCGACTCGCAGGATCGCTTCGATCTTCCCGAGCGGCATGCGGACTTCGCCAGCACCACGCCCGGCCGCGCCTTCCTGACCGTGATGGAAGGCTGCGACATGTTCTGCAGCTTCTGCGTCGTGCCGACCACCCGCGGGCGGGAGATCAGCCGCCCGGCCGACGCCATCGTCGCCGAGGCGCGCGACCTGGCGGAGCGGGGCGTGGTGGAGATCACCCTGCTCGGGCAGACGGTCAACGCCTACGGCCGCCACGACCTGCGCCGCGGCCAGGCCGAGGCGAAGGGCACAGTCGCCTTCGGCGAGCTGCTGCGCCGGCTCGACGCCATCCCCGGCATCGAGCGCATCCGCTACACGAGCCCGCACCCGCTGTTCATGGACGACGCGCTGGTCCGCGCCCACCGCGACCTCGAGAGCCTCTGCCCCCACGTGCACCTGCCGGTCCAGAGCGGATCCGACGCGGTGCTCGAGCGCATGCGGCGTCGCTACACGGCGGGCCGCTTCCTCGAGCAGGTGCGCGCCCTGCGGGCGGCGCGTCCCGACCTGGTGCTCACCACCGACCTGATCGTCGGCTTCCCCGGGGAGACCCGCGACGACTTCGCCCGCACCCTCGACCTGGTGCGCGAGGCCGGCTTCGTCGACAGCTTCTCGTTCAAGTACTCGCCCCGGCCGAACACGAAGGCCGCCGGGCTTCCCGACGCGGTCGATCCGGCCGAGGCCCAGCACCGGCTCGAGCAGCTCCAGGACCTCCAGCGCTCGCTCACCCTCGACTACCACCGCAGCCGGGTGGGGCAGACCGCCCGGGTGCTGGTGACCGGCGAGAGCCGGCGCGGCGGAGCCCAGCGCTCGGGACGCGATGCGTACCACCGGGTCGTAAACTTCGCAGCCGCAGCGGACGAGCCGGCACAGCCGGGCCGCTGCGTCGACCTGCGGCTGGTGGAGGCCACCCCCCACTCGCTGATTGGCGAGCCGATCCGCCTGGTTCCGGGGCTTCCGGTGGTGAAGAACGACCCCCGATCCGCCGATGCATCGGAGCGGAGCGCGATCGTTCGAGGGTAGACGTATCCCCTCGGGCGGCCGGACGCCGGAGGGGTCGATGCCCAAGGGGCGCATTCTCGTCGTAGACGATCAGCGCTACTTCCGCGAGCTGATCGAGGGGCTGCTGGTCGAGGAGGGCTACGCCGTCCAGACGGCCGGCAGCGGCGAAGAGGCCCTGCACGTGCTGGAGCAGCACTTCTTCGACGTGGTCATCACCGACCTGGTGATGCCGGTGATGAGCGGCACCGACCTGGTGCACCGCATCAAGGAGCGCGACCCGGAGCAGGACATCATCGTCATCACGGGCGTGGTGGACGTGAAGAGCGCCGTCGACGCCATGAAGATCGGGGCCAACGACTACCTGCTCAAGCCCTTCGACCGGGAGACCATCGCCAGCTCGCTGGACGCGATCCTCCGCCACCGGCGCCTCGCCAACGAGCGCGACCGGCTGCTCGAGGAGAACATCGAGTACATGGGCGAGCGCTCGCTGTTCGAGCGGGCGCTGGGCCTGTTCGGATCGCTGAAGGCGGAGGTGCTGGCCCAGCGCATGCTCGACGCCCTGACGGTCGAGACCGGAGCCCAGGGGGGCGTCTTCTGGCTGGACGGCGAGGGCACCGGCGAGCGCTTCGAGCTGCTCGGCGTACGCGGTCTGGTGCGACCGGAGGAGGAGCGCCAGGCGCTGCGCCCCGTCGACCTGCCCAACGAGATCCGCGAGGAGCGGGCGCTGTCGCTGGCCATGGACTGGGTGGAGCAGGGCGTGGCGAGGCCCTCGCTGGTGGTGGCAGTGCGGCGCGGCGGCCAGCTGATCGGGGTGGCGCGCCTGACCGACAAGCTGGGCGGCGACGAGTTCGACGACGTCGACCGCGCCTGCGCCGAGAAGTTCACCCAGTTCGCCGAGCGCGCCTTCGACAACGCCGCCCGCTTCCGGGCGCTCGAGCAGCGCACGCTCCAGGACGATCGCACCGGCGCCTACCGCATCGACTACCTGCGCGACGTGGCGCGCAACGAGATCGAGAAGGCCAACCGCTTCGGCCGCAGCTTCAGCCTGGCCCGCCTGGGCGTGGGTCCGATGGGCGAGATCCGGGCCCGCATGGGGGAGACCGCCTTCGGCGACTGGTGGCAGGGCTTCTCGCAGACCGTGCGCCGGCTGCTGCGCGCCACCGACCTGCTGGCGGTGGACGACACGCCGGAGCTGTGGGTGCTGCTGGCCGAGTCGGACGCCATCGGCGCCACCACCTTCCGGCGCCGCACCCGGCTGGCGCTCGAGGCCTGCGACGCCCTGGCCGCGCTGCCCCACGACCTGGAGGCCACGCTGCGCCTGTCGGTCGCCACCTATCCGCGGGACGCCACCCAGCTCGAGTCGCTGCTGCGCACGCTGGGCGAGCGCCTGGCCCGGGACGCCCAGCTCCACACGCGCGAGGCGCGGCGCGACCAGCAGAGCCTGGCCGAGTGGATGAGCGAGCTGCTGGAGCACGGCATGACCGAGCCCCACGAGACCGGCGCCTCCCTGGTGCGCTTCGCCCTGGGCGAGGTGGGCGGCCGGCCCCGCGAGCGCAACCTGTGCTTCTTCCACCCGGGAAGCGCCTACCAGGCCGAGCTGCGCGGCTTCGACACCGTGCGCGCCGGGGCCGAGGGTACCGGGGTGGTGGTGCTGGCCGATCCGCCGGCCCCGCGCACCGGCGAGGAGGCGGTGGCCTGGGTGCCCGCGGCCCGGCTCGGGGGCTGCCCGCCGTTCCTGGTGCACTACGGCGACGGACCCAGCTACGTGTGGGTGGCCGACGAGAAGCTCGGGCCCGAGGGCCGGCGCTTCTACCACTCGTCGGACGCGGCGCTCGCCGAGTCGCTGGCCTTCCGCCTGCAGCGCGAGCTGCGGCTGCCGGTGATTTCCTGATGGCGCGCCTGCGGGACATGGTGCTGATCGCCGACAGCGACGTGGAGCGCGCCGAGCGCCTGGCCGCGTCGATCTCGGAGCGGGGCATCGACGTCCAGGTGGCGACCCACGGCGCGCGGGCGCTGGAGATCGCCCTGGCCGAGCTGCCGGTCGCCCTGGTGACCCAGCTCGACCTGCCGCTCATCGAGGGCGCGCGCCTGGCCGAGATCCTGCGCGCGAACCCGCGCACCGAGTCGACCGGGATCCTGTTCATCGCCGACGAGCGCGCGGTGCCGCCCGAAGGCGACGCCGCCGGTCGCGTGCTGCCGGGCCACGCCGACCCGGAGACGATCGTCCACTTCGTGCAGGCGCTGCTGCTCAAGCACCGGCCGCCCCGGGGCGGCGAGAGCCCGGAGCCGCTGGGCGGCATCGAGGGCGAGCTGGCCCAGCTGCCGCTCTCCGAGCTGATCGAGCTCTTCCACGTGAACCGCAAGACCGGCCGCATCGTGCTCGAGCGCGGACCGGCCCGCCGCCGCGAGTCGGGTCAGGTGGTGCTGCGCGAGGGCGAGGTGGTGCACGCGTCGACCGGCCGGGTCGGGGGCGAGAAGGCGCTCTACCGCCTGTTCGCCTGGGACCGGGGCCACTTCTCCTTCGTGCCGGACGGCAGCGCCAGCGAGGTCTCGGTGGAGCGCCCCACCCGGGCCATGCTCCGCGAGGGACGTCGCCAGGCGGCCGAGTGGGACCGGCTGGCGGCCGAGCTGCCGCCGGGTCAGACGCGGGCGGCCCTGGTCGTGTCGCGCGACGAGCTGCCGAGCGTGCTGCACCCGCTGACCCAGGAAGTGCTGATGGTGCTCGAGCTCACCGACCGGGTGGACGAGCTGCTCGACCGCGCCAGCTTCCCCGACTACCAGGTGCTGCGGACCCTGCTCACGCTGGTGCGCCGCGGCCTGGTCGAGCTGCGCCAGGCGGCGGGCGACAGCGCGTCGCGCGGTCCGGCGGTGGTGCCGCCCGGGCTGGCGGCGCGCCTGCGCGAGCGCCTGGAGCGCACCCGCACCGGGGCCGACGGCAAGGTGCTGGTGATCGCCTCGAGCGACGAGGCGCGCCACGCGCTGGCGGTGCGCATCGCGGGGCTGCCCGGAGCCGATCCGGCCCCGGAGCCGGTGGCCACCCAGGCCATGGTGGCCCTCGGCCGCATCGACCTCGACGAGGACACGGCGGTCCACTGGGTCTCGGCCCCGGCGGACGCCCGCTTCGCGCCCATCTGGCCGACCGCCGCCTACGGCGCCATCACCGTGGTCTTCGTGCACGCCGGCGCGCTGGAGACGTCGGTGCAGGCGCTGCGTCCGGCCATCGACTGCCTGGGCGCGCTGCCCCGGGTCCGCACCGTCCACGCGCTGCTGACCGAGAAGGATGGCGAGGCCACGGGCGCCGCGCTGTGCGAGGCCCTCTCGCTGTTCGACGACCGGCGCGTCGTGGAGATCCCGCTGGCCGAGGGTGAGTCGGCCGACGCCGGCCTGCGCGAGCTGCTGCGCCGCGTGCTGGCGTGAGCGGCGGCCTCGAGCGCTTCGCGCTGCTGGCCGGCCTCTCCGAGTCGGGACGTCGCGTCCTGGCCGAGCGGCTCGACTGGCTCGACGTCGAGTCCGGCACCCAGGTCTTCGAGGAGGGGGAGCCCGCCGACGCGCTGCTGCTGGTGCTCGAGGGACGCATCCGCCTGTGGAGCGAGCGCCGCCAGGCCGACGGCGAGGTCGGACCCGGCAGCGCCCTCGGCGCGCTCTCGCTGGTGGTCGAGGGACCGCGCGAGGCGACGGCCCGCACGCTCACTGCCTGTCGCCTGCTGCGGCTGACCCGCGAGGGCTTCGTGGCGCTGCGCACGGCGGCCCCCGAGGCTGCCTGCAAGCTGCTCGAGGGCGTCGTACGCGAGAGCGCCGTCTTCGCCCGCGACGCGCTGGCACACCTGTCCGACCGCGCCGAACGCTCGGTTGACCGCTCTCCGGCCAGCCAGTAAATTCGGCACCACGCTCCGGGCGGGGGGAGCGCCGGATCGACCCGATCCAACGCCATCCGCTCATTCAGCATCCGATCGACCCCCGACGCGACGTCGGTGATGGGAGCGCCAGATCGACATGCGCGAGGCGGACGAGCCCATGGCGGAAGAGCTCATTCGAGAAGGCCTCACCTTCGACGACGTCCTGCTGGAGCCCGGCGCCAGCGACGTCCTGCCCGCGCAGGTCGACGTCCGCACCCAGCTCACCCGCGAGATCGCGCTGAACATCCCGCTGCTGTCGGCGGCGATGGACACGGTCACGGAGCACGAGGCGGCCATCTGCCTGGCGCAGAACGGCGGCATCGGCATCCTGCACAAGAACCTGCCGCCCGCCGACCAGGCCGGCGAGGTCGACAAGGTCAAGCGCTCCGAGTCGGGCATGATCGTCGACCCGATCACCATGGCGCCCGAGCAGAAGATCTTCGAGGCGCTCGAGGTGATGGCCCGCTACCGCATCTCCGGCGTGCCGATCGTGCAGGGCGGCAAGGCGGTGGGCATCCTCACCAACCGTGACCTGCGCTTCGTGCGCGACACCCACCAGGAGATCTCGCGCTACATGACCCGCGAGGGCCTGGTCACCGTGCCGCCCGGGACGGGCATGGAGCGGGCCAAGGAGCTGCTGCACGAGCACCGCATCGAGAAGCTGCTGGTGGTCGACGAGGCCGGCGACCTGCGCGGCCTCATCACCATCAAGGACATCGAGAAGAGCGAGCGCTTCCCGGCCGCCTCGAAGGACGGGCTGGGGCGCCTGCTGTGCGGCGCCGCGGTGGGCGTGGGCGCCGACCGCCTGGAGCGCACCCAGGCGCTGGTGGACGCCGGCGTCGACGTGGTGGTGGTCGACACCGCCCACGGCCACTCCGAGGGCGTGCTCGAGACCGTCGCCGAGCTGCACCAGGCCTTCCCGGACCTGCCGCTGGTGGGCGGCAACGTCGCCACCGCCGAGGGCACCGAGGCACTCATCAAGGCCGGCGTCTCCGCCGTGAAGATCGGCGTGGGCCCGGGCTCGATCTGCACCACGCGGGTGGTCGCCGGGGTCGGCGTGCCCCAGTTCACCGCCGTGATGGACGCCTCGCGGGTGGCCCGGCGGGCCGGCGTGCCGGTCATCGCCGACGGCGGCATCAAGTTCTCGGGCGACGTGGTGAAGGCGCTGGCCGCCGGCGCCTCGAGCGTCATGGTGGGCTCGCTGTTCGCCGGCACCGACGAGGCGCCCGGCGAGGTCGTGCTCTACCAGGGCCGCTCCTACAAGGTCTACCGCGGCATGGGGTCGGTGGGCGCCATGACCGACGGCAGCGCCGACCGCTACTTCCAGGCCGACATCCGCGACAGCAGCAAGCTCGTTCCCGAGGGCATCGAGGGCCGCATCCCCTACCGCGGCAGCCTGACCAGCAACATCCACCAGCTGGTGGGCGGCCTGCGTTCGGGCATGGGCTACGTGGGCGCCCGCAGCCTGGAAGAGCTGCGCGACAAGGCCCGCTTCGTCCGCATCTCCTCGGCCGGTCGCCAGGAGAGCCACGTCCACGACGTGATCATCACGAAGGAAGCGCCCAACTACCGCATCGAATAGAACCCCCGGCCTCCCCGGCGCGGTCGTCCTCCCGACCGGCCCTGACAGAACGGACCTCGCCGAATGACCAGCGCCCCCCAGGCCGGCCCCGCAGAGCATGCGCGGGCGGGCGACCGCATTCTGATCCTCGACTTCGGCTCGCAGTACACGCAGCTGATCGCGCGCCGCATCCGCGAGCACCAGGTCTACTGCGAGATCCACCCGCCGACCCTCGACCTGGACACGATCCGCGCGTGGGGTCCGGCGGGCATCATCCTCTCCGGCGGCCCCTCGAGCGTGCTCGACGACGACGCCCCGAGCATCGACCCGGCCATTGTCGACCTGGGCGTGCCGGTCCTGGGCATCTGCTACGGCCTCCAGCTGCTGACAGATCGGAAGAGC
>JBNLVK010000104.1:0-6672 GCA_050618055.1 Myxococcota bacterium
GCTCCACGGCATCTTCGTCGGCGAGCTCCAGGCGCTCGAGGCGGCCAGCCGTACCCTCTGGGACTTCCCCGACTCGCCCTGGGAGTTCCGCATGAACATGGCGCGGCAGTGCTGGGACGAGGCGCGCCACGTCGAGGTGTACGAGAAGCTGATCGAGCACGCCGGCGGGACGATCGGCGAGTTCCCGGAGAACACCTTCCTGTTCGAGACCTCCTGCGCCGAGGATCCGGTGCTGCGGGTGGCCGGCGTGAACCGCTGCCTCGAAGGCCTGGCCTGCGACGCCTTCCGGCAGCTGATCGAGTACGGGAAGTCCGTGGGCGACGACGTGATCGCCCAGTCGGTCGACTTCGTGCTGGCCGACGAGCTGACCCACGTGCGCTTCGGCAGCGACTGGGTGAAGACCTTCACCGCCGACGATCCGCAGCGGGCCCGGGCGGCGCGGGACTTCCAGCGCGAGACGGACCGGCGCTTCGCCTTCGGCGGCGGCCGCGCGGTGGTGAAGGAGGAGCGGCTCGAGGCCGGCTTCACCGAGGAGGAGCTGGCGGAGCTCGACGAGATCCTCTCCGACGGCCCCAGCCGGGCGACCCTCCAGCGCGCGGCCGAGCTGGTGCGCGATCGGCACCAGGCACGGCAGCGCGGCGAGGACGTCCCGCCCCTCGAAGCGGCGAACGACTGAGCGCCCGGCGCGACCCCTGGCTGTGGACCGCCCTGGCGGCGGGTCTGCTGCTGCGCGCGGCGCTGCTGGCCCGCTATCCGAACCTGCGCGGCATCGGCGACGAGGTGATCCACTACGCCACCGGGGTGCTGGTGGCCGAGTTCGGCACCGGCGTGCTGGGCCAGTGGGCCCCGCTCTACGACGCCTGGCTCGGCGCGATCTTCCGGCTGGCCGGCCCCGTCCCCTGGTGGCCGAAGGCGCTCCAGGTGGCGCTCTCGCCCGTCGCCGTGGCGTGCAGCTACGGGCTGGCCCTGCGCGCCGGCGGCGTCCGGGCGGCGCGCCTGGCCGCCTTCGCCGTCGCCCTCGATCCCACCCTCGCCGCCTTCAGCCACTATCTCTACACCGAGAGCGTCTTCGTCACCCTGCTGCTGCCGGCCTGCTGGCTCTTGTTCCACCGGGCGGAGGGACCGAGCCGCACCGACCTGGTGCTCGGCGGCCTGCTCTTCGGCCTGTCGGTGCTCACGCGCTCGGTGGCGCTCTACTTCCTGTTCGCCTGGCCCGTCTGGGCGTGGCTGCGCGGACGCCGCGAGCGGGCGGCCCAGGCCGCGCTGGTGCTGGCGGTGGCGCTCGCCGTCGTGCTGCCCTGGAGCATCCGCAACGTCGCCAAGTACGACGCCTTCCTGCTGGTCGACGGCACGATCGGTCGCACCGCCTGGTTCGCCTTCAGCGAGGCCTACTTCAGCCGCGACCTGGGCTACCTGGGCAGGCACCAGGAGCTTCCGGCGCGCGCCCCATGTCCGGCCGACCCGGCGCCCGGCGCCCCCGACCTGCCGCCGACCGACGCGCTGGTGGCGCTCTTCCCGGAAGGCTGGCACGGCCTGCTGGGTCGCCGTCCGCCGGAGCTACCGCTGGGCCGCACCCGCGACTTCGCCGTGCGCGACCTGGCCCGCTCCGGGCGCTGCGAGATCGCCAACGCGCTGGCCTTCGCACGCGAGCAGCCGCTGGTGGTGGCGGGCCACATGGCGCACCGGGTCCAGGGCTTCTGGGCGCCGAACAGCTACCTGCTGCGCTGGGTGCGCCACGGCTTCTACGGCGAGGGTCCGCTGGCCCGCGACGCCTATCCGTGGGTGAAGGGCGGGGTCGTCGCCCTCCATCTGGTCTTCTGCGTGGCGGCGCTGCTCGCCTTCGGCCGCCGCAGGCTCCACCCCTTCCTGCTCTGGTCCGCCGCCTTCGTCGGCTACTACACGTGCATGCACGTGCTGTCCGTCGCCCACTCGCGCTACCGCCTGCCGGTCATGCCCTTCGTGATGATCGCGGCCAGCTGCTGGCTGGCGGATCCGCGCCTGCCGGAGGGACCGGCGCGCCGCACGGGCATCGGGCTGGCCGTCGCCGGCTTCCTGGCCCTGTGCGGCCACTACCTGGTCACGCGCCTTCCCTAGCGCAGCACGATCCGTTCGGGGAACGTGAAGGCGAGGCGCAGGTTCTCGACCGGACGGTGGCGGTTGAACATCTTGGCTTCGATCGTCGCGATGCTCTCCCGGTTGCGCGCCATCCAGGCGGGCGCGTCGCCGCGGTCGATGGCCTGGACGAGCGTGGACCCCGTGCGGCGCACCGCGGCCACGTCCTCGGCCAGGGCCCGCAGCGCCGGCTTGTGGCCCGGCTTGAGCTCCGGCGTGTCGACCCGCGCCAGCACCGGCTCGGTCAACCCGAAGCCGTGCACCACCCGGTCGCGGTAGCCGGCCCAGTGGGCGCGGCACCAGGTGCCGGTCACGACGCGGTCGTAGCCGCGCTGCGCCAGCACCCGGGCGAAGGCGCGCATGTCGCGCGGCCGCACCCGGCCGCGCCAGCTGGCGGGCTGGAGCCGCGGGTGCAGCCGGTGGAAGGACGCGTCGCCGATGACACCGATCTGCGTATGACTCTCGGAGCGCCGGAAGGGGTGGCCGGAGAGCTGGTGCGGGTACGCCAGGGCGACGACGGCCGCCAGCGCCAGCGCCGCCGCGGCGACCCCGCGCTGCGACGCACCCAGCCGCTGCGCCGCCGTCTCCATCCAGCCCGCCGACGCGCACACCGCCAGCGTGAACGGGAAGGCCAGGTACCAGTAGTGGAGCGCCGCGCCGCCGATCCGCACCACGTAGGCAGCCACCGCCGCGGCGATCAGGAGCATCGCCGCGCGCGCGGCGGCGTCCCCGGTCGGCTGCGGCGGCGCCTCCGGTCCGTCGGCCTGGCGCCGCAGGCGTCCCAGGGCGAACACGATGCAGGCGACGGTCGCCACCGGCAGGGCGGCGGTGCCGCGCAGCAGGTCCCACAGGTAGACCAGGCCCTGGGCCACCTGCACGTCGTCCTTCAGGTAGAAGGTGTTGGGCAGCAGCTCCGCGTAGTAGACGACGCGGAAGGCGAGCCAGAAGCCCACTGCGAGCGCGGTCGAGACGAACAGCCGCCACGGGAAGCGCCCGTCCCGCCACCAGCGGAACAGGCCCACCCCGCCCACCGCGAGCACCAGCTCGGGCCGCGCCAGCGGGGCCAGCGCCAGCAGCGCCGTCAGCCCGGCGCCCCGCGATCGCACGAGCCAGAGCGCCGTCACCGGCGCCATCGAGTGCGCCAGGGGGGTCTCGAGCCCGGACGTGAAGAAGCTGGTGGTCCCGTACAGGCAGGCCAGGTACGCCAGCGGCAGGTCGACCACCGGGGCGTCGGGCGACAGCTCGCGGTTGAGCTTCACCACCAGCAGCGCGAAGCCGACGAAGCAGGTGACACCGAGAAGAGTCACCGCGTGCATCCAGTCGAGACCCGCCGCGCGCAGCAGCACCAGCACCAGGCACTGGAGCGGGCTGCTGTAGCCCTCGACGTACTCGCCGGCGTTGAAGACCAGCCCGGCGCCGGTGAAGAGCAGGTTGTCGACGTAGCGGAAGTAGACGAAGGCGTCGTCCAGCAGCCAGCGGTAGCGCACCACCAGCAGCGCGCCGGCGACGACGAGCAGCCACTCGTGGGCGCGCGGCGCCACGAAGCCGGACGCGCGCCCTTCGCGGCGCGGAGCGCCCTCCCCCGCCATCAGGGCGACCCGTAGCCCAGCGCCTCGAGACGCAGCAGCTCCTCGCGGGTGGGCTCGCGCGCCTCGGCCGGAAGCGCGGCGCGTCGCACCCGGGCGGCGTGCCCCTCGAGCTGGGCCAGCATGGCGCGCACCCGCTCGGGCTCCGCCCCGGCCAGGTCGTGACGCTCCTCCGGGTCCGCGTCCAGGTCGTAGAGCTCGACGCGACCGCTGCGCTCGTCGCGGATCAGCTTCCAGGGGGGATCCAGGATCGCCTTCTTGGCCGCCCGCTTCGCCGGATCGAAGACGGGCAGGAAGTCCACCTCGGCGAACAGCGGCGCGGCGGGCGGCGCCTCGCCGCGCACCACCGGCGCCAGCGACGCGCCGTGCAGGTCCGGCGGGAGGGGTTGGTCCAGCAGGTCGAGCACGGTCGGCAGCACCGACACCACCGAGACCGGCTCCTCCACCACCCGCGGCGACGCCCCCGGCGCCCGCACGATCAGCGGCACGCGCAGCAGCACGTCGTACAGGCTGCGCGTGTGGCCCAGCCAGCCGTGCTCCAGGAACGCCTCGCCGTGGTCTGCGGTGGCGACCACCACCGTGGATACGTCGAGACCGCGCTGCTCCAGGCGACCGAGCAGCTCCCCGATTCCGGCGTCGGTGAAGCGGATCTCCTCGTCGTAGAGATCCCGCAGCAGCCCCACCTCCTCGTCGCTCAGGTCGGGAATGCGGCGCAGCGAGACCAGCCGTTCGCTGCCGTCCAGGCGTCCGGCGCGCTCGGGGGCGAAGCCGAACTCGGGATGGCGCTGGTAGTCGTAGTGCGGGTCGAAGTAGTGCACGAACAGGAAGAAGGGGGCGTCGCCCGCCGACAGCTCGTCGAGCAGTGCGACGGCGCGGCGCGTGACGCCGGCGGTCGACACGTGCTCGTGTCCCCCCGCCTCCTCCTCGGACCAGCGCTCGAAGCCCTGGGAGAAGCCGTTCGCGTCGCTCAGCACGTCGTGGCTCACCACGCCCGCGGTGCGGTAGCCGGCGTCGCGCAGCGTCTCGGCCAGGGTGTTCGCGCGCTGCGGCAGCGTCGCCTTCACCCGGTTGGCGCCGTGGGCGCCCGGGTGCAGGCCGGTGAAGATCGACGCCACCGCCGGCTTGGTCCAGGGCGCCGTGGCGTAGGCGCGCTGGAAGCGCACGCCGGAGGCGGCCAGCCGGTCGAGGGCCGGCGAGGTGTCGCGCTCGGCGCCGTAGCTGCCGAGCCGGTCGGCCCGAAGCGTGTCGACCACGATCAGCAGCAGGTTCGGCCGCTGGCCGGGGCGGCGCCGGTACGCCCCCAGCGACGCGTCCCACGCGTAGTCGCGCTCGAGCTCCGGGCGCTCCCACAGCTCGGCCACGGCGCGCAGCCGGCCCGCACCCGGCGAGCCGCGGCGGCGGATCATCAGCCAGTCGGGCTGCCGGGCCAGCACGTAGGCGGCGTCGGAGCGCAGGTGGCCCGGCCAGCGCGCGGCGTCGTCGCCCAGCGGCGCGCGCGCGATGTGGGCGTCGGTCAGTCCCAGGATGTCGATCACGCGCACGTCCGGGCCGGCGTGGAAGCCGAAGGAGCCGATCGCGCCGGTGGCCACGCTGACGTCCCGCTCGCCGCGTTCGCGCAGCAACGCGGCGCGACGTTCGCCGGCCGCCTCGAAGAAGCGGTCCGTGCGGCGCGCGACGTCGAGCACGCGACTGCGCTTCAGGCCCTCGCCCGCCGGACCCGGTCCGGCCACCAGCCAGACCGGCGCGAGCAGCGTCGCCGCGATCGCCACGCCGCCGGCGACGCGGCTCCGCTCCCACGCCGCCCCGGCCCCCACCACCGCCAGCGCCGCCAGCGCCGGCAGCAGCGGCACCAGGAAGCGCGACTCGCCCAGCAGGTCGCCGCCCACCGCCACCACGTAGAGGGCGAAGACCGCGACCACCCCCGCGCCCGGACGCGCCGCCGGCAGCAACCACGCCGCGCCCACCGCGCCGGGCAACAGCCAGGCCGCGCCGTCGGCCAGGAAGGCGCCCAGGTAGGCCAGGCCGAACGAGAGGGGCACGCCGCCCACCTTGGCGTGGAAGGTGTTGGGCAGCAGCTCGCCGTAGAGGGCGAAGCGGACCACCAGCAGCGCCGCGCCGAACGCGGCGAAGACCAGGGCTCCGCGGGCGGCGGCCGCGCGCCGCGGCCCGAGCAGCCAGACGCCGTAGAGCAGCGCGGCGACCAGCGCCCCTTCGGGTCGGGTGAGGGCGGCGACGACCAGCGCCGCCGTGGTCGCGCCGACGCGTCCGGCGGCGGCCGCGGCCAGCGCCGCGGTGAGCCCGGCCGCGAACAGCGTCGTCTCCAGCCCGCCGGTGCTCCAGCGGACGAAGGCGGCCGACGCCAGCAGCACGGCCGGCGCGCAGCCGGCCACGAAGCCCGGCAGCGCCGGCGCCAGCGCCCGCGCGTAGAGGAAGGCGGCCAGCATGGCGCCCGCGGCACCGAGCAGACCGAGGACGTGGCCCACCGCGGTGGCCGGAGCGCCGCCCGCCACGCCCAGCGCCACCGCCAGGGTGAACAGCGGGCTGGTGAAGCCCTCGACCCACTCGCCCGGGTTGAACACCGGACCGTGTCCCGCCAGCGCGTTGGTCGCGTAGCGGTAGGCGATGTAGGCGTCGTCGACCTGGGGCGTGGGGGCGCGCTGCTCGACCCGCAGCGCGGCGATCCACAGCACGGTCAGGCCGAGACCGGCGACCTCCCCTCCGCGCGCCCGTCCGCCTTCGCCCATGCGCGAGAGAGACTAGCCCGGATCGGCTCGGGCTAGTGCGGGGTGCGCAGCACCTGGCGGATGCCGCCTTCCGGGTGGAGCAGCAGCACCGTGTGCGGATCCTGGACGATCGCGTCGATTCCGTGGCGGGGCAGGCACTCGACCAGCCGGCCGGAGCAGTCGTCGACGAGAGCCTGGTTCGCCCGCCAGGTGGCGACGTCCATGCGCGGCAGCCAGCCCAGCGCGATCGG
>JBNLVK010000105.1:0-21098 GCA_050618055.1 Myxococcota bacterium
CCGCGACGCGCCGCTCTCCATCCAGCGCCGGTAGGCACGCTCGCGCTCCGTGTCCCAGGCGGCGGTCGCCTCGTGAGCGCAGGCCTGGTGCTCCAGCGTCGACGTGGCGCGCGCGCGGCACCGCTCCAGCAGCACGTCGACGCGCGGCCAGGCGTCCGCGATCGGGTAGCGCTCGCCGCTCTCGGGATCGACCACGTGGGTGCCGTCCGCCGGCGCGTAGCGCACCCGGATCGTCTTGCCCTTCGGCCAGGCCTTCACCACCTCGTAGGGAAGGCCCCGGTAGCCGAAGTCGAGCTCGGACCGGTTGCCCGCCGCGTCCTCCAGCACCAGCACGCCCGGGTCGTGGAACTCCTGGAAGGTGTACGGCTCGTCGAAGACCGGATCGCCCGGGTCCGCGGCCGCGGGGCCGGCGAGCACCAGGAGGCAGGCAGAAGCGAGGAGAAGGCCGGGCATCGATCGCATCGGTCGCAGCTCCTTCGGGTTCAGTCGGAGAGGTCGAAGCGCGTCTGGTCGTGCCCCGCCAGCACGAGCGTGCGCCCCTCCGCATCCCACACCAGTGGACGCTCGCAGGCGGTCATCTCCGCCCGGGAGAGGCCCGCGGTGTCCTGACCGCAGTAGGCGCCGCCCAGCAGCAGCCAGACGCGATCCGGCGCGCCGGCGCGCTGCTCGATGCGGGCGCCGAAGGCCGTCGCCCCGGCGGCGAGGCTGGCGTCGTCCGCTCCTCCCTTGAGCAGCAGGATGCCGGTGCCGCCGTTGCCGTGCCGGAAGGAAAGGCCGGCGGCGCACGCCACGCGCGCGTCGTCGATCAGGTAGTCCGGGTAGGCGTCGCCGTCGAGGTCGCAGGTCTCGACCGCTTCGAGCGAGGCCTGGCGCTCCGCGGCGGTCGTCGTGGGCGGACCCTCCTCGATCTCGCACTCGGCGATCAGGCGATCGACGGCGGCGACGACCCCGTCGGGAAGCGCGGCCCCGGCCGGTCGGGCCTTCCGCCGCGCGCGGTCCGCCTCGTAGCGCGTGTGGTAGGGACCGACCAGCAGCGGGGCAGGGCGGGTATAGGTCCGCTTGCCCATCTCGTTGGGCTTGCCCTCGATCGCCATGCGGTTCACCTCCCGCGAGAGCATGGTCTGGTGCTCCTCGGTCGAGGGCTCGGTGAACAGGTTCCACAGCTGGGTCAGCCAGTCGCCGCCGCCGCGCGTGAGGCTGGCTCCCTGGCTCGCCTCCCAGATCGTCTGGCCGCGCGCGTCGGTGAGGCGGTAGTCGAAGAGCACCTCGTTGGTCCCGACCGGGTCGAGGCCCAGATCCTGGCTCGTGTAGCCCCACTTCTTCACCGTCACGAAGAGCACCGAGTCGGCGTGGAAGAGCTCCGCAATGCCCGTCGCCAGCTCGGGGGAGAACTCGGCGAAGCCCCTTCCGCCCGGTCCGCGGCCCAGGCCGGCCTGCTCCGCGATCTCGGTGCTCATGAAGACCGGAAACACGTAGTAGCCCCGCTCGGCCAGGGGTGCCGTGAGGGTGGCGAGGAACCAGTCCCGGGCCTCGGGGTTCAGCGGGCTCACCACCGGCGCCACGACCACGGATCGCGGGTCGGCGGCGACCAGCGGGCCGTAGTCGTACGCGTTGCGCCGCGCCTGGCCCGGCATCACGCAGCCGGCGGACCCGAGCAGCAGGAGCAGCAGAGCGGCGCGCCGCAGCAGCCTCACGAGCCGGATCCCTCTTCCACCTGCCCGATCACCCAGCGCATGAACGGCTCCGACTCGGGCCACTCCTGCGCCTCGCGCTCGAAGTAGGAGACCGCCGGCCCGGTCTCGCCGCGCTTCAGCAGCAGGTAGCCGTACTCGGCGAGCACACCGGGCGCGATCTTGCGGCCCGACGCGTCGGAGCGCTGGATGATGCGCTGGAGGGTCTCCTCGAAGCGCTTCGAGTCGGGTCCGCCCCGGTTGATCTGGTTCCCGGAGTAGGCGGACCACTGGTAGCTCGACCAGTAGTAGGTGCGGTCGTCGCTGGCGCAGCCGATGCAGAGGAGCGCGAACACGACGGCGAGCCCGACGGGTGCCCTCACTCGGGGCCGCCCGCTTCCGCCGCCGGCTCCCGCAGGCCGAGCGCCTTCTCGACGGCGGACGCCGGCAGGTCGACCTCCGAGATCTCCATCCCGAGACTGCTCTCCACCTCGTAGCCCTTCACGCGCATGCAGGCGGCCTCGTAGCGGGTGCGGTGGCCGCGGAGCGTCGCCGCGTCGGCGAAGGGATCGTCCGAGTAGGGCGGGTGCGGACCGTACTCGTCGAGCACCTCGCCGGCGATCTCCTCGCACTGCTCCATGTCGGCGGCGATCTGCTCCGACGAGAGCCGCTGCGAATGCTCGTTCGGCACGACGTTGACCGGGGGTCGCCCGACGCAGCCCGCGGAGGCGAGCGCGAGGACGCCGGAAGCGAGGGCGATGCACGCCCGGACGGATCCGAACAACGGCTGCATCCGTGAGGTCCCCTTCCGCGCACGGCCCCCGCAACCGCGCGCGATCGAGCCTAGCACTGCAGGATCTGGCACGAGGGGTTTTCGCGCCTATCCGGCGAGCGCCACCCGGATCCCCCACAGCAGCGCGATGCCCGCCACGAACGCGCCGAAGTGGACGACGTTCGCCCGGAGGTCGCGGTGCTTGTTCACTTCGGGCACCAGGTCGGAGGCGCCGATGTAGATGAAGTTGCCGGCGGCGAACGGCACCAGGAAGGCCACGTCGATCTGCGCGGAGACCGCCCAGGCCACCAGGCCGCCCAGCAGGAAGGTGAGCCCGGAGGCCAGGTTCAGCAGCAGCGCCTTGCCCTTCTTCCAGCCGCCGTGGACGAGCACGCCGAAGTCGCCCAGCTCCTGGGGCACTTCGTGGGCCGCGGCGGCCAGCCAGGCGGCCATGCCGAGCCGCGCGTCGATCAGGAACACGCCCGCCACGCCCAGGCCCCCGAGGAAGTTGTGCAGGCCGTCGCCCAGCAGGATCAGGTAGGTGAGGGGCTCCTTGCAGTCGGTCGCGGCCCGGTGGCAGTGGTGCCAGTGCAGGAACTGCTCGAGCGCGAAGAAGAGGGCGAAGCCGACCAGCGCCCACAGGAACACCGTGGCGTCGCCCGGTGCGTCGCCGATCGCGGCGGGCAGCATGTGGAGGAAGGCCCCACCGAGGAGCGATCCGGCCGCGAAGGCGACCAGCGGCATGATCAACCGCTCCAGGGCCGATTCGCTGAGCAGCAGCGTGGTGCTGCCGACCAGTGCGATGGCGCTCATCAGAACGCCGCCCAGCAGGATCCACCAGAAAGGGTCCACGCGCGCGTCCGGGTCGCGTAGGCCCTAGAGGGCGCGTTCGTGGGCGGACGGCGGCCGGTGCTCGCTCTCGAGCCCCTTGCGGATGGTCCCGGCGACGTCGGCCATCTCCTCGCCCAGGCTGAGCAGCACGTCGTCGAGCGAGACGATCCCGGTGAGCTGTCCCTCGCCGTCGACGATCGGCAGGCGTCGCACGCCGTGCGCGTGCATCAGGCGCACCACCTCCTTCATCGGCGTTCCGATCGGCACGGTGGCCAGCGGCGGCCCCACGAAGCGGGCCACGTTCGCGAGCTTGGGGTCGAGCCCCTCCCCGATCAGCTTGACGAGATTCCGGTCGGTGACGATCCCCACCGGCTCGTCCTTCGGGGATTCGGCGATGACGAGGGCGCCGACGGACAACATGGTCATGAGTCGCGCGGCTTCCGAGAGCGGGCAACTCGGGGGAATGGTCGCCACGGAACTCCGGGCGAGTCGGCTGAGCGGCATCTGGAGCCCTCCGGTCGTCGTCGTTCCCAGGGTACCCCAGGCCTGCGCCGTCCCCTCGGCCTGGGGCAACGTGCCCCGGCTTCCATGCACGGAACTCCCGTCGGCGCGCGAGCGCCCTTCCGAGGGTGGCACGTGCCGTGCATCCTCTCCGGCGGGTATCGTCACGAATCGCCCGGAAGGAGGACCGATGCATCAGGTGACCGGAATCTTCAGTGATCCCGAAGCGGCGGAGCGCGCGGTGCGCGAGCTGATCGAAACGCGCTTCGCTTCCGACGAGATCAGCATCGTGGTGAGGGATCGCGAGGGCTCCCACGAGGAGGAGGTGGGGCACGACACCGGCGTCGCCGAGGGCGCCGTGGGCGGCGCCGCGATCGGCGGAGTGGTCGGAGCGATCGGGGCCACGCTGGCGGCGACCGGCGTCGTCGCCACGTCGGGCTTCGGCGTGCTTGCCGCGGGACCCCTGCTCGCCGCGCTGAAGGGTGCCGTGGCCGGTGGCGCCGTGGGCCTCGAGGTCGGCGCCCTCGCGGGCCTCGGCTTCTGGAAGGACGAGGCCCACATCCACGCCGAGGCGCTCGACAAGGGCGGCATCATCGTGGCCGTTCCCGCCGAGCACGAGCACGCCGAACAGGCCCGCAAGGTGTTCACCGAGAGCGGCGCGGACGCCGTACGCGGCTAGGGGCGAACGAGTCCGTGGCGATGACGCTGCGCGAGGCCCTGCTCGCCGCCCTCGACGACGAGTACCACGCGCGCGCCAGCTACCGCGCGGTGCTCGCCGCGTACGGCGACGTGCGGCCCTTCGCGAACATCGTCGAATCCGAGGAGCGGCACATCCAGGCCCTGACGCGTCTGTTCGAACGTCACGGGGTGGAGGTCCCGCCGGACCCCTGGCCCGCGCGCGTCTCGGCGCCGGACTCCTTCGAGGCCGCCTGCCGGGCGGCCCTGGAGGGCGAGCGCGAGAACGCCGCGCTCTACGAGCGCCTGATGCGTGCCGCCGAGGGGCACGCCGACGTGCAGCGGACCTTCCGCCGGCTCCTGTCCGCTTCCCAGGAGAATCACCTGCCCGCCTTCGAGCGGGCGCTGCGCAGAGGACGGGGCCGGCGTCGCTAGCCGGGCCGAAGCGGCCGTCCGGTCCGGTCACTCGTGCCGGAGGGGCCGCGCCATCCGTTCGGGGGACAGGATCTCGGCGATCCGCTCCTCGCTGAGAAGCTGCTTCTCGCGCAGCAGCTCGACGACGCCGCGCCCGGTCTCCAGGGCCTCGCGCGCCAGGTTGCTCGCCGGCTTGTAGCCGAGCTCCGGGACGAGGGCCGTGACGACACCGATGCTGCGGTCCACGTACTCGCGGCAGACCTCGGCGTTCGCCTGCACGTCCTCGAGCAGGTTCACCCGCAGCGTGGCCGACGCGTTGATCATCATGCGGACCGACTCGAGCACGCCCAGGGCGATCACCGGCTCGAAGACGTTCAGCTGGAGCTGGCCCGCCTGGGCGGCGAGGGTCACGGAGAGGTCGTTGCCCATGATGCGGAAGCCGACCTGGTTCACCACCTCGGCGATCACCGGGTTGACCTTGCCGGGCATGATCGACGAGCCCGGCTGGCGCTCGGGCAGGCGGATCTCGCCGAGGCCGGCCCGCGGACCGGAGGCCAGCAGCCGCAGGTCGTTGCAGATCTTGGTCAGCTTCACGGCCAGGCTGCGCAGCGTCGACGAGTAGAGCACGAAGCCCTGGGTGTTCGACGTGGCGTCGACCAGGTCGGGCGCCTTCACCAGCGGGAAGCCGCTCAGCTCGGCCAGCGCGGCGATGCACTTCTCCGAGTAGCCGGGCGGGGCGTTCAGCTCGGTGCCGACGGCGGTGCCGCCCATGTTCACCGGGTAGAGGGTCCGGGCGCCCGCCTCCAGCGCGTCGATCTCGCCCTCGATGCTGGTGGCGAACGCGTCGAACTCCTGGCCCAGGGTCATGGGGACCGCGTCCTGGAGGTGGGTCCGACCCATCTTGAGCACGTCGGCGAACTCGGCGCCCTTGGCGCGGAAGGCCGCGACCAGCGCGGTGAGCTCCTCCACCAGGCGCCGGTTCCCGATCAGGATCGCCAGCTTCAGCGCCGTCGGGTACGAGTCGTTCGTCGACTGGGACTTGTTGACGTGGTCGTTCGGGCTGCAGTGCGCGTACTCGCCCCGCGCGTGGCCCATCAGCTCCAGGGCGCGGTTCGCGATCACCTCGTTGGCGTTCATGTTCGTCGAGGTGCCCGCGCCGCCCTGGATCATGTCCACGGCGAACTGCTCGCGCAGCTTGCCCTGCATCAGCTCGTCGCAGGCGGCGGTGATGCCGTCGCAGATCGCCGCGTCGAGCACGCCGCAGTCGCGGTTGGCGCGCGCCGCAGCGTGCTTGACCATGGCGAAGGCGGTGATGAAGTCGGGATACATCGAGACGGTGATCCCGGTGATGCGGAAGTTGTCGAGGGCGCGCGCCGCCTGGATGCCGTAGTAGGCGTCGGCGGACACCTCCTTCTCGCCGATCAGGTCCGTCTCGGTGCGGGTGTTGCCGGGCACCAGGCCGAGGACGTCCGGGGAGCGCGCCGACAGCCGGTTGAGGCGCTCGGTCAGCCGGTCGATCAGCCCGCGGTAGACGACGGCCTTGGCCTCGGCGTGGCGATCCAGCACGGCGCGCAGCGCGGCTCCGTCGGCGACGAGCGCCCGGACCGGCGTGCGCGCGGTGGCGGTCGTCGAGTGCGGCTCCTCGCCCAGCAGCACGCCCTCGCCCAGGCCGTCCCCGCTGCCGTAGGTGATGAGCGGGACCGCGTGCTCGCGGCCGCTCAGTCGGGTCACCTCGACCGCGCCTTCCTCGATCACGACGAGGCGCGTGCGCGGCGTGCCCTGGCGGTGGATCGCCTCGCCGGCGTCGAACTTGTGTGCGGAGAAGAGCCCGGCGATCTCGCGGGCGGTCGCGGTGTCGAGCTGCTGGAGTGCGGGGAGCTTCAGGATGATCTCTTCTGCGGTGGACATGGGACGAACACGACTCCGTGGTTGGGTCTTCCGGACGGCGGGCAGCGTACAGTAGCATCGCGTCCCTTTCAGGAGACCTTTCGATGAAACATGCAGCTCCTTCGTGGCGTCGCTGCGCCATGCTGGCCGCCGCCCTCGTCGCGATCCCCGTTTCATCGGCGCCGGCGCAGGAGGCCGAGAGCTTCTCGGGCCGCTGGGTCGCGTCGGGAAGCCGCACGCTCTTCGACTTCGTACCCGGCAGGGAGGTCGCGAGCTTCGCCATCGCGGGCCACGTCAACCTGGAGAACGGCGTCGGCGACGCGATCGACTTCTGGTCGGAGTGCATCGGGTTGAGCGACTCCGCCGGGGGCAGCACCGGCCGCTGCGTGTGGCGCGACTTCCGGGGGCGCCGCGTCTTCAGCGTGCTGAGCGGCCGGCCGCTCGATTCCGGCGTCGCAGTGACCGGGGAGATCGTCGGGGGGACCGGCAACCTGGAGGGCATCACAGGTGCCTACGCGTTCACCTGGCACGTGGTCGACGTGAGCCCCGAGGACGGCGTCGTCACCGGTCAGTCGCGGGATCTCGCCGGCACGTACCGCATTCCCCAGAGGAGCGAGTGAGATGTGGATCGTGGAGCTGTTGGTCGTCCTCTTCTTCATCTGGCTCGGCGCCCGCCTCGGCAGCATCGGCATCGGCTTCGCCGGCGGGGTGGGCGTGGCCGTCCTCGCCCTCGGCTTCGGCCTGGCCCCGGGCGACATCCCGATCGACGTGATCCTGATCATCATGTCGGTGATCGCCGCCATCGCCGCCATGCAGGTGGCGGGCGGCCTCGACTACCTGGTGCAGATCGCCGCGCGGATCCTGCGCCGCAACCCGCGCCACGTGACGGTCCTGGCGCCGATCGTGACCTACGCCATGACCCTGTTCGCCGGCACCGGGCACACCGCCTTCTCGACCCTGCCGGTGATCGCCGAGGTGGCGAAGCGCGAGGGCATCCGGCCCTCGAAGCCGCTGGCGATCGCCACCGTCGCCTCGCAGATCGCCATCACCGCGTCTCCCATCTCCGCGGCGGTGGTCTTCTTCGCCGGCGCCCTCGAGGAGTTCGGCGTCGGCTACCTCCCGCTGCTGGCGATCTCCTTTCCCGCGCGCGTCGCGGCCGTGATGATCGCGGCGGTGGTCACGAACTTCTTGGGCGGCGACCTCGAGAGCGACCCGGTGTACCAGGAGCGCCTGGAGAAGGGACTGGTCGCGATGCCCGACCCGGGCGACGACGCGGAGCCCGAGCTGCCGGCGGGTGCGAAGGCCTCCGTCTTCATCTTCCTCGTGGCCATCGTCGCCGTGGTGGCCTACGCCACGGCGATCAGCGGAACCATCGGCCTGATCGAGGACCCGGCGCTCGGCCGCAACGAGGCGATCATGACCTTCATGCTGGCGGCGGCGACGGTGATCGCGCTGGTGTGCCGCATCGACACGGGAGCGGTGACCAACGCGGCGACGTTCAAGTCGGGCATGAGCGCCTGCGTCTGCGTGCTGGGCGTGGCGTGGCTCGGCACCACCTTCGTGGCGGCACACCTGGACGAGATCCAGGTCTTCGCGGGCAACCTGCTGGAGAGCCGGCCCTGGACCCTGGCCGTCGTGCTGTTCTTCGCCAGCATGCTGCTCTACTCGCAGGCCGCCACCACCCGGGCGCTGATGCCCGCGGCGCTGGCGCTGGGCGTGAGTCCGGTGGCCGCGATCGCGGCGTTCCCGGCGGTGAGCGCGCTCTTCGTCCTCCCCACCTACCCGACGCTGCTGGCCGCCGTCGAGTTCGACGACACCGGCTCGACGCGCATCGGGCGCTACGTCTTCGACCACCCCTTCCTGGTGCCCGGCGTGATCACCATCACGCTGGCCGTGGCTTTCGGCTTCCTGCTGGCGCCGCTCGTCGTCTGAGGGGGACGGGGCCGGCGCCCGTCAGGCGTCCCGGGGGCCGAGCATGGCCTCCGGGCGCACCAGGGCGTCGAACTCCTCGGCGGAGAGCGCGTCGAGGGCGAGGGCCGCCTCGCGCAGGGTCGTCCCCTCGTCGTGGGCCTTCTTGGCGACGCGCGCCGCGGCGTCGTAGCCGATGCGCGGAGCCAGGGCGGTCGCCAGCATGAGCGATCGCTCGAGGCCCGCCGCGATCGCCTCGCGCCGGGCCTCGATGCCGGCGACGCAGTTCTCCGCGCAGCTCCGCGCCGCGTCGGAGAGCCAGCGGACCGAGTTCAGCACGTCGAAGACGAGGAGCGGCTTGCAGGCGTTCAGCTGGAGCTGGCCGCCCGCGCCGGCCAGGCCGACGGCCACGTCGTTTCCGAGCACCTGCATGCAGACCAGGATGAGGGCCTCGCACTGGGTCGGGTTCACCTTGCCCGGCATGATCGAGCTGCCGGGCTCGTTGGCGGGCAGCTCGAGCTCGCCCAGACCGCAGCGCGGACCCGAGGCCAGCAGCCGCACGTCGCCGGCGATCTTCAGCAGCGCCACCGCCACCGTGCGCAGCGCGCCGTGGGTCGCGACGACGGCGTCGTGGGCCGCGATCCCCTCGAACTTGCTGGCCGCCGGCCGGAAGGGCAGTCCGGTCGCCTCGGCGATGCGGGCCACGGCCTCCCGGTCGAAGCCCGGCGGCGCGTTCAGGCCGGTGCCGACCGCGGTGCCGCCCAGGGGCAGGTCGAGCAGCCGCTCCGATTCGTGTGCCACCGAGCCCGTCGCCCGCTCCAGCTGGAGGGCGAAGGTGCGGAACTCGTCTGCGAGGCGGACCGGCGTGGCGTCCATCAGGTGGGTGCGGCCGGTCTTCACGACGTCCTGGAAGTGGTCCGCGCGGTCCGCCAGGGCGTCGCGAAGCACGTGCAGCGCCGGCAGCAGCGCGCTCCGGATCTCGCCCGCCGCGGCCACGTGCATGGCGGTCGGGATCACGTCGTTCGACGACTGGCTGCGGTTCACGTCGTCGTTCGGGTGGACCGGCGACTTCGAGCCGAGCTCGCCGCCGAGCATCTCGATGGCGCGGTTCGCGATCACCTCGTTGGCGTTCATGTTCGTCTGGGTGCCGGAGCCCGTCTGCCACACCACGAGCGGGAAGTGGTCGTCGAGGGATCCGTCGATCACCTCGTCGGCGGCCCGCGCGACGACGCGCGCCTTCTCTTCGGGCAGGGCGCCCAGGCTCGCGTTCGCCTGTGCCGCCGCCTTCTTCACGATTCCCAGCGCGCGGATCATGGCGCGCGGGAAGCGCTCGTCGCCGATGCGGAAGTTCCGGCGGCTGCGCTCGGTCTGGGCTCCCCAGTAGCGATCGGCGGGCACCTCGACGGCGCCCAGGGTGTCGGTCTCGGTGCGGGTCTGCATGGTCCCTCCGTGGGGAAGATGGAATGGCGCCGGCGCGTGCCCCCTGGGGGCGGCGTCGCGTCCATGGCGACGCGCCGGCAGCCCGGCACCATGTATGGCAGATCTGGCGATCGTCGGGGCGCGAGCCCGCCGGGGGCCCGGACATGTCGGAGACACGCGATCTGGATGCCGGGGGCCGACGGGGTGGCGAGCCCATCCGCATCCGCCCGATCCGGCCGGACGACAAGGCGCGGCTGCGCGCCGCCTTCCACCGGCTGTCGCTACGGTCGGTCTACTTCCGCTTCTTCTCCGCGCTCCCCGACCTGAGCGACGCGATGCTCGCCTACTTCACCGAGGTCGACTCGCGCGACCACGTGGGTCTCGTGGCCGTCGAGCCGGAGGGCGACGACGAGCGCATCGTCGGGGTCGGGCGCTACATCCGCACGGGAGAGGCCCGCGCGGAGGTGGCCCTGGCGGTGGTCGACGACCACCAGGGGCACGGCATCGGAACCGCCCTGCTCGACGACCTGGTCGCCGCGGCTCGCGGAAACGGGATCGAACGCTTCGAGGCGGACGTCCTGCGGGAGAACCGCAAGATGCTCGAGGTGTTCTCCCACACCGGGTTCCCGCTCCAGCGCTCCGTCGAGCGCGAGGTGATCCGCGTGACGTTCCCGATCCGCGCCGAGGACCGACTCAGCTCGCCTTCACCGTGAGCACCGGGCACGGGCTGGTGCGGACGACCCGCTCGGCCACGCTGCCCAGCACCACGTGCTTGAGCCCGGTGTGTCCGCGGGTTCCCATGACGACCAGGTCGGCCGAGACCTCCTCGGCCTGCTCGGCGATGGCCTGGGCCGGGGGCTCGCAGACCACCACGCCGGTGGCGTCGACGCCGTCCGCCACCAGGCCCTTCACCACCTCGTCGACCTGTGCCGTGGCGTGGGTGCGCAGGTCCTCGTAGAAGCCGGTGGGCAGCGCATAGCCGCCGGCCATGGGCGACACGACGGGCACGTCCACGTGGTAGGCGTGGACCACCACCACCCGGGCGTCCAGCAGCTTGGCCAGGTCGCGGGCGGCCGCGACCGCCTGCGCCGCGTCCTCGGAGAAGTCGGTCGGGACCAGGATCGTCTGGATCTTCATCGGGCCTCCCGGGGCCCGGAGGCCCGGCAATCGTCACAGGACAGCTCCGAACGTAGCCGCGCCTGGACCGCATGGAAGTCCTGCGGGTCGCCGTAGTCGAGGAAGTGGGCGTAGCGCGCGTGGGCGCCCAGCGTGCGGCGCGCGTGCTTGATGGGGCACCAGTACTGCTCGGTCCGCGCGGCGACCTCCCGCACGTAGGCGAGCACGCCGTTGGCGTAGCCGCAGTAGGCGCAGTTCAGCTTCTCGATCGCGTTCAGGTACTCGAGCCGGTGGCGGTCGACGACGACGTAGCGGGAGCGGTCGACCTTCGCGACCCGGTAGAGCGGGAAGCACAGGGTCTGGTAGACGGTGACGGCGACGTCGAGCAGGGCGAGGGGGATGCCCATGGCGTAGATGACGGGAGCCGTGACGACGTTGCGCAGCTCGCTGGCGCCGATCCAGCGGGCCAGTCCGACGCGCACGCGCCGGTGGGCCGCTCGCACCTCCCGCTCGAAGTGCACCCGGCGGTTGCGGATCTCGTAGCGGAGCTCCTCCTCCCGCTGGTGGAGCTCCTCTTCGAGCTCCTTCTCGAGGTCGGTCATGCGGGAGAGGATGGAGCGGATGCGCTCCTTCACCTCGGTCGACATCGGTGCTTCCATGCGGCAATGCTGGCGCAGCGCAGGTGCCAGCGCCCGCCAGGGGCGAAACGCCTCGATCCGAGGCCCGTTGCTACGCCTCCTCGGGCGCTTAGGAGTAGCCTTCAGGATGGCTTCCAGAGAGGGAGGGCGCGTGGCCAGCGAGCAGGGTCCCGAGAAGGAGGGCCGGACTCCGGGCGGCGGCGAAAAGCGGTCCGCGCCGGGGGGCGGTGGCATGCCCGCCTGGTCCCCGGGCTGGATCGTGTGGCTCGTCCTGAGCTGGTTCCTGGTGCTGGCCGGGCTGCGCTGGTACGAGGCGCAGAACGTCGCGACCATTCCCTACAGCCGTTTCCTCGAGTACCAGGCGGCGGGCCGCGTCGACGACCTGTCGATCACCAGCAGCGGCATCTCGGGCCGGCTGGTCGAGCCCGGCGAGGGGGAGCTCGAGCGCTTCCGCACCGTGCGCGTCGATCCGGAGCTGGCCGCACGCCTGGCGGAGGACGAGGTCGAGTTCTCGGGCGTCCAGGAGGACACCTGGCTCACCCGCATCGCCTCCTGGGTCGTGCCGTTCGCGCTGATCCTCCTGCTCTGGATGTTCCTGCTGCGGCGCTTCAGCCAGGGGGCGGGGCTCGGCGGCGGCTTCATGTCGGTGGGCAAGAGCAAGGCGAAGATCTACGTCGAGAAGGACATCGCCGTCACCTTCGACGACGTCGCCGGAGTCGACGAGGCGAAGGAGGAGCTCGCGGAGATCGTGGGCTTTCTGAAGGACCCCGGCACCTACGGTCGCCTGGGCGCGCGGTTGCCGAAGGGCGTGCTGCTGGTGGGACCGCCGGGCACGGGCAAGACGCTGCTGGCGCGGGCCGTGGCCGGCGAGGCGGGCGTCCCCTTCTTCTCGATCAGCGGCAGCGAGTTCGTGGAGATGTTCGTGGGGGTGGGCGCCGCCCGCGTCCGCGACCTCTTCGAGCAGGCCCGCAGCCAGGCGCCCTGCATCATCTTCATCGACGAGCTCGACGCGCTGGGTCGCGCCCGCGGCATGGGCCCCATGTTCGGCGGGCACGACGAGAAGGAGCAGACCCTGAACCAGCTGCTGGCGGAGCTGGACGGCTTCGATCCCAGCCAGGGGGTCGTGCTGCTGGCGGCGACCAACCGCCCCGAGATCCTGGACGCGGCGCTGCTGCGCGCCGGCCGCTTCGACCGCCAGATCCTGGTCGACCGGCCCGACAAGCAGGGGCGCGTCGCCATCCTGAAAGTGCACCTGCGCAAGGTCGACCTGGACGCGGGCGTCGAGCCCGAGCTGATCGCCGCGCTCACGCCCGGCTTCACCGGCGCCGACCTGGCCAACCTGGTGAACGAGGCCGCCATCCTGGCGACCCGCCGCAGGGGCGGCAAGGTCACCATGGACGACTTCACCGCCGCCGTGGAGCGGATCGTCGCCGGGCTCGAGAAGCGCAACCGGCTGCTGAACGAGCACGAGCGCGCGGTCACCGCCCACCACGAGATGGGCCACGCCCTGGTGGCGCGCGCGATTCCCGGCTCGGACCCGGTCCACAAGGTCTCGATCATCCCGCGCGGCATCGGGGCGCTCGGCTACACGATCCAGCGTCCCACCGAGGACCGCTTCCTCATGTCGAGCCGGGAGCTGATGGACAAGATGACGGTGCTGCTCGCCGGGCGGGCCGCCGAGGTGCTGGTCTTCGGCGAGACCTCGACCGGGGCGGCCGACGACCTGGTGAAGGCGACCAACATCGCCCGCAGCATGGTCACCCGCTACGGCATGGACGAGAAGCTCGGCATGGTCTCGCTGGAGAGCGAGCGGTCCGCCTTCCTGGACGGCGGCCGCGAGTTCGCCATGGGTTCGCGCCGCGAGTTCTCGGAGCAGACCGCGCACCAGATCGACTGCGCGGTGCGGGACCTGATCGGGCAGTCCTTCGACCGGGCCATGGACCTGCTGGAGCGCAACCGCGACGCGCTCGAGGCGGGGGCCCGGCTGCTGCTGGAGAAGGAGACGCTGCAGGGCGACGAGCTGCCGGAGGTCGAGGGACTGGATAGCGCGAGAGCGACCTGAGAGCGGCCGCTGTCGCCCAGACGACTCCATCGGCGGCCCCGAGGCCGGATACTCCCGGGGCCGCACAGGAACACGGGGGACCGCATGGCAGATCCGGAGCGCAGCTACGTCTTTCTGTTCAGCGAGTTCAGCGCGGTCGAGCGCCGCGTGGGCGGCGACCGCGACAAGGTGCGCGGCCTGCTCGGCGGCAAGGGGGCGAACCTGGCCGAGATGACCCACATGGGCATCCCGGTGCCGCCGGGCTTCACCATCAGCACCGAGGCGTGCAACGCCTTCCTGGCCGCCGGCGAGAGCTTTCCCGAGGGCATGTGGGAGGAGGTGCTGGAGGCGATCGGCGAGGTCGAGAGTGCGGTCGGCCGCCGCTTCGGCGATCCGCAGAACCCGCTGCTGGTGTCGTGTCGCTCCGGAGCCCGCTTCAGCATGCCGGGCATGAGGGACACCATCCTGAACCTGGGACTGAACGACACGGTGGCCGAGGGCATGGTGCGGCTCACCGGCGACGCGCGCTTCGTCTACGACTCCTACCGGCGGCTGGTGCAGATGTTCGGCGGCGTAGTGCTGGGCGTGCCCGACGAGCTGTTCGAGGCGACCATCACCGCCGCCCGCGAGAAGGCCGGCGTCAGCGACGACTCGCAGCTCTCGGCCGAGGACTGGCAGCGCGTGATCGCCCGCTTCCGCGAGACGATCCGCAGCTACGCCGACGTGGAGTTCCCGGACGATCCCCACCAGCAGCTGCGCCAGGCCACCGAGGCGGTGTTCCGCTCCTGGAACGGCAAGCGGGCCATCGACTACCGCAACGCGTCGGGCATCGCCCACGACCTGGGCACCGCCGTCAACGTGCAGACCATGGTCTTCGGCAACATGGGCGACGACTGCGCCACCGGCGTGTCGATGTCGCGCAACGCCTCGACCGGCGAGCCCCAGCTCGAGGGCGACTTCCTGGTGAACGCCCAGGGCGAGGACGTGGTGGCCGGCATCCGCAAGACGCGTCCGCTCGAGGAGATGGCGGACGTCATGCCCACCCTGCACGCCGAGCTCACCGAGGTGGCGGGGAGCCTGGAGCGTCACTTCCGCAACATGCAGGACCTGGAGTTCACCGTGGAGCGCGGCAAGCTCTGGCTGCTCCAGACCCGCGACGGCAAGCGCACGGCCCAGGCCGAGGTGCGCATCGCCGTCGACCTGGTGAGCGAGGGGCTGATCAGCCGCGAAGAGGCGGTGCGCCGCGTGAAGCCGGACCAGGTCGACTTCTTCCTGCACCCGCAGCTCGAGGCGAAGGCGCAGCGCGAGAGCCAGCCCATCGCCACCGGACTGAACGTCTCGCCGGGCGCGGCGGTGGGCGTGCTGGCCTTCGACGCCGACACCGCCGAGCGCTGGGCCAACGCCGGCCGCGACGTCATCATGGTCCGGCCCGAGACCAAGCCCGACGACGTACACGGCATGCTGGCGGCCAAGGGCATCGTCACGCTGAAGGGCGGCCGCACCAGCCACGCGGCGCTGGTGGCGCGCCAGTTCGGCAAGCCGGCGGTGGTCGGCGCCAGCGACCTGCTGCTCGACCTGGACGAGCGCGAGCTGCGGGCCGGCGAGGTGGTGATCGAAGAGGGCGAGTGGGTCTCGATCGACGGCACCAACGGCCAGGTCTACGAGGGGAAGCTCGAGACGGCGGTCCCGGACCTGAAGAACCCCTACCTGCTGAAGATCCTGGAGTGGGCCGACGAGTTCCGGCGCCTGGGCGTGCGCGCCAACGCCGACTACCCCCGCGACGCCGAGCGCGCCCGCGAGTACGGCGCTGCCGGCATCGGCCTGTGCCGCACCGAGCACATGTTCTTCGAGTCGAGCCGGCTGCCGATCGTGCAGCGCATGATCCTGGCCACCACCGCCAGCGAGCGCAACGAGGCCATCGACGAGCTGCTGCCCATGCAGCGCGAGGACTTCGCCGGCCTGTTCCGCGCCATGAGCGGGCTGCCGGTGGTGATCCGGCTGCTCGACCCGCCGCTCCACGAGTTCCTGCCGTCCTACGACGAGCTGACCGACGACCTGGCGGACCTGAAGCTGCGGCTCCAGCACCACCGCAGCATGGGCGAGATCGACCAGGCGCTGGACGAGATCCGCAGCAAGCAGGACTTCCTGAAGCGGGTCGAGGCGCTGCGCGAGTCGAACCCGATGCTGGGCACGCGGGGCGTGCGCCTGGGCATCCAGGTGCCCGAGCTGACCCGCATGCAGGTGCGCGCCGTCTTCGAGGCCGCCTGCCAGGTGAGCCGCGAGGGCGTGGACGTGAGGCCGGAGGTGATGATCCCGCTGACCCACCACGTCCGCGAGCTCGAGGTGCAGCAGTCGGCGCTCGAGGAGGAGGCGCAGGAGGTGATGCGCGAGCAGAACACCGAGATCGCCTACCAGTTCGGCACCATGATCGAGATCCCGCGGGCGGCGCTGACCGCCGGCGAGCTGGCCGAGCGGGCCCAGTTCTTCTCCTTCTGCACGAACGACCTGACCCAGACCACCTGCGGCATCTCCCGCGACGACGCCGAGTCGGGCTTCCTGATGCACTACATCCGCAACGGCATCCTGCCGCGCAACCCGTTCGCCACCATCGACGAGCACGGGGTGGGGCGGCTGATCGAGATCGCGGCCCGGGAGGGCCGGGCCGTGCGGCCGGACCTCTCGCTGGGCATCTGCGGCGAGCACGGCGGCGACCCGGAGAGCATCGCCCTGTGCCACCGGCTGGGGCTCGACTACGTGTCGTGCTCGCCCTTCCGCGTGCCGATCGCGCGGCTGGCGGCGGCCCACGCCGCGCTCGACGACGAGGTCGTGGACAGCGACCGGGCGGTGGCGTAGGTATCTCTCCGTCGCTCGCCAGCCGATGCGGGCGCGAACAGGACGGAGCCATGCAGCCGAGTTCGGGCCGGCCGGAGCCGCTCGGAGCCTGTTGGGACGGCAAGGGCACGAACTTCGCGCTGGCCTCGGACCACGCGACCCGGGTGGAGCTGTGCCTGTTCGAAGGCGGACGCGAGAGCCGGCGGGTGACGCTGCCCGAGCGCAGCGGATCGGTCTGGCACGGACGGCTGGAGGGTGTCGGGCCGGGGCAGGAGTACGGCTACCGGGTGCACGGCCCCTTCGAGCCGGCCCGCGGCCACCGCTGCAACCCCCACAAGCTGCTGCTCGACCCGTGCGCCCACGCGGTGAGCGGTGCGCTGCGCTGGGACGACGCGCTGCGCGGCGGGCGCGACGCCAGGGGGCTGGGGAGCGAACCGGACGACCGCGACAGCGCGGACTTCGTGCCGCGCGGCGTGGTGGTGGACGAGGCCTTCGACTGGGGCGACGACGTGCGCCCGCGCACGCCCTGGGAGCGGAGTGTCGTCTACGAGTGCCACGTGCGCGGCATGACGAAGCTCCACCCGGAGGTCGCCGAGGTGGATCGCGGGCGCTACCGCGGACTGGCGTCGGAGCCGGTGCTGCGGCACCTGACGGACCTGGGCGTCACCGCCGTCGAGCTCATGCCGGTCCACCACGCGCTCACCGAGCAGCGGCTGGCGCGGGCGGGCCGCACCAACTACTGGGGCTACAACCCCATCGCCTTCTCGGCGCCCGAGGCGCGCTACGCGTCCGGCGACGACGGCCGTCAGCTGGCCGAGTTCCAGCAGATGGTGCGCTCCCTGCACGCGGCCGGCATCGAGGTGATCCTCGACGTCGTCTACAACCACACCGCCGAGTCGGGCGCCGACGGTCCGACGCTGTCGCTGCGCGGCGTGGACAACGCGGGCTACTACCGGCTCGATCCGGCCGACCCACGCCGCTACCCGGAGTCGACCGGCTGCGGCAACGCGCTGGCGGTCTGGAAGCCGCTGGCGCGGCGGCTGGTGCTCGACAGCCTGCGCTGGTGGGCGCGGGTCGGCCGCGTGGACGGCTTCCGCTTCGACCTGGCGCCCACCCTGGCGCGCGATGCGCAGGGCGCGCTGGCCCTGGCCGGCGTCTTCGACGAGATCGCCCGCGACCCGGAGCTGGCCGGACTGAAGCTGGTGGTCGAGCCCTGGGACGCGGCGGCGGACGGCTTCGCCCTGGGCCGCTTCCCGAAGGCCTACGCCGAGTGGAACTGCGAGTTCCGCGACACGGTGCGCCGCTTCTGGCGCGGCGACGCCGGTCAGCTCGGCGCGCTGGCCTCGCGTCTGTCGGGCAGCGACGACGTGTTCCCGGGTCGGGGCCCGTCCGCCAGCGTGAACTTCGTCGCCTGCCACGACGGCTTCACGCTGAACGACCTGGTGAGCTACGAGCGCAAGCACAACGAGGCGAACCTGGAGCGCGGTCGCGACGGCAGCGACGCGAACTGGAGCGCCCACTGGGGCGCCGAGGGGCCGAGCGACGCGCCCGAGGTCCGCCGGCTGCGTCGGCGCGCGGCCCGCAACCTGCTGGCCACCCTGGTGTTCGCGCAGGGCGTGCCGATGCTGGCCCACGGCGACGAGCGCCTGCGCACGCAGCGGGGCAACAACAACGCCTACTGCCACGACGGTCCGCTCACCTGGGTCGACTGGACGCCCGATGCCGAGGCGGACGCGCTCACCGCCTTCCTGCGCCGCGCCCTGGCGCTGCGCGCCGCGCACCCGGTGCTGCGGCGGCGCCGCTTCCTGACCGGTCGCAAGCGCCGCAAGGGCGGCGCCCGCGACGTGGTCTGGCTGCGTCCCAACGGCGGCGAGATGGGCGAGGAGGACTGGAACCACCCGGAAGCGCGGGCGCTGGGCATGTGGCTGTCGGGGGAGGGCGCCGACGAGCCTGCGGACGGCGGTTCGCCGCCCTCCGACCTGCTGCTGCTGGTGAATGCGGGCGCCGACCCGGTGCCGTTCCGCCTGCCCGACGGCACGCCCGGCGCCTGGCAGCCGCTGCTGCGCACCGACCGGGACGCCGCGGCCGGCGATCCGCCGGCGCAGGCGGACCTCGAAGTCGCCGAGCGCTCGCTGGTGCTGCTGGAGCGGAGGCCCTTGTGAGCCGGCGATCGCGCGCGACCCTGGCCAGTCTGCTGGCCGACGGCCGGCTGGCCACGCCCCAGGAGCTGCTGGGACCGCGGCGCTCGACCCGGCGCCGCGAGCGCGGGCTGCTGGTCCGCGCCTGGCACCCGGACGCGAAGTCGGCGGAGCTGCTGCGCGAGGGGTCGGAGCCGGTGGCGATGGACGCGACCGAGGTGCCCGGACTGTTCGAGGCCTTCCTGCCCGGCGTCACCAGCGCGGCCTACCGCTTCCGCCTGGCCTTCCCCGACGGCGCCCACTGGGAGTGCGAGGATCCGTACCGCTTCCCCTCCACCCTCGGCGACCTCGACGTGCACCTGTTCGCCGAGGGCACGCACCGGCGCCTGTGGGAGGTGCTGGGGTCCCAGCCGGTCACGCTGCGCGGCGTGGCGGGCGTGGTCTTCCGCATCTGGGCGCCGGGCGCGCAGCGGGTGAGCGTGGTGGGCGACTTCTGCCAGTGGGACGGACTGCGCCACCCCCTGTGCTCGCGCGGCGAGGCGGGCCTGTTCGAGCTGTTCGTGCCGGGCCTGGCCGAGGGCGAGCTCTACAAGTTCGAGATCGTGACGCCGCGGGGCGACCTGCGCCTCAAGGCGGATCCCTTCGCCCGGGCCATGGAGCGGCCGCCGGCCAATGCCTCGCGCGTGACCGCTTCCCACTACACCTGGGGCGACGACGCCTGGCTCGAGCGCCGCGCCGCGTCCGATCCGCGCGCCGAGCCGCTGGCCGTCTACGAGGTGCACCTGGGCTCCTGGCGCCGCGGCGAGGACGGTCGCTGGCTCGGCTACCGGGAGATCGCCCCGCTGCTGGCGGACCACGTCGAGGCGCTCGGCTTCACCCACGTGGAGCTGCTGCCGGTCATGGAGCACCCGCTCGACGCCTCCTGGGGCTACCAGGTGACGGCCTACTTCGCGCCGACCTCGCGCCACGGCACGCCCGACGACCTGCGCTTCCTGGTCGACCACCTGCACCAGCGCGGGATCGGCGTGCTGCTCGACTGGGTGCCGGCCCACTTCCCGCGCGACGACTGGGCGCTGCGCCGCTTCGTCGGCGAGCCCCTCTACGAGTACGGCGATCCGCGCCTGGGCGAACAGCCCGACTGGGGAACGCTGGTCTTCGACTTCGGCCGGCCCGAGGTGCGCGGCTTCCTGGTCGCCAACGCCCTCTACTGGATCTCCGAGTTCCACGTGGACGGACTGCGCGTCGACGCGGTGGCCTCGATGCTCTACCGGGACTACAGCCGCGACGAGGGCGCCTGGCTGCCCAACGTCCACGGCGGGCGCGAGAACTACGAGGCGATCGAGCTGCTGCGGGCGATGAACCGGGCGGTGGGCGAGGAGTTTCCCGGGGCCATGACGGTGGCCGAGGAGTCGACCTCCTGGGCCGGCGTCACCGCCGACCCGGGCGACGGGGGGCTCGGCTTCACCTTCAAGTGGAACATGGGCTGGATGCACGACACGCTCTCCTACTTCGCGCGCGATCCGGTGCACCGCTCCCACCACCAGGACGAGATCACCTTCGCCGCCATCTACGAGCACACCGAGCACTTCCTGATGCCGCTCTCCCACGACGAGGTGGTGCACGGCAAGCGCTCGCTGCTGGAGAAGATGCCCGGCGACCCCTGGCAGAAGCTCGCGAACCTGCGCCTGCTGCTGGCCTACCAGATGACGCGGCCGGGCAAGAAGCTCTTGTTCATGGGCAGCGAGCTGGCGCCGAGCCACGAGTGGAACCACGATGCGGGCCTCGACTGGTCGCTGGCCGACGATCCGCCGCGGGCCGGCCTGCTGCGCCTGACGAGCGCCCTGCTGCGCCTCTACCGCGACCGCTCCTGCTTCTGGCGCACCGACGCGGGCGACGGCTTCCGCTGGCTCGACTGCGGCGACTGGCGCCACTCGGTGCTCAGCTACGAGCGCCGCGACGCGCAGGGGGCGATGCTGGCGGTGCTGAACTTCACGCCGGTGCCCCGTGGCGGCTACCGGGTGGGCGTGCCCGAGCCGGGACGCTACGCCCTGCGGCTCTCCACCGACGCCAGCGAGTTCGGCGGCAGCGGCTACCCGACGCCCGCGGCGGTGGACACGCAGCCGGTGGCCTGGCACGGCTTCGGCCACTCCATCGAGATCGACCTGCCGCCGCTGGCGGCGATCCTGCTGGAGCGCGAGGCGTAGCTTGGCGTCGCGTCCGGCGCTGCGCAGGCTGGCCCGGCGCGCGGGCATCCTT
>JBNLVK010000106.1:0-22676 GCA_050618055.1 Myxococcota bacterium
CCAGACGGATGGCCTGAGCAGTCGGCTCGTGCAGACATTCCCTAGCCGGGCAGCGTTCCCTCGGCCGCGTTCAGGTAGGCCACGAAGGGGTCGTGGTCGGCGTCGGTGTGCCAGGTGTACTCGGTGAACGCGGCCACCTGCTCGGCGCGCTCGCGACCGTAGAGGCGCGCGATCACCGCCAGCGCCATGTCGGTGCCGGCCGAGACGCCCGACGACGTGGCGAAGGGGCCGTCCTCCACCCAGCGCGCCTCGGTCACCCAATGGACCTTCTCGCTCTGGCTGGCGGCGAGCTGGAAGAACATCTTGTTCGACGTGGCGCGGCGACCGTCCAGCAGGCCCGCCTTCGCCAGCAGCGCCGAGCCGGAGCAGACCGACAGGGTCACCTCGGCCCGGGCGGCGCGCTCGCGCAGGAAGCCGAGCAGCACCTCGTTGGCGAGCTGGGGCACGGTGCCGAAGCCGCCGGGCAGCAGGAGCAGGTCGAGGGGCGGGCAGTCGTCGAAGTCGAAGGTCGCCACGGTCTCCACGCCGGGGCCGCTGGCCACCGGGCCCTTGTGCTCGGCCACGGTCACGATCTCCACCGCGTCGCCCAGGCAGCCGAACATCTCGAGCGGGCCGTAGAGGTCGAGCATCTCGAACTGGTCGTAGAGAACGGCTCCGAGTCGTCGCTTGCCGTCGGGCATGGGGGTCTCCTCAGCGTGCAGGATTCCGAAGACCCGGGGCGTCCGCCATGACCAAGCTCCCACGATTCCTGCCAGGCGTTATGCTCCCGCCATGACCAGCTTCCGACACGCCGTCGTCGGCCTCGACGTCATGGCCCGCGGCAACGTACTCACCCCCGGCTGCCAGGCGGCCCTGGCCCACGTGCGCTGGCTGGCCGGCCAGGGGTCGCTGCGCTGCACCCTCGTGCACTCCGACGCGCCCGACGAGAGCTGGGATCCGGAGAGCCGCGGCTTCGAGCCGAACGCGCCCGCGCAGCCCGATCCGCTGGAGGCCGCGCGGGCCGACCTCGAGAAGGCCGGCATCCAGACGACCCTCGTCGTCACCGAGGAGCGGGCGCCCTTCGCCATCCTGCGCGCGGTCCACGACGGTCCCTGCGACCTGGTGCTGGTGGGCAAGCGCACTGCCATCGATCCGGACGGTCCGCCGGTGGGCAGCACGGCCACCAAGCTGCTGCGCAAGTGCCCGTGCGCCGTGTGGGCGGTGCGACCCGGGGCGACGCCGCCGCCGACCCGCATCCTGGCCGCCAGCGACCTGTCCGAGGTGGGGCGCAAGGTGCTCCAGCGCTCGGCCGAGATGGCGAAGGCGTCCGGGGCCGAGCTCCACGTGGTCCACGCCATCCAGCTCACCATGGCCGCCCAGCTGGGCAGGAACGGCTCGGAGGAGGAGTGGATCGCCGAGCGCCGCGGCGAGGTCGCGAAGGCCCTGCGCGCCGAGCTGGCCGCGTTCGACACCGAGGCCCAGCTCCACATCGGTGTCACCTCGCCGACCCGCGCGGTGCTGGAGTGCGAGGCGCACCTCTCCCCCGACCTGATCGTGATGGGCACGGTCTCGCGGGGCGGGGTCCCTGGGCTGCTGCTGGGGAACACCGCGGAGCGGCTGCTGAACCGGCTCGACACCTCGCTGCTGGCCCTCAAGCCCGCCGACTTCGTGAGCCCCATCAAGTTCGACTGAGCTGCAACGTACTGCGGCAGACCACTTCCGCCGGGCGGCGGTATCGTACGCCCCATGCGATCCCCCATCCGACTGCTGGTCCTCGCCCTCTCCCTGGCTCTGGCCGGCCCGGTGTTCGCCGATGACGGCCACCCGCACCACGGGAAGCGCCCCGACGACCACGCGCCCATCGGCGTGATGGGCGACCACCGGCACCACGCCGGCGAGGTGATGTTCTCCTACCGCTACGCGCACATGCGCATGAGCGGCAACCGCAGCCGCACCGAGCACCAGAGCCTGGGCGACGTCTTCGGACGCGGCTTCATGATCGCGCCGAAGGACATGGACGCCGAGATGCACATGATCGGCGCCATGTGGGCGCCGACCGACCGCATCACGCTGATGGGCATGCTGCCGATCGTGCAGAAGCGCATGGACCACGAGAACGTGGCGGGCGGACGCTTCGACACCGAGACCTCGGGCCTGGGCGACGTGAAGCTGACGGCCCTGATCGGGCTCTTCGACGGCGAGACCCACGACCTGCACCTGAACGCCGGCGTCTCGTTCCCCAGCGGATCGATCGACGAGCACGGCACGGTCCAGACGCCGATGGGCTCGGCGCGGGTGAAGCTCCCGTACCCGATGCAGCTGGGCTCCGGCTCCGTCGACGTGCTGCCCGGCCTCACCTACCTGGGCCGCGGCGACGACTGGTCCTGGGGCGCCCAGGCGATGGGCACGATCCGCACCTACCAGAACAGCGAGCGATACAAGCTGGGCGACCGGGTCGACCTGACCGCCTGGCTGGCGCGGCCGTGGACGTCGTGGCTCAGCACGTCGGCGCGGGTGGGCTGGTCGTGGTGGGGCAACATCCGCGGCGCCGATCCCGACCTGAACCCCTTCGCCGTGCCCACCGCCGACCCGGACCGGCGCGGCGGCTGGCGCCTCGAGGTCGCGCCGGGGCTGAACTTCCTGCTGCCCGGCGGCCACCGCATCGCCATCGAGGCGCCGCTGCCGGCGACCCAGTGGCTCTACGGTCCGCAGCTCGAGACCGACTGGCGGCTGGTGGTCGGCTGGCAGAAGGCCTTCAAGGCCTACTAGTCGGGCGCACCTGCCGGTCGAGCCAGTTGCGCACCTCGACGGTGCGCTCGGCCACGTCCAGCAGCCGGATCTCGGCGGAAAGCGTCTCGGGGCGCGCCGGCGCGCGTCCCGCGTGGAGCGCCTCCAGGTCGTCGACGTAGGCGTCGGCCGCGGCGGCGTCCGGGAAGGTGCCCTGGTCCACCAGCTCCTGGCGGCGCAGGCGGCACAGGGAGGCCACCTCGTGGGGGTCGTACTCCGGGTGGTACTGGACGGCCCAGAAGCGGGCGCGGGGGAACGCCACGTCCACCGCCTGCACGGCGCTGAAGTCGTTGCCGGCCAGCCGGGTGGCGCCCTCCGGCAGGCGCGTGATCTCGTCGGCGTGGCTGGTGAAGGCGTCGAACAGCGGGGGCTTGCCCCGGTAGAGCGGGTGGTCGCGGCCGGCCGTGGTCGCCTCGATGCGGCGCGCCACGCCGAACTCGCGGCCGCGCGGGTTCGCCCCGCATTCCCCGCCGCCGGCGACCACCGCCAGCTGGGCCGCCCAGCAGCTGCCGAAGTTGGGGACGCCGGCGGAGAGCAGCGCGCGCGCCAGATCCACCTGGCGTCGCACGCGCGCGTCGTCCGCGCGGTGGATGGTCAGGCTCGAGCCGGTCCAGACGGCGCCGTCGAAGTCGCCGAGGGCCGCGCCGCGGGGCAGGGCGGCGTCGGCGTCGGCCGGGGTTGCGACGTCGATCTCCGCCGCCGGCTCGATCGCGCGCAGCAGCCGCGCGTAGAGCCGGCCGGCCTCGGTCCCGCCGGCGCCGGCCAGCGCCTCGCGACCCTCGCGCGGGTAGGCGTCGAGCACGAGCAGGCGCACCGTCGCTCCTAGAACGGACGGTCGCCGGCGATCGTCACCCGCGTCATCACCCGCTCGAAGTCCTGGTAGTCGTCCATGGCGTAGTGCTGGACGCAGCGGTTGTCCCAGAACGCGACGGAGCGCGGCTCCCAGCGGAAACGGCAGGTGAACTCGGGTCGGGTGACGTGCTCGTACAGGAAGTCGAGCAGGGCCCGGCTCTCGGCGTCGGTCAGGCCCGCGATGCGCTGGGTGAACATCGGGTTCACGAACAGACCGGGCGCGCCGGTCTCTGGGTGGATGCGTACCACCGGGTGCTCCACCTCCTTCTCCACCGCCTCCGACCAGCGATAGGTCATGGGCGCGTCGCCCCGGTACTTCTCCTCGCCGGTGACCCTCGGGTCGTAGGCGCGCGCCGCGCTGTGCACGGCCACCAGCCCGTCGAGCATCTCCTTCATGGTGTCCGACAGCGCCTGGTAGGCCCGGGTCATGCTGGCGAAGAGGGTGTCGCCGCCGTAGGGCGGAATGACGTCGCCGTAGAGGACGGTGCCCAGGCTCGGGCACTCGAAGAAGGTGTTGTCGGTGTGCCAGCCGGTGCCGAAGCTGGCCGGCTGCCCCGCCGGCTTGTGCACCCGCAGGACCTCCGGGTGCTCCGGGAGGCCCACCACGATGGGGTGGACCTCGGGCTCGCCGAAGTGGCGGGCGAAGGCGAGCTGGCGCTCGGGCGTGAGGTCCTGGTCGCGGAAGAAGACGACCGCGTGCTCGAGCAGTGCGTCGCGCACGGCGGCGAGATCGGCGTCGGGCAGCGGCGCGCCCAGGTCGACGCCGAACAGCTCGGCGCCCAGCGCGCCGGAGAGGGGCCTTGCTTCCACGCTCATGGGACGGGCAGGATAGCCCGCCTCAGGGCCCGAAGACCGGCAGCTCCGCCGGTGCCTCGGCCAGGGCGCCCGACCGCACCAGCCGTTCCGCGATCTCCCCCATGTTGCCGTTCAGGAAGTCGCGGAGCTTGGTGTGACGGGGAGGGCGGTTGCGGTAGGAGAGGTACTCCTCCCAGGCGCGGTCGCCGCTCCAGCCCTGGTAGAGCATGCGGTAGAGCGCCACCGCGCCCCCGGTGCGCTCCGACCCGGCGGCGCAGTGGACGAGCACCTTCTCGCCGGCCTCGCGGGCGCGCACCATCTCTTCCAGCGCGCCCACGTAGGCCGAGACCTTGCCCACGCCGCTGCCGTTCAGGCCCCAGAGGTCGACCTTGCGCACCCCCAGCGCGGCCACCGCCTGCTGCTCGGCCACCGCCGACTCGACCCGCGGATCGTCCTTCGCCAGGTCGATCACCACGTCGACGCCCTCGTCGCGCAGCACGCGCTCGATGATCCGCGGGTGGATCTGGCCGCTGCGGTAGAGCCAGGGCGCCTCGACCACGCCCCAGTTGCGCGGGAAGAACAGGCGCTTGCCGCCGTCGCGCCACCAGGCGTAGCCGCCGCCCAGCAGTGCGCACGCCAGCAGCGCGGCGGCGATCGCCCGGTTGCGCGTCTTCCTCTCCCGCACGGCCCGAGCATACCCGTGCTGGACCCGGCCCGGCGCCCCGCGTACCCTGGCTCGCCCTGGCCCGTTCGGGAGGACCCGCCGTGAGCGAAGCCGCACTGAGCATCCAGCCCGTCGCCGGCGCCCTGGGCGCCGAGGTCTCCGGCATCGACCTCTCCCAGCCGCTCTCGCCGACGCGCCAGAAGGAGCTGCACGACGCCTGGATGCAGCACCAGGTGCTCTTCTTCCGCGACCAGCCCATCACCATCGAGCAGCACAAGGACTTCGCGCGCCACTTCGGCGACCTGCACGTCCACCCGGTGATCCAGCCGCGCCGGGACGAGGGGCACCCGGAGGTGGTGGTGCTGCTGTCCGGCGGCCGGTTCAAGTTCGTGGCCGACAAGTGGCACAGCGACGTGACCTTCCAGCACAGGCCGCCGCTCGGATCGGTGCTGCGGGCGCTGGAGGTGCCGGAGCAGGGCGGCGACACGATGTGGTCCAGCATGTACGCGGCCTACGAGGACCTCTCCGGCGAGATGCAGCGGCTGCTGTCGGGCCTGCGGGCGGTGAACGACGGCGGCGGCTTCAAGCGCATCGCCAGCCAGGAGCAGGCGGAGGCCCTCGACCAGGACAACACCGCCGTCCATCCGGTGATCCGCACCCACCCGGTCACGGGGCGCAAGGCCGTCTTCGTGAACTCCACCTTCACCAAGCGCATCGAGGGCATGAAGCCGGCCGAGAGCGACGCGCTGCTGCGCTTCCTGTTCGACCACGTGGGCCAGCCCCAGTTCACCTGCCGTTTCCGCTGGCGCAAGGACTCGATCGCCATGTGGGACAACCGCTGCACGCAGCACCGGGTCGTCGCCGACAACCTGGTCGACCGGCGCCACATGGAGCGCATCACCATCGTGGGCGACGAGCCCTTCTAGACGGGAGACTTTCGGCCAATGGACCGTGTACTGCGCGAAGGCGCCTTCGAGGGCGAGACCCACATCGTGACCGGCGCCGGCCAGGGCATCGGCCGCTGCGTCGCGCGGACGCTGGCGGCCCACGGCGCCCAGGTGACGCTGGTCGACCTGGACGAGGGCCGGCTCTCGGAGGTCCAGCAGGAGATCGCCGGCGACGGGTCGCCGAAGCCGCTGGTCGCCGCCGCCAACGTCACCGACGAGGAGCAGGTGAAGAAGGCGGTGGCCGCGACCCTCGAGTCGTCGGGCTGCATCAACGGGCTGGTGAACGTGGCCGGCATCACCCGCGACGCGCGCATCACCAAGAAGAGCTACGAGGACTTCAAGGCGGTGATGGCGGTGCACCTGCACGGCACCTTACTGTTCTCCCGCGAGGTGGCGGTCCAGCACTGGCACCCGCTGTTCAAGGACAACGGCAACCAGCCGCTCGACGACGGGCTGAACCGCTTCATCGTGAACTTCTCGTCGGTGTCGGCGCGCAACGGCAACATCGGCCAGTTCGACTACACGGCGGCCAAGGGCGCCATCGAGTCGGCCACCAAGACGACGGCCCGCGAGTTCGCCGGCTACCGCGTGCGGGTGAACGCCATCGCGCCGGGTCCGGTGAACACGCCCATGCTCGAGGCGGTGGGACCCGAAGGCGTGGCCGCCATGGGCCGCGCCACGCTGGTGGGGCGCATCGCCGAGCCCGAGGAGATGGCCCGGACCGTGTGCGCGATCGCCGACCCGAAGCTCTTCGGCTACACGACCGGCCAGGTGTTCGCCGCCAACGGCGGGCTGTACCTGGACTAGCGCCGCGGATCAGTCCAGGGGGTCGGCGGCCCGGTCCGACGCGGCCAGGATCGCCTGGGTGCGTCCCTCGATGGCGTCGCGGTAGATCGGGTCGGTGAACACGTAGAGCGCTCCGTCGCGGACGCCGCGCACGACGTGGCGGCCCACGTCGACCGGGTCCATGCCCTGGGCCATGGCGTCCTCGATCATCTCCATGCGGGCCGGCGCGCGGCCCAGGCTGGCGGGGCGGTTGCGCGCGGCGCGGGCCAGGCGGGTGTCGGTGGCGCCGGGCGCCAGCACCGAGACGCCGATGCCGTGGGGCGCCAGGTCCTGGGCGAGCGCCTCGCTGTAGGCGACCACCGCGAACTTGGTGGTGGCGTACATGCCCAGGCCGCCGCCGGACAGGAAGCCGCCCACCGACGCCGTGTTCACCACGTGGGCGGGGCCGCCCCGGGCCAGCCAGCGCGGCACGAAGGCGCGGCAGCCGTGGACCACGCCCATCAGGTTCACCGACAGGATCCACTGCCAGTCCTGGGCGCTCATCTCGTGGATGGGGCCTCCCTGGCAGACGCCGGCGTTGTTGCACAGCAGGTCGGCGCCGCCGTGCTCGTCGAAGGCGAAGGCGGCCAGCGCCTCCAGGTCCTCGGGGCGGCTGACGTCGGTCTCCACGGCGCTGGCCCGCACGCCGCCGCCGGACAGCTCCTCGGCCAGGGCCCGGGCCGGCTCGATCTCCACGTCGGCCAGCACCAGGTGCATGCCCTCGGCGGCGAAGGCCCGGGCCATCCCGGCGCCGATGCCGCTGGCGCCTCCCGTGACGACTGCGGTGCGCCCGGCCAGATCCTGCATGGGGGTCCTCCCGGCGCGCACCATGACGCCCGGGTGCACCTCCGGCAACCCGCCGGGCCAAGCCCCCGATCCCCGGGGGCCTCCCCCCGGATGAGGGATTGACCCTTCCGGATCCGAACGTATGTTCCGAACAGCCGTTCGAATTCCTGGAAAGCCCGCTTGCCCTCCACCCCCGCCACCTTCTCCCGGGCTTCCGCCCGCGACGACGCTCCCACCAAGGAGCGCCTGCTCGACGCCGCCGAACGCCTGATCGCCAACGGCGGCATCGACGGGCTCTCCACCCGGGCCGTCACCCAGGCCGCCGGCCTGAGCGTCTCGGCGGTGAACTACCACTTCGGCTCCAAGGACCAGCTGCTCCGCGCCGCCCTGCGTCGGGCGCTGGGACCGCTGGGGCCGGAGCGCCTGGAGCGGCTCGAGGCGCTGGAGCGCGAGGGGAGGCTCACGGTCGAGACGCTGGTCGAGGCCTTCTTCCGCCCCGCCTTCGAGAAGCGCTCCCAGGACGACGCCCGCTCCTACCGCCTGCTCTGGGGCCACCTGCTGCTGGGGACCTCGGCGGTGGCCGAGGAGCTGAAGCACGACCTGCTCGACCCGAGCGCGCCCCACTTCGTCGACGCCCTGTGCCGGCTCCTGCCGGGCCGCGACCGCGACGAGCTGGCCTTCGTCTTCCAGCTCGCCCTGGGCACCGCGCTGCACGCGCTGGCCCAGCACCCGGAGGCGCTGGCCGGCATCGATCCGCTGGGCGACGAGGAGACGATCGCGCGGCTGGTGCGCTTCACCGCCCACGGCATCCGGGACGGCGGGCCGTGAGCCGCCGGGCGCTGCTGCCGCTGCTCATCCTGGGCGCCGGCGTCCTGGGCGTCGCACTCATGCTGTTCCTGCGCGCCGGCGTTCCGCTGGCCGAGCCCGAGTCGGTGGCGCCGCTGGTCCGCGCCCAGTCCGTGGCGAAGGACTCCTTCCGCTTCGTCGTCGAGGGACACGGCACCGTCGTGCCGCGCACCGAGAGCGACCTGGTGAGCCAGGTGGAGGGCGAGGCGGTCTGGGTGGCGCCCGCCTTCGTGCCCGGCGGCTTCTTCGCCACCGGCGAGATCCTGGTGCGCATCGATCCGGCCGACTACGACGCCGCCCTCAAGAGCGCGCGCGCCGGCCTGGCGCGGACCCGCAGCGAGCTGTCGCGCGCCACCAAGGAGCGCGAGCGCCAGCGCAGCCTGGCCAACCAGTCGATCGCCAGCCAGGCGCGCATCGACGACGCGGAGAACGCCTACGCCGTGGCCCAGGCGAACTTCCGCGAGGCGAAGGCGCGCCTCGACCAGGCCGAGCGCGATCTCGAGCGCACCGAGATCAAGGCGCCCTACGACGGGCGCGTCCGCGAGAAGCGGGTCGACGTGGGTCAGTTCGTGAACCGCGGCACCTCGCTCGGCCGGGTCTACGCCGTCGACTACGCCGAGGTCCGCCTGCCGGTGCCCGACCGCGAGCTCTCCTACCTCGACCTCGCGCTCGGCTTCCAGAACGGCAGCCCGGACGTCGAGGACGGCCCGCCGGTGGAGCTGCACGCCGACTTCGCCGGCCGGCCCCACACCTGGACCGGCCGCATCGTGCGCACCGAGGGCGAGATCGATCCGCGCAGCCGCACGGTCAACGTGGTGGCGCGCGTCGAGGATCCCTACGGGCGGCTGCGCGACGAGGCGGTCGTGCCGCTGTCGGTGGGCCTGTTCGTCGAGGCCGACATCCTGGGCCGCGAGGTCGGCGACGCGGTGGTGCTGCCCCGCGTGGCCCTCCAGGGCGACGACCGCGTGCTGGTGATCGACGGCGACAACCGCCTGCACTTCCGCCAGGTGGACGTGCTGCGCGTCGAGCGCGAGGACGTGGTGATCGGCGGCGGGCTCTCCGCGGGCGAGCGGGTCTGCGTCTCGCCGCTGCCCGGCGCGGTCGAGGGCATGACGGTGCGCGTGGCCGGCGATCCGCCGCCGGACGTGGCGAGCACCGCCCCGTGAAGGGCGCCATCGCATGGTTCGCCCGGAACCACGTCGCGGCGAACCTGATGATGGTGCTGTTCATCGCCGGCGGTCTGGTCTCGATCCCGCGCATCCACCAGAAGATGTTCCCCGACTTCGAGATCGACATCGTCCAGGTGGCGGTGATCCATCCCGGTGCGGCGCCGGAGGAGGTGGAGCAGGGCGTCTGCGTGCGCATCGAGGAGGAGATCCAGTCGATCGAGGGCATCGAGCAGATCACCAGCACGGCCAGCGAGGGCGCCTGTGGCGTGTCCGCCGAGCTGATCTCCGACTACCCGATCGACCGCGCGCTGTCCGAGATCAAGAACGCCGTCGACGGCATCGACACCTTCCCGGAGGACACCGAGAAGCCGATCGTCAGCCACGTCTCGCTGCGGCGGAACGCGCTCCAGCTGGCGCTGCACGGCAAGGCGTCGGAGCGCGCGCTGAAGATCCACGGCGAGCGCATCCGCGACGAGATCTCGGCGCTGCCCGACGTCACCCAGGTGGAGCTGAAGGCGACGCGGGCCTACGAGATCTCCATCGAGGTGCCGGAGGAGTCGCTGCGGCGCCACGGCATCACCTTCGACCAGGTGGCCGCCGCCGTGCGCCGCGGCTCCCTCGACCGCCCCGGCGGATCGATCCGCGCGGCCGAGGGCGAGGTGCTGCTGCGCGCCCGGGGCCAGGCCTACGTGGGCGAGGAGTTCGAGCGGCTGGTGGTCGTGACGCGGGAGGACGGCACCCGCGTGCTGCTGGGCGACGTGGCGCGGGTGGTGGACGGCTTCGACGAGGACGAGATCTACGCCCGCTTCGACGGCGATCCGGCCGTGCTGATCCAGGTGTTCCGGGTCGGCGACCAGCGCGTGCTCGACCTGGTGGAGCAGGTCAAGAGCTACGCGGCGGGGTCGATCGGGCGCCTGCCGGGCGGCCTGGAGCTGACGGTCTGGCGCGACGGCGCCCAGTACCTGCGCGACCGGCTGAACATCCTGCTCGACAACGGGCGCACCGGGTTCGTGCTGGTGTTCGTGGTGCTGGCGCTCTTCCTGCGCCTGCGCCTGGCGTTCTGGGTGAGCCTGGGCGTTCCCATCGCCTTCCTGGGCGCGCTCTGGGTCTTCCCGGTGGCGTCGGTGTCGATCGACGTGATCTCGCTGTTCGCCTTCATCCTGGTGCTGGGGCTGCTGGTCGACGACGCCATCGTGGTGGGCGAGAACGTGCACCGTCACCAGGAGAAGAACGAGGATCCGCTGGAGGCGTCGATCCGCGGCACCCAGGAGGTGTCGGTGCCGGTGATCTTCGGCGTCGCCACCACCGTCGCCGCCTTCATGCCCATGCTGATCTCGCCCGGCTCGCTGGGGCAGGTCTTCGCCGCCATCGCCTTCGTGGTGATCCTGTGCCTGCTGTTCTCGGTGGTCGAGTCGCAGCTGATCCTGCCGGCCCACCTGGGTCACATGAAGGTGGAGAGGGAAGGCGAGGACGGCGCCGAGGGCGGCGGCCTGGGCGCCCGCTGGAAGCGCATCCAGCGTCGCGCCGCCGACGCGCTGGAGCGGTTGTCGAGCGAGCGCTACCGGCCGGCGCTGGAGCGCGCCATCGACTACCGCTACGCGACCCTCGCCACCGGCGTGGTGCTGCTGATGCTGACCGTCGGGCTGCTGGCGGCGGGGCACCTCCGCTTCACCTTCTTCCCGGCGGTGGCCAACGACTACATCACCGCCCGCGTCGCCATGCCGCTGGGCACGCCGGTGGAGCGCACCGCCGAGGCGGTCGCGGAGGTGGAGCGCGCGGCCGAGGTGCTGCGGGCCCAGCTCTCCGAGGAATACGGCGGCGAGGATCCGGTGGTGCGTCACGTCCTGGCGACGGTGGGCGCCCAGTCGGACAGCGGCGGCCCGCCGAACCGGGCGTCGGACGCGTCGGCGGCCAGCCACCTGGGAGAGGTCAGCATCGAGCTCCAGAGCGGCGACCACCGGCCGCTCGAGGCCGACGCCATCAAGGTCCGCTGGCGCGAGCTCACCCCACCGATCGCCGGCGTCGAGGAGCTGACCTTCAACGCCAGCCTGTTCTCGGCGGGCGACCCCATCAACGTGCAGCTCCAGGCGGCCGACGTGGACATGCTGGAGCACGCGGCCGAGAACCTGAAGGCCCGGCTCGCCACCTACGACGGCGTGGTCGACATCGCCGACTCGTTCCAGGGCGGCAAGCAGGAGATCGCCCTCACCATCCTGCCGGAGGCCGAGGCGCTGGGACTGACCCTCGAGGACCTGGCGCGCCAGGTGCGGCAGGCCTTCTACGGCGAGGAGGCCCAGCGCGTGCAGCGCGGGCGGGACGACGTGAAGGTGATGGTCCGCTACCCGCGCGACCAGCGCCGCTCGTTGATCGACCTGGAGAACCTGCGCATCCGCACGCCGGCCGGCGGCGAGGTGCCCTTCTACGCGGTGGCGCGGGCGGAGCAGGGCCGCGGCTACGCGAGCATCCGCCGCTCGGATCGCCAGCGCATCGTGCGCGTCACCGCCGACATCGACGCCAGCCGGGCCAACGCGGGCCAGGTGATCGCCGACCTGGAGGCGGGCTTCCTTCCCCGGCTGCTGAAGGACCACCCCGGGCTCTCGTACACGCTGGAGGGCGAGCAGAGCGAGCAGCGCGAGACGCTGGCGGCGCTGGCCCAGAACTACCTGTTCGCCCTAGTGCTGATCTACACGCTGCTGGCCATCCCGCTGCGCTCCTACGGGCAGCCGCTGATCATCATGGCGGTGATCCCGTTCGGGCTGGTGGGCGCCATCGCCGGTCACCTGATCCTGAACCTCTTCTCGGTGATCGGACTGCACCGCGGCGTGACGTTCAACATGATGTCGGTGTTCGGGGTGGTCGCGCTCTCCGGCGTGGTGGTGAACGCCAGCCTGGTGCTGGTCCACTACATCAACAGCTGCCGCGACCGCGGCCAGCCGCTGGTGGAGGCCGTGGTCACCGCCGGCGAGGCGCGCTTCCGGCCGATCGTGCTCACCTCGATGACCACCTTCGCCGGGCTGCTGCCGCTGCTGGCCGAGCGCAGCGTCACCGCCACCTTCCTGATCCCGATGGCCACCTCGCTGGGCTTCGGGGTGGTGTTCGCCAGCGTGGTGTCGCTGTTCCTGGTGCCGTCGAGCTACGTGATCCTCGAGGATCTGAAGCGGCTGCTCACGGGGCGGCGACCGCCGCCCACGCTGGCCACGGTCGAGCCGCTGCGCGCACCCGCTTCCGCGGTCGGCCGCGACGCCCGCTGACCCGGTGTCCGGGACGCACCGGGTCTACGTCAGCCGGGCGCTGCCGGAAGCGTCGCTCCAGCGGCTGCGGGAGCGGCTGCCGGAGGCGCGCATCGAGGTGAACCCCCACGACCGGGTGCTCACGGCGGCCGAGCTGCGCGAGGCGGCCGGCGGCTGCGACGCGCTGGTGTGCACGCTGGCCGACCGGGTCGACGGCGCGCTGCTCGAGGCGCTGGCGCCCCGCCTGCGCGTCGTCTCGACCTTCGCCGTCGGCTTCGAGAACATCGATCTGGACGCGGCGCGTCGCCTGGGCGTGCGCGTGGCCCACACGCCCGGGGTGCTCACCGACGCGACCGCCGAGGTGGCGGTGGGGCTGCTGCTCGACTGCGCGCGGCGCATCTCCGAGGGCGATCGCCTGACCCGGCGCGGCGCCTTCGCGGGCTGGACGCCCACCTTCCACCGGGGCCAGGCGCTCTACGGCCGGACCGTCGGCCTGGTGGGCGCCGGACGCATCGCCCGGCGCGTGGCGTCGACGCTCCGGCGGGGCTTCGACTGCCCGCTGCTGGTGCACTCGCGCAGCCCGAGGCCCGCCTGGGAGAGCGAGCTCGGCGCCCGCTTCGTCTCCCTCGAGATGCTTCTCGAAGAGTCCGACTTCGTGAGCCTGCACTGTCCCCACACCCCGGAGACCCACCACCTGATCGACGAGGCGGCGCTGGCGCGCATGAAGCCCACGGCCTGCCTGGTGAACACGGCCCGGGGCGCGGTGGTGGACGAGGCGGCGCTGGTGCGGGCGCTGGCGGCGGGCCGCATCGCCGGCGCCGGCCTCGACGTCTACGAGCGCGAGCCGGCGCTGGCGCCGGGTCTGGCCGACTGCGAGAACGTCGTGCTGGCGCCCCACATCGGCAGCGCCACCTTCGCGGCCCGCGACGCCATGGGGCGGCTGTGTGTGGACGCGGTGGTCGCCGTGCTGCGCGGCGACGAGCCGGAGCACGCCCTGGTGTAGGAGGCCGGGCGGTCCGCGCGAAGCCGATCGCCGCCGGCAGCCCGCGCGCTAGCGACCCAGGTCGAGCTCCCCCTGCGCCTGCCGCTCGTCGACCGCCAGCGGAACGGCGCGCAGCCGCGTCAGCCAGGCGTCGGGCAGGCGGTGGTGGCGCGCACCGCGCAGCAGCAGGTTCATGTAGCGCTGCGACGGCCTGCGGTCCGGTGTGCGGTGCTCGGAGACGTAGGTGAAGGCGAGAAGCGGCCCTGCGTCGTCGCGCGCGAGACGCACGGCCTCGCGCCGGTAGACGCCCTGGGGAACGCCCTCGGTGAGGTCGAGCCAGGCCGCCTGCCGCCGACCGATCGCCCAGGCCACGCCGTGCACCCACGCGCCGGCGTCCGGCAGCAGGTTCGCGACGCCGCGCTCGCCGGGGCCGACGCGCAGGTCGAACACCAGCCGCCAGCCGTCGAGTCGCGCGCAGCAGGCGTCGAGGGGTCGCATGCGGCGGCGACCGAGGAACGTACCGGGGTCCAGGTTGCTTCCGTACGCGAAGTACCAGAGCGTCTCTCGCGGAGTGGACGACATCCCTGCTCCGGGCCGGGCGCGCTTCCATTCTAGGCGGATCCCGGGAGGGCGCGTACCCTGGGGATGTGCCGAAATCGGCACAATCCGGCAGCCAGCCTGCCGGCTCACCGACCTCCCAGGGGCGCCGCGTCATGTCCGACATCTTCGTCAGCCATCGCCGCGGTCGGCCGTCCCCGGGCGGGGCGCGCCGCCTGGCCGACGACCTGGCCCGGCGCCTCGGTGCCGAGCGCGTGCACTGGGACGACGCCGACCCCGCCACGGCGCGCTTCGAGCAGACCGTCGAGGCCGCCGCCCGACGCTGCCGCGCGATGGTCGCGCTGGTCGACCGCCGCTGGATCGCCCGGGCCCACGGCCTGGACGACGCCGACGACTGGGTGCGCCGCGAGCTGGGCATCGCCTTCGAGCGCAAGATCCCGGTGGTTCCGGTGCTGGCCGAGGGCGTGACGCTCGAGGAGCTTCTGGAGGTGCCGCTGTCGGCGCCGCTCGACGCACTGCCGGTGCAGCCGCCGTTCACCCTGGGAGCGGAGACCCGCGAGGCCGACCTCGCGCGCCTGGTCCGGCACCTGGAGGAGGTCTCCCGCTAGGGAGTCGCTGCACGAAGCGGTTTCGCTCGGGTCATCCCAGAAGGATGGCCCGAGCAGTCGGCTCGTGCAGACATTCCCTAGGAGCCTTCCTCCCAGCCGGGCAGGACGCAGCGGCCCGGCGGCTCCCAGGCGCCCTCGTCGTTCTGCACGGTCAGCACGCGCACGCCGTCCCCGGTGACCTCGACCGTGTGCTCGTACTGGGCCGAGAGCCTGCGATCGGCGGTGAGCGCGGTCCAGCCGTCGTCCTGGATCTCGACGTCGGGCACGCCGGCGTTGATCATGGGCTCGACGGTCAGCGTCATGCCCGGGCGCAGGCGGATGCCGCGTCCGGCCACGCCGTAGTGGGGGACCTGGGGCTCCTCGTGGAAGCCGCGGCCGATGCCGTGGCCCACGAAGTCGCGCACCACCGAGAAGCCCGCCGGCTCGACCACCGCCTGGATGGCCGCGCCGATGTCGCCGAGCCGCGCGCCCGGCGCGATCGCCTCGATGCCGCGCCGCTGGGCCAGCAGGGTGGTGCGCATCAGGCGGGCGGCCTCGTCGTCGACCGGTCCGACCGGCACGGTGGCCGCGTTGTCGCCGTGGTAGCCCTCGACGATCAGGGTGACGTCGATGCCCACGATGTCGCCGGGGCGCAGCACCACCCGGCGGTCGGGGATGCCGTGGCAGATGACGTCGTTCACCGAGGTGCAGATGCTCTTCGGGAAGCCCCGGTAGCCGTAGGGCGCCGGGGTGACGCCGTGCTCGCGAGCGAACTGGGTCTGGAGGTCGTCGATGTCCAGGGTCGACATGCCGGGCTGGACCTCCGAGAGGATCCAGGCCAGGCAGCGCGAGGCCAGGCGCCCGGCGTCGCGCATGGCCCGCAGCGCGCGCTCGTTCTTGATCTGGATGGATCCGGCCCGGTCGTTGAACAGCACCCGGAGAGAGTACCCTCCTGGACGACGGCGACGACCGGGACGACCGGGGGAGAGGGAGGCCATGAGCACCGAGAAGCCGCGCGAGGTATTCCGCGTCGACTACCGCCCGCCGGACTACACCATCGACCGGGTCGATCTGCACTTCGAGCTGGGCGAGGACAAGACGCTCGTTCGCGCGCGGCTGGCGGTCCGCCGCAGCGAGACGCTGGTGGGCGACGCGCCGCCGCTGGTGCTCGACGGCGAGGACCTGGTGCTGCGGGAGATCGCCGTCGACGGCGAGGCGCTGGCGGGGTCGGCCTACCACGTGGACGACGAGAGCCTGACCGTCCACGCGCCGCCGGCGCGCTTCGAGCTCTCGACGCTGGTCGAGATCGAGCCGCAGAAGAACACGGAGCTGTCGGGCCTGTACAAGACCAGCGGCAACTTCTGCACCCAGTGCGAGGCCCACGGCTTCCGGCGCATCACGTACTTCCTCGACCGGCCCGACGTGATGGCCCGCTACACCACCACCATCGTGGCCGACGCCGGGCGCTACCCGGTGCTGCTCTCCAACGGAAACCGGGTGGAGGACGAGGCGCTCGCCGACGGGCGGCGCCGGGTCGTGTGGGAGGATCCCTTCCCGAAGCCCTGCTACCTGTTCGCGCTGGTGGCCGGCGACCTGCGCTGTCACGCCGGGAGCTTCACCACCCGCTCCGGCCGCGAGGTGGCCCTGGAGATCTGGGTCGAGCCGGAGAACCTGGGTCGCTGCGAGCACGCACTGCGCGCGCTCCAGCGCTCGATGAAGTGGGACGAGGACGTCTTCGGCCTGGAGTACGACCTGGACGTCTACATGATCGTGGCGGTCAACGACTTCAACATGGGCGCCATGGAGAACAAGGGGCTCAACGTCTTCAACTCGAAGTACGTGCTGGCCGCCCCGGAGACCGCCACCGACGACGAGTACGAGGACATCGAGGCGGTGATCGCCCACGAGTACTTCCACAACTGGACCGGCAACCGCGTCACCTGCCGCGACTGGTTCCAGCTGACGCTGAAGGAAGGGCTCACCGTCTACCGCGACCAGCGCTTCAGCGCCGACGTGACGTCGGCGGCGGTCAAGCGCATCCAGGACGTGAAGGTGCTGCGGGCGGGGCAGATGCCCGAGGACGCGGGCCCCATGGCCCACCCGATCCGCCCCGACTCCTACATCTCGATGGACAACTTCTACACGGCCACCGTCTACAACAAGGGCGCCGAGGTGGTGCGCCTCTACGAGACGCTGCTGGGACGCGACGGCTTCCGCCGGGGCATGGACCTCTACTTCGAGCGCCACGACGGCCAGGCGGTGACCTGCGACGACTTCCGCTCGGCCATGGCCGACGCCAACGAAGCGGACCTGTCGGGCATGGAGGCCTGGTACGCCCAGGCCGGCACGCCGGAGCTGGCGGCCGAGGGCGAATGGGACGCGGCCTCGAAGACCTGGGCGCTCACGCTGCGCCAGTCGTACCCGGGAGCGGGAGAGGGGGATCCGCGCGGTCCGGTGCCCGTCCCGGTCCGGCTGGGGCTGCTCTCGCCGCAGGGCGAGCCGCTGCCCCTCACCCTGGCCGGCGAGGACGCGCCGGGAGCCGACGAGCGCGTGCTGGTGCTGGAGGAGGAGGAGCAGCGCTACGTCTTCACCGGCGTCGACGCGGAGCCGGTGCCCTCGCTGCTGCGCGGCTTCTCGGCGCCGGTGAAGCTGCGGGCGCGGCGCTCGCGTCGCGACCTGGCGTTCCTGATGGGCCGCGACGGCGACGCCTTCAACCGCTGGGACGCGGGCCAGGAGCTGGCCAGCGACCTGCTGCTGGAGATGGCGGCCGCGCTCGGCCGCGGCGAGAAGCCGAGTCTCGATCCGCTCTTCGTCGAGGCCTTCGGCCGGCTTCTCGGCGATCCGGACCTCGACGGATCGCTGAAGGCGCTGGCGCTGACGCTGCCGGACGAGCGCGTGCTCGCCCAGGAGATGGACCCGGTCGACGTGGACGCGATCCACGCGGCGCGGGAGCGGGCGGTGGCCGAGCTGGCGCGCGCCCACCGCGACGCCTTCGCGGCCACCTTCGAGGCGACGGCGCCGGACGGTCCGTACCGCATCGACAAGGCCTCCATCGACCGGCGGCGGCTGCGCGCCACCGCGTTGCGCTACGGCGTGGCCGGCGGCGACGAGCGCTACCGCGCTGCCGCCTTCGCCCAGTTCGAATCGGCCGACAACATGACCGACCGCCAGGCGGCGCTGCGCATCCTGGTCGACCTGGACGGCGCGGAGCGCACGCGGGCGCTCGACGCCTTCTACGCGGCCTGGCGCCACGATCCGCTGGTGCTCGACAAGTGGTTCGCGCTCCAGGCCGTGTCGTCGCGGGAGGACACCCTGGCGCGGGTGCAGGAGCTCTACCGCCACGAGGACTTCTCGCTCACCAACCCGAACCGGGTGCGCGCGCTGGTGGGCAGCTTCGCCGGCGGCAACCCGGTGCGCTTCCACGCGGCGGACGGCGCGGGCTACCGCTTCCTGGCCGACGTCACCCTGGCCCTCGACCCGATCAACCCCCAGGTCGCTTCGCGCATGGTGTCGCTCTTCAGCCAGTGGCGCCGCTACGACGCCGGCCGCCGCGAGCGCATGCGCGCCGAGCTCGAGCGCATCGCCGACGCGCCGAAGCTCTCGAAGGACGTCTACGAGATGGTGGGCCGGGCCCTGGGCCGCACGGATGCGGCCGGGCGCCCGTGAGCCGGCTCTCCTTCGACTCGCCGGCCGACGGCACGCTGCTGGTGCGGCTGGGAGGGCGCTGGACGGTCGGGGCCGATCTGCCCGCCGCCAGCGAGGTGTTCCGCGAGGCCGCGGCCCGCGGCGCGCGCCGCAGCCGCTACGACGCCGAAGGCCTCGAGGCCTGGGACAGCGTGCTGCTCACCTTCCTGCTGAAGCTGCGCGAGTGGAGCGAGCGCGAGCAGCTGGAGTCGGACGCGGCCGGCCTGCCCGAGGGCGTGAACCGCCTGCTCGACCTGGCCACCGGCGTCCCCGAGGTGGAGGGCGCGCGCCGCCACGGTGCCGGTGAGCCCTTCCTGACGCGGGTGGGGCGATCGGTCGGCGAGCTGGGCAGCGGGGCCCGGGAGATGCTCGAGTTCCTGGGCGAGACCACGCTCTCCTTCGGCCGGCTGCTGACCGGCCGCGCGCGCTTCCGGCGGGTCGACCTGTGGCTCACGGTGCAGGAGTGCGGGGCGAACGCGCTGCCGATCGTGTCGCTGATCAGCGTGCTGGTGGGCATGATCCTGGCGTTCGTGGGCGCAGTGCAGCTGCGCCAGTTCGGCGCCGGCATCTACGTGGCCGACCTGGTGGGGCTGGCCATGGCCCGGGAGATGGGCGCCATGATGACCGCCATCATCATGGCCGGCCGCACCGGCGCCGCCTTCGCCGCCCAGATCGGCACCATGCGCGTGAACGAGGAGATCGACGCGCTCCAGACCTCCGGCTTCTCGCCCCAGGACTTCCTGGTGCTGCCGCGCATGATCGCGCTGGCGGCCATGATGCCCCTGCTCTGCATCTACTCGGACCTGCTGGGCATCGTCGGCGGCGCGCTGGTGGGCGTCGTGATGCTCGACCTCTCGCCGGTGCTCTACTGGGACCAGACCGTGGGCGCCGTGGACCTGACCGACCTGGGCGTGGGCCTGGTCAAGAGCGCCGTGTTCGGCGTGCTGGTGGCGGTGTCCGGCTGCCTGCGCGGACTCCAGTGCGGCACCAGCTCGTCGGCGGTGGGCCTCGCCGCCACCTCGGCGGTGGTGACCGGCATCGTCGCGATCATCGTGAGCGACGCCTTCTTCACCCTGATCTTCGAAGTGCTGGGCATCTAGTGAGCGACGCCCCCGTCCACATCGAGGTGCGCGACCTCACCATGGCCTACGGCGACTTCGTCATCCAGAGGGACCTGTCCTTCGAGATCCGCCGCGGCGACATCTTCGTGGTGATGGGCGGCAGCGGCTGCGGCAAGACCACGCTGCTGCGCCACATGGTGGGCCTGAAGGAGCCGGTGAAGGGCGACGTCTACTACGAGGGCGTGGGCTACTGGCAGGCCGACGCGGCGGAGCGCGAGAAGCTGATCCGCCGCTTCGGCGTGCTCTACCAGGGCGGGGCGCTGTGGAGCTCGATGACGCTGGCCGAGAACGTCTCGCTGCCGCTCCAGGAGTACACGGACCTGCGCCCCGCCGAGATCGCCGAGATCGCGTCGCTCAAGCTGGCGCTGGTGGGCCTGGCCGGCTTCGAGGACTACTACCCGGCCGAGATCAGCGGCGGCATGCACAAGCGCGCCGGGCTGGCCCGCGCCATGGCCCTCGACCCGGAGATCCTCTACTTCGACGAGCCCTCGGCGGGCCTGGACCCGATCAGCTCCATGCGGCTCGACGAGCTGATCCTCGAGCTGCGCGATTCCCTGGGCGCGACGGTCGTGCTCGTGACCCACGAGCTGTCGAGTATCTTCGCCATCGGGACCCACAGCGTGTTCCTGGACGCGGAGGCCAAGACGATGATCGCGACCGGCGACCCCCGCAGCCTGCGCGACGAGAGCGAGGATCCGCGGGTGCGCCGCTTCCTGAACCGGAGCTCCACGTGAGCCGACGCGCCAATCCGGCCTTCATCGGCGGCTTCGTGGTGGGGGCGGTGGTGCTGCTGGTGGTCGGCATCATGGCCTTTGGCAGCGGAGCTTTGTTCCGGAATACGACCACTTACGTCATGTTCTTCGGGGGAGACCTGAGCGGTCTGCGGGTCGGCGCGCCGGTCACCTTCCGGGGCGTCCCGCTGGGCACGGTCACCGACATCCGGGCCTCGCTCCAGCGCCGCTTCGACCGGGTGGAGACGCGCATCGCCGTCTACGCCGAGCTCCAGGAGGGAGCCATCGACATCGGCGACGACATGCCCCGGCCCGGTGCGGAGGCCGAGGGCTACCGCCTGCTGATCGAGAACGGCCTGCGCGCCCAGCTCCAGTGGCAGAGCCTGGTGACCGGCCAGCTGTTCGTGCAGCTCGACTTCCACCCGGACGAGCCGCCCATCTTCGTGGGCGGCGACCCGTCGGTGCTGGAGATCCCGACGATTCCCACGCCCTTCGAGATGGTGACGCGCTCGGCGCGGCGGGTGCTCGAGCGGCTGGGCGAGCTGCCGCTGGAGGAGATCGTCGAGAACCTGAACGAGACGCTCGAGGGGGCGGGGAAGCTGCTGAACGCCGACGACACCCACCAGGCGCTGGCGGGCCTGAACGCCGCCGTCGCCGACCTGCGCGGCGCGATCCGGCGCACGGACCGGCGCGTGGGCCACGTGGTGGAGCGGCTCGACGAGACCCTCGACAACACGAACCTGGCGCTCCAGGAGGCGCGGGGCTCGCTGGGCGCGCTCTCCGAGGAGTCGGAGCTGCGCTACGAGCTGAACGAGCTGCTGCGCGAGGCCACCGACGCCATGCGCGCCATGCGCGTGCTGGCCGAGACGCTGGAGCGCAACCCGGAGTCGCTGCTCTCCGGCAAGGGGGGCGGGCGATGAGAGGTCGACGGGCGTTTGCGCGGGGCGGGCTGTGCGGGCTGGTGCTGCTGGCGCTGGCCGGCACCGGCTGTCCCACCATCGGCGGTCCGACGCCGCCGTCGCGCTTCTACGTGCTGGCGCCCCTCGAGCCCGCGCCCGAGACGACCGACGGTCCCGGACTGGGCATGGGTCCCACGCGCCTGGCCAAGTACCTGGACCGCCCGCAGATGGTGACCCGCCGCGGTGCCAACGCCCTCGAGCTGGCCGAGTTCGACCGCTGGGGCGAGCCGCTGTCCGAGGCGGTGCCGCGGGTGGTGCTTTCGAACCTGGGCGCGCTGCTCGGCAGCGATCGCCTCCAGCTCCACCCCTGGCGCGATCCGCGCGGCGTGGACCTGGAGCTCCAGCTCGACGTCTACCGCTTCGACGGACCGCGTGGGGGTCCGGTCGAGCTGGTGGCGCGCTGGCAGCTGCGCCGGGGCGCGGCGAAGGTCGAGCGCATCGCGCGCATCGCCGAGGCGTACCAGGGCACCGGCTACGAGGCCCAGGCGGCGGCCATGAGCCGCGCCCTGGCCCGGCTGTGCCGCGAGATCGCCGCCGCCGCTCCGCGCTAGAGCAGCGTCCCGATGCGCGTGCCGAGGCGCAGCACCCGGTCGGGCTCTTCGGGCTCGAGGCGCAGCGCCTCCGCAGCGGCCACCAGCACGAGCGTCGAGCCGAACTCGAAGCGTCCCCACTCCTCGCCCTTCGCCAGCGGGCGGGCGTCGACGTAGCGGCGCGCCTCGGGGCCCCGGCCGGTCTGGGTGGTCAGGTCGTCGAAGGTCACCCGGACCTTGCCCACGTTGGTGGCGCCCACCGCGACGATCGCCAGCTCGCCGCCGCCGGGCAGCACGAAGCTCGCGGCGATGCGCTCGTTCCCGGCGAACAGGCCGTCGACGCCGTGGAGCCCCAGCCCATTCACCGGCAGCAGCGTGCCCGGCAGGTGGCGGGCGGCGACCGGGGTGGCGTCGCAGGGCATGTGGAAGCGGTGGTAGTCCCGCGGCGAGAGGTAGAAGGTGGCGAAGGCGCCGCCCTCCAGGCGCCGGGCCTGCTCGGCGTCGCCCAGCAGGGCGGCCAGCGAGTAGGGGCGGCCCTTCACCTGGAGGAGCTCCCCCTCTTCGACCCGGCCGCTGGCGCCCCAGAATCCGTCGCAGGGCGAGACCAGCGCCTCGGGCGCCGGATCGATCGGCCGCACGCCGGG